>DATKFS010000086.1:0-4780 GCA_035511275.1 Novosphingobium sp.
GCCCGTGCGCGAGCATGAAGGGGCGAAACAGCGGCAGGTCCTCCGAGCGTGGCGGCTCGGCGCCGTGGGCGGCCCAGTCGAACAGCGCGGCATAGGGCGGGGCCTGTCCGTGCCAGTGCTCCTCCACGTCCTCCACGGCGACGCCGAAGGCCTGCGCGAAGGCGGTCTTGGCCAGCCGCGCGGAAATGCCGATGCGCATGGCGCCGGTCGCCAGCTTGAGCAGGGCATAGCGCCCCTCGGCATCGAGGCGGTCGAGCAGGCGCGGCAGTTCCGCCATGACGTTGGCGCGGGTCATGCGGGACAGGGCATCCACCGCTTCCGCCACGGTGGGCGGGGAGGGGGCTTCCGGAGGCTCGGGCCAGAGCAGGCTGGCGGTCTCGGCCGAATCGCCCACATAGTCGCGGCTCAGCGTCCAGAGCACGGGGTCGACGCGCTCGGTCAGCAGGTTGCGGATGGTCGAGCTTTTCACCGCCGGGAAGTCCAGCCCGTCGGTCAACGCGGCGAGCGCCCAGCCGCGGTCGGGATCGGGCGTGTCGCGCAGATAGTCCGCCAGCAGCTTGAGCTTTGCGTTGCGGCTGCGGGTATAGACCAGCGCGTCGAGGAGGGCGGCGAACTCTTCCATCTAGGGGGACACGCTGAGGCGCGGAGACGCGAAGGAAAGGGCGTTCAGGTCGCGCAAAAGCGCGAAGGCGCGAAGGCGTTGGGATGCACGCAGAGATGCAGGGACGCAGAGATGTCCTTCCGCGCGGTGGGCTTTCTCCCTTTGCCGACCTTGCGGCATACGCGGCGTCGATACGAAGGCGGCTTCGCCGCAAGCGCGGCTTCTCTGCGTCCCTGCGTCTCTCGCTCGTTCTTCTCCGCGTCTGCGCGCCTTCGCGTGAATCCGGTCAGTCATCCTCGTCCTCATACCCCACGAGAGCCAGCGCCCGCGCCTTGCGCTGGTTGAGCTGGCACCAGCGCAGCATCGCTTCCTCACGGCCATGGGTGATCCACGTCTCGGCCGGATCGACGTCCACCACGGTCTGCGTCAGCTCATCCCAGTCCGCGTGGTCGGAGATCACCAGCGGCAGCTCCACCATGCGCTGCCGGGCGCGCTGGCGCACGCGCATCCAGCCCGAGGCCATGGCGGTGATCGGATCGGGCAGGCGGCGGCTCCAGCGGTCGTTGAGCGCGGAGGGCGGGGCGACGACCACGCTGCCCGCCAGTTGCTCCCTGGTGGCGTCGGACATGAGGCGAAGATCGCCAAGCTCCACGCCCCATTCCTCGTAGAGGCGGCACATGCGCTCCATCGCGCCGTGGAGCCAGATGGTGTCGCGGTGCCCGGCCCGGCGCAGTTCGGCGATCAGGCGCTGCGCCTTGCCGAGCGCATAGGCGCCGACGAGCACGCAGCGCTCCGGGTTGGCGGCGAGGGCGGAGAGCAGCTTGGCGATCTCCTGCTCGACGGGCGGATGGCGGAACACCGGGAGCCCGAAGGTCGCTTCGGTGACGAGGACATCGCAGGGCGTGACCTCGAAAGGCGGGCAGGTGGGGTCGGCGCGGCGCTTGAAGTCGCCGGTGATGACGATGCGCTCGCCCGCGTGCTCCAGCAGGATCTGCGCGGAGCCCAGCACGTGCCCGGCGGGGATCCAGGTGACGTGGACGCCTCCCGCCAGCGCGATCCGCTCGCCGTAGGGGACGGGCACGGCGCCGTCCTCGGTGGCGTAGCGCAGCTTCATGATCGCGAGGGTCGCCGGGGTGGCGAAAGTCTCGCCATGCCCGCCGCGCGCATGGTCGGCATGGCCGTGGGTGACGAGGGCGCGATCGACCGGCCGGGCCGGGTCGATCCAGCAGTCCGCCGGGACGACGTGGATTCCCCAGGGTTCGGGTCTGATCCAGGAGAATTCGCGGGCCATCACAAGAGAATGGGGCGGAAACCGCGTGGTTCCCGCCCCATCGTTGGTATGTCGCGCGCGCGCTGAAAGGTGCCCTCAGTCGTCGGCGTTGGTGTCCGCCCGCGGGCCGGGCTTCTTGGCCTTCTTCACGGGGACCTTCTTCTTGGTCACCTTGGGCGCGGAGGGCGTCAGCTCGAAGCTGAGCGCGTCGTCCTTGACCGAGACGTGGACTTCGCCGCCGTGCGCCAGCTTGCCGAACAGCAGTTCCTCGGCGAGCGGCTGCTTGACCTTCTCCTGGATCACGCGGCCCATCGGGCGCGCGCCGTAGAGCTTGTCGTAGCCGCGATCGCCCAGCCAGGTGCGTGCATCCGAATCGAACTGGATGTGGACGTTCTGGTCGGCCAGCTGCAGTTCGAGCTGGAGGATGAACTTGTCCACGACCCGGCTGATGGTGTCCTTGGCGAGATAGGCGAAGGGCACGATCGCATCGAGGCGGTTGCGGAATTCCGGCGTGAACATCTGCTTCACCGCTTCCTCGCCGGCATCCTCCTTCGAGGTGTCGCCGAAGCCGATGCCCTGCTTGGCCATGTCCGAGGCGCCCGCGTTGGTGGTCATGATGAGCACCACGTTGCGGAAATCGACGGTCTTGCCGTGGTGGTCGGTCAGGCGGCCGTTGTCCATCACCTGCAGCAGGATATTGAACAGGTCGGGGTGCGCCTTCTCGATCTCGTCGAGCAGGAGCACGCAGTGCGGGTTCTGGTCGATCGCGTCGGTCAGGAGGCCGCCCTGGTCGAAGCCGACATAGCCCGGAGGCGCGCCGATCAGGCGGCTGACCGAGTGGCGCTCCATGTATTCGGACATGTCGAAGCGCTTGAGCTCGATGCCCATGATGGTGGCGAGCTGGCGGGCGACTTCGGTCTTGCCGACGCCGGTCGGGCCGGAGAACAGGAACGAGCCGATCGGCTTGTCCGGATCGCGAAGCCCGGCGCGGCTGAGCTTCATCGCGGTGGACAGCAGCGTGATCGCCTTGTCCTGGCCGAACACGACGCGCTTCAGGTCACGCTCGAGGTTGCCGAGCGCCTTCTTGTCGTCCGAGGAAACCGACTTGGGCGGGATGCGCGCCATCGTCGCGATGACGGCCTCGATCTCGCGCGCGGTGATGGTCTTCTTGCGGCGGCTGGGCGGCACCAGCATCTGCATCGCGCCCACTTCGTCGATCACGTCGATCGCCTTGTCGGGCAGCTTGCGGTCGTTGATGTAGCGCGCCGAAAGCTCCACCGCGGTCTTGATCGCGTCGGGCGTGTACTTGACCTTGTGGTGTTCCTCGAAGGCGGTGCGCAGGCCCCGCAGGATCTTGATCGTGTCCTCGATCGTCGGCTCGTTCACGTCGATCTTCTGGAACCTGCGCAGCAGGGCGCGGTCCTTCTCGAAGTGGTTGCGGAACTCCTTGTAGGTGGTCGAGCCGATGCAGCGGATGGTGCCGCCCGACAGCGCCGGCTTGAGCAGGTTCGAGGCATCCATCGCCCCGCCGCTGGTGGCGCCCGCGCCGATCACGGTGTGGATCTCGTCGATGAACAGCACCGCGTGCGGCATCTTCTCCAGTTCGGAGACGACCTGCTTGAGCCGTTCCTCGAAGTCGCCGCGATAGCGGGTGCCCGCCAGCAGCGAGCCCATGTCGAGCGAGTAGATCACCGCTTCGGCGAGCACTTCGGGCACTTCGCCCTCGACGATCTTGCGGGCGAGACCCTCGGCGATGGCGGTCTTGCCCACGCCCGGATCGCCCACGTAGAGCGGGTTGTTCTTGGAGCGGCGGCACAGGATCTGGATCGTGCGGTCCACTTCCGGACCGCGCCCGATCAGCGGGTCGACCTTGCCGTTCAGCGCCTTCTCGTTGAGGTTGACGGTGAACTGGTCGAGCGCCGAGTCCTTCTTGTTGCCGGCGGCGGCCTTGGTCTCGTTCTTGTCCTCGGGCGTGGGGGTGCTGTCGTCCGCCGCGCCCTTGGGGCCGCGTTCCTCGACGCGCTTGCCGCCCTTGCCGATGCCGTGGCTGATGTAGCTGACGGCGTCGAGGCGGCTCATGTCCTGCTGCTGGAGGAAGTACACGGCGTAGCTGTCCCGTTCGGAGAACAGGGCGACGAGCACGTTGGCGCCGGTCACCGTGTCCTTGCCCGAGGACTGGACGTGGAGGATGGCGCGCTGGATCACCCGCTGGAAGCCGGCGGTGGGGGCGGGGTCGCCCTTCTCCTCGGTCTTGAGCGACTGGTATTCCTGGTCGAGGTACTGGCGAACCACGTCGCCCAGGTCGCCGAGGTCCACGCCGCAAGCCTGCATGACCTGCGCCGCGTCGGTGTCGTCGATCAGCGCGAGCAGGAGGTGCTCGAGCGTCGCGTACTCGTGGCTCCGCTCAGACGCGTGAGACAGAGCCGAGTGCAGGGTCTTTTCAAGGCTTTGGGCGAAACTGGGCATTTAGGCGACCTTCATTGGGAGGGACGACTCTCCTTGCGGGGGAGCTTGGCGGCAAGAGGTTTCAGCATCGATATAGGAACGATCAGGACCGTTGCGAGGTTGCCCGCAGTTGCACCCGGATCGGCGCAAGAGAAGGCTGCCCGGCTCACGATGATCGCGGCCTGAACAGCGCATCGGCGGCGAGCCGGTGCGCGGACGACGTGTCCCGGTGGGCGCGGACCCGTGCGATCTCCGCTTCCAGGAGAACGATGCGTGCGTCGAGTTCGTCCAGCGAATAGCGCTCCAGGCTTTCGCTGGCGAGGAGGCTGGCGGCGCCGAAGTTGCCCTCGGACGACCGCAGCCGCGGTCGATCATCATCGTCCATTGCGGTGCAGCATCGGACTGTATTTCGTGCCTGTCAATGGCCCGAAAGGTGTTCCCCGCAAGCCGGCGCTGTGGCAACA
>DATKFS010000087.1:0-1800 GCA_035511275.1 Novosphingobium sp.
CCTGGTTGGGCGAGACGTAGATGTCGTCCGGACCGGCGAGGTAGTTCGCCTCGGGGCTGCGCAGGAAGCCGAAGCCGTCGGTCAGCACTTCGATGGTGCCCTGCCCGATGATCTCCTCGCCGTCCTCGGCCACTTCCTTGAGGATCGCGAACATGAGGTCCTGGCGCCGCAGCGTCGAAGCGCCCTCGACGCCTAGTTCTTCTGCCATTTCGACCAGATCGGCCGATGATTTCTTCTTGAGTTCTTTCAGGTGCATTTCTTGGATTCCGGATGGATTTGTAGTGTCGGCCGGCGGATCGATGGGCTTGGGGAAAGCGGATCCGGGCAGGAGACAAAGGCTCGCGCCCTGTTGCCGGAACGCCGTTCAGATAAGCGTTCGCGCGGGCGTGGTCAACGAGTCAATCTGCCGGGCGGCGCGTGGGCGGGGCGAACGGAAGGACCCGGCCCCGGGGCGGCGCCGGGCCGCGTGGCTACCTGTCGCCTTCGTAGCGGCCGCGCCAGGTCTCGAAACGGCCGGCAAGCGGATCGAGTTGTACGTGGCAGCGGGCCTTGTCTGCCCGGTACGTCTCGGGCCCGTAACCGGGTGCCTCAAGAATCCTGGCGAGTTCCGCCCCGATGTCGAGCTGCGGCGATCGCCCCTCGATCCGGCCGAAGTAATAGAGCGCGCCCGCTTCGACACGGTGCCGCTGCTCACCCTCGACCTTGCCCGCGGCGATCGAAAGGTAGGCAAGGCAGTGCAGATCGTCCTCGTCTGCCCTTGTAGGGCCCGCAAGGGCCAATGCGGCGGCAAGGACGGGAACGATCATGCCGAGGCTCCTAGAACGGCTTCACGACCACCAGGATCACGATCACCACGGCGGCAAGTCCCGGAATCTCGTTGAGCATCCGCAGCTTCCTGCCGCTCAGCGGGCGTTCGCCGCGCGCCAGCTTCTTGCCGTAGGCGACGAGCCAGCCGTGGTAACCCGAAAGCAGCACCACGAAAAGCAGCTTGGCATGGAGCCAACCCGCGCCGGTGAAGGCGCCGATGGCGAAGGCGGTGAGCAGGCCGAGGATCCAGGTCAGGATCATCGAGGGGGTGAGGATGATCTTCCTCAGCTTCGCCTCGCGATCCACCCAGCGCGCTTCCTCCGCCGAGCCGGGGTCCGCTTCCTGATGGTAGACGAAGTAGCGCGGCAGCATGAACAGCCCCGCCATCCAGAAGATCACGAAGATGACGTGCCCGGCCTTGAGCCAGGGATAGAGAGTCGCAAGGATTGCCATGGTTCCCGTATCCTAGCGGGCCGCGCGCCCGTCCTCAATGACCTGTATCAACGCCGCCAGGCGCGAACGGTGGCGAGCAGTCGCTCGACGTTGGCGATGGGGGTGTGCTGGCCGATGCCGTGCCCGAGGTTGAAGACATGGGGACGGTCCGCGAAGGCGTCCAGCACCACTTTCGCCCCGCCGTCGAGTTCCTCGCCGCCCGCGAGCAGGAGCAGCGGATCGAGGTTGCCCTGCACCGGTAGCCCTTCCGGAAGCTCGCGGTTCGCCCAGACGGGATCGATCGTCTCGTCGATGCCGACCGCGTCCACGCCGGTCTCGCGGGCATAGGCGGGCAGCTTCTCGCCCGCGCCCTTGGGGAAGCCGATGATCGGCGTGTGCGGGTACTGCGCCTTCACGGCCGCGACGATGGCGGCGTTGGGCGCGATCACCCAGCGCTCGAACTGCGCGGGGCTGAGCGTGCCTGCCCATGAATCGAAAAGCTGCACCGCCTCCGCGCCCGCCTCGATCTGGCCACCGAGATATTCGATGGTCACCTGAGTC
>DATKFS010000088.1:0-3850 GCA_035511275.1 Novosphingobium sp.
CTGCGCCGCATCCTCATGCAGATGGGCACCGTCGATGCGATGGAGTTCCTGCTCGACAAGATGAAGGACTCGAAGACCAACGAGGACTTCTTCGCGACGATGAACCAGTAACGACTAGGGCAGGGGGCAACCTACCTTGGACATCCTTTCCATCCTCGCCGCCGCGGCCCCTGCGATCCAGGGGCCGGGTCAGATATGGCACCACATCGTCCAGGACTTCTCGAACATCGGCACGCCCGCGGCGCTCTCGGCGTTCCTGCAGGTGCTGATGATCGACGTGGTGCTCGCCGGCGACAACGCGATCGTCGTCGGTGCGCTGGCGGCCGGTCTCCCTGCCGACCAGCGCAAGAAGGTCATCGCCATCGGCGTGATCGCGGCGCTGGTGCTGCGCATCGGCTTCGCGCTCGTGGTGACCTGGCTGCTCGGCATCGTCGGCCTCATCTTCGCGGGCGGCCTGCTGTTGCTGTGGGTCGCATGGAAGATGTACCGCGAGCTGCACCACAGCCCGGTCGGCGAACATTCCGTCGGCTCGCCCGAGATCGAGGGTGACGAGCGTTCCGGCCTGCCGCCCGCCAAGAGCTTCGCTTCCGCCGCCATCTCGGTGGCGGTGGCGGACGTCTCGATGTCGATCGACAACGTCCTCGGCGTTGCCGGCGCGGCGCGCGACCATCCCGGCATCCTCATCGTCGGCCTGATCGTGGCCGTCGCGATGATGGGCCTCGCGGCGAACTTCATCGCGCGGTATATCGAGCGCTATCGCTGGATCGGATGGGTCGGCCTCGTGGTCATCCTCTACGTGGCGGCGAAGATGATCTACGAGGGCTGGGTGGATCCCAACCTGGGGATCATCTCGCTGTTCTGAATTAACGAAAAAGGGGCCCGGAACGACATGTTCCGGGCCCCTTTTTCTTTGTCGTTGGATGTCAGGGCAGCAGCACCGTGGACCCGCTCGTCGCCCGGCTCTCCAGCGCCCGGTGCGCCTCGGCCGCATCCGACAGCGCGAACGTCTGCCCGATCTTCGGCTGCAGGACACCGGAGGCGATCCGGTCGAACAGCTTCTTCGCACTCGTCGCCAGCATCTCGGGCGTCGCAATGTAGTCGGCCAGCGTGGGCCGAGTGAGGTAGATCGAGCCGGCGCGCATCAGGTCCAGAACCGCGATGGGCGGCACCGCGCCCGAGGCGTTGCCGTAGCTCACCATCATCCCGCGCCGGGCGAGGCAGGCGAGCGAGGCGTCCCAGGTCGCGGCGCCGACGCCGTCGTAGACGACATGGCACATCGCCCCGCCGGTGATCTCGCGCACCGCGCCGGGCAGGTCTTCGAGCGGGCATGACAGCGAGTGCTCGCCCGGAACCTGCGCCGCCTTTTCGGGCGAGCCGGAATGGGCGATCACCGTCACCCCCTTGTCGAGCAGCCAGGGCACCAGCAGTGAGCCGACCCCGCCTGCCGCCGAATGGACGAGCGCAACCTCTCCGGCCTTGGCGGGGAACGTATCCTCGGCAAGGTAGCAGGCCGTGAGCCCCTTGAGCATGACGGCGGCGGCGATCTCGGGTGCGACGGCTTCGGGTATGCGCATGGCCTTGGCGGCCGGGATCACCCGGTGCGTGGCATAGGCGCCGCCGTTCTGCGTGGTGCCCACGCGATCGCCCACGGCAAACCCCGTCACGCCATCGCCGAGCGCGACGATCTTCCCGACGCTTTCCGAACCGAGGCTGATCGGCAGCGCGTCGGGATAGAGACCCTTGCGATAATAGGTGTCGATGAAGTTGAGGCCGACGGCCTCGGTATCGATCAACACCTCGGCGGGGCCGGGGGAGGGGACCGCGAAATCCTCGCGCTCGATCACCTCGGGCCCGCCATGGGCGCGCACGATCATGCGATAGGCGTCGGCCATGGTCAGCCGACGTGCTCGGCGAAGAACGCCTCGGTGCGCCCGTCCGCCAGCTCCGCGCCGGCCTCGTCGCGCCGCGCGCCGATCTCGGCGGCGAAGCCGTGGTCGAGGCCTTCGTAGTCATAGAGAGTGACGCGCGGGTGATCGTCGAGACCCTCGTGGATGGCCTTCTGCGCGGCGGCATCGACGAAGTGGTCGGCCGTGGGAATGTGCAGCATGAGCGGCCGGGCGATCGCGTGCTTCTCTCCCAGCATCTGGTCGATCATGACGCCGTAGTAGCCGACCGACGCGTCGATGTCGGTGCGCGCGGCGGTCATGTATGCGATGCGCCCGCCCATGCAGAAGCCGACGAGGCCGACCTTGGCCACGTCCTGCTCGCGGCGGATCCAGTGGATCACGGCCTCGATGTCGCGGATGCCGAGTTCGAAGTCGTGGCCCATCATGAAGCCGATCGCCTGCTGGAACTCGCCCTCGTCATAAGGGCTGAGTTCGATGCCGGGTTGCTGCCGCCAGAAGGTGTCGGGTGCCACCGCGAGGTAGCCCCTGGTGGCCCACTCGTCCGCCTTCTTGCGGATGCCGGCGTCGACGCCGAAGATCTCCTGCTGGACGATGATGGCGCCGCGCGGGGTCCCCTCGGGCCGGGCCACGTAAGCGGGAATGACGCCGTCGCCGTCGAGCGTGGGGATTTCGGTGTTCGTTGCCATGCGGGAATCTCCTGTTCGTGGGGCCTCTCGGCAGTGGGCGGAGTTAGGCACTTGCAATGGACTTTGCCAAGCGCATGTGTCACCCATGCTGCGAAAATCCAACGGGAGGCCCTGCAGATGAAGGTCAATGTCGAGGTCGAATGCTCCCCGGAGGAAGCCCGTCGTTTTCTCGGATTGCCCGACGTCACGCGCGCCAATGACGTCTATGTCGATGCGCTGACCAATGCGATGAAAGGCACCGGCAATTTCGACCAGCTCAATGAGCTGACGAAGCAGATCGCGCCGATGGGCCAGTTCGGCCTCAAGCTGTTCCAGCAGTTCATCGAGAGCGGCGTGGCGATGAGCGGCGGCACCAAGCCGAAGAAGGACGGCGAGTAAGTCGCCCATCGGCTTCCCGCCTGGGAAGGCCACCCGAACGCCATGCACGATACGATATTCGCGCTTTCCAGCGGTTCGCCGCCTGCTGCCATCGCCGTGGTCCGTCTGAGCGGTCCGCAGGCGGGCGCTGCCCTGGCCGCGCTGGCCGGCGGATTGCCCGAACCGCGCCGCGCCAGCTACCGGACTCTGCGTGTTTCACGTGAAACAGTGCTCGACCGGGCGCTGGTCCTGTGGTTCCCGGGAGCCCGGACCGCGACCGGCGAGGACCTCGCTGAACTGCACCTACACGGCGGTAGGGCCGTCGTTGCCGCTACCGAGAGTGCGCTTGCCACGATGCCGGGCCTGCGCCGCGCCGAGCCGGGGGAGTTCACGCGCCGTGCCTTCGCCAACGGCCGGATGGACCTCGCCGAAGCCGAGGGGCTGGCCGACCTGCTGTCGGCCGAAACCGAACTGCAACGGCGCAGTGCGATCGCGATGGTGGGCGGCTCGTTTTCCAACCAGGTCGCCGCGTGGCGATTCCGCATCCTCGATGCGTCGGCGGCGATCGAGGCCGTGCTCGACTTCGGGGACGAGGACGACGTCGCCGACCTGCCGCCGACTTTCGCCGCCAGCATCGCCGCACTTGCCGAGGAGCTTGCCGACTGGCTCAAGCGCCCCCGTGCCGAGACCCTGCGCGAGGGCTACCGGGTCGTCCTCGCCGGGCCTCCCAACGCCGGCAAGAGCACGCTGTTCAATGCGCTGGTCGAGGACGAGGCGGCGATCACCGCGCCGCTCGCGGGCACCACGCGCGATGTCCTCACCCGCGCGGTGGCGATCGAGGGCGTGCCCTTCGTGTTCGCCGACACCGCCGGCCTGCGCGAGGAAGCCGGCGATGCGATC
>DATKFS010000089.1:0-6126 GCA_035511275.1 Novosphingobium sp.
AGAAGACGCAGCGTGACTTCGACCAGTTCGTGCTGACCGGCGGCGTCTCCAATTCCGCCGCGCCGGAGGGCTACGAATACGTGACCTCGGCCAAGAACAGCTTCACCAAGGGCGAGACGATGGCCGTGTTCGGCCAGCTGACCTACAAGATCCTGCCCGACCTCGAACTGGCGGGCGGCGTGCGCTATTCGGACGAGACCAAGAACAGCTTCTTCACGCAGCCCTACAACAACCCGCTGCTGACGAGCGTCTTCCGCGACCAGAACGACCCCGACGGCCTCGGCGAAGTGGTGGCGCGCCAGCACTTCACCAACTGGTCGCCCGAAGCCACGCTGACCTGGAAGCCCACCCCCGACCTCATGGTCTACGGCGCCTACAAGACCGCGTACAAGTCGGGCGGCTTCTCCAACGGCGGCATCAACTCCAAGCTCTCGACCGATCCCACCGCCGACCTCACCTTCGATCCCGAGAAGGCCGAGGGCTTCGAGATCGGCTTCAAGTCCACCCTGCTGTCGAACCAGCTGCGCTTCAACGTGACCGCGTTCAACTACAAGTACTCGAACCTGCAGGTGGACTTCTTCAACTCGCCGATCTTCGCCTTCCAGACCCTCACCGCCGATGCGCGGACCAAGGGCGTCGAGGTGGAATGGCAGTTCGCCCCCAACGGCATCCCGGGCTTCGACATCCACGGCTCGATCAACTACGACAAGGCGCGCTACACCGACTTCCCGCTGGCGCCCTGCTATGCCGGGCAGACCCCGGCGGAAGGCTGCAACCTTTCCGGCAACTCGCGGCAGGACCTTTCGGGCACGCAGCTTTCGGTGGCGCCGAAGTGGACGGGCAACCTTGGCCTCAACTACGAGATGGCGGTCGGCTCGGCCAACAAGCTGGGGATCAACATCGATTCCAAGTACTCGGCCAGCTACCTCGCCTCGGGCTTCGGCAACCCGCTCTCGCGCCAGGACAAGTACCTGACGATAGATGCCGGCATCCGCTTCGGCGCCGAGGACGACAACTGGCAGCTCGCCGTGATCGGCAAGAACCTGACCAACCAGTTCTACGTGACCGGCGTGGTCGACGGCCCCTCGACCGGCAGCGGCACCGGCACCCCGGCGGGCGTCAAGGCCGACCAGCTCGGCTTCGGCACCCTGCCGCGCACGGTCATGGTGGAAGTGACCAAGAAGTTCTGATCGCACCCTTCCCCTTGCGGGCGGGAGAGGAGGCGGGGCCATGCGGCTCCGCCTCCTTTTCGTTACGCCGCCGCGCAATTTTCCACCACGCGCGGTTGGCCCCGGCTTTCCGACCCGCTAGGCCCGCTGTCATGAACCCGGCGGGCGGACACGCGTTGTCCCCTCGCTGCGAAAGGATTGCCCGATGAAAGCCACCCGCCTGCTGACCGCCCTGCTGCTCACCGCCGCAGCCCCTCTCGCCGTTTCCGCTGCGTCCGCCGCCGACGGCATCGACGAAACCGCGATGGACACCACGGTGAAGCCCGGCGACGAGTTCTACCTCTACGCCAACGGCGCCTGGCTGGCGAAGGCCGAGATCCCCGCCGACCGCAGCCGCATCGGCTCGCACACCGTCGCCGCCGACGAGACCGAGCGCCAGCAGATCGCGCTGATCCAGAAGATTCTTGGCCAGAAGCCCGCCGCTGGCTCCGACGCGGCAAAACTGCGCGACTACTGGCGCGCCTACATGGACACCGCCGCGATCGACAGGACGGGCATCGCCCCGCTCAAGGCCGACTTCGCGAAGTACGCGGCCATCAAGGACAAGGCCGCGCTGGTCCGCGTGCTGGGCGAACAGACCGAGAGCGACCTTGACCTGTTCAACAACAACAACGACATGGCGACCGAGAACCTCTTCGGCCTGTTCATCACCAAGGCGCTGAAAAGCGACGAAGTCGTGCCCTACCTCTATCAGGGCGGCCTCGCCCTGCCCGACCGCGAATACTACCTCTCCGACGAAGCGCGGATGGTCACCGTGCGCGGGCAGTACAAGACCTATGTCGCCGACCTGCTGCGCCTTGCCGGCATCGACCAGAGCGAAGTGCGCGCCGCGCGCATCCTCGCCCTCGAAACGAAGATCGCCAAGGCTCACCCCAGCAAGGCCGAAGTCGCCGACTTCGCCAAGGGCGCCACGCTCTGGACCCGCGCCGACTTCGCGAAGAACGCGCCCGGCATGGACTGGGACGCCTACTTCACCGCCGCGCGGATGCCCCGCCAGCAGACCTTCGACGCCTACAGCCCGTCCGCGATCACCGGCCTCGCCGCGCTCGTCGCCTCAGAGCCGCTCGATGCCTGGAAGGACTGGCTCGCCTTCCACCGCATCAACGCGCAGACCGACGTGCTGCCCACCAAGTTCGATGCGCTGCACTTCGCCTTCTTCGACACCACCCTGTCCGGCACCCCGCAGCAGCGCACCCGCGAGAAGCGCGCCCTCGCCTCGATCAACGACGATCTCGGCAACGCGCTCGGCAAGCTCTACGTCGAAGCCTACTTCCCGCCCTCCGCCAAGGCGCAGGTCGAGGACATGGCCACCCACATCAAGCACGCCTTCGCCGCACGCATCGACGCGCTCGACTGGATGTCGCCGGCAACCCGCAAGGAAGCGCGCGCCAAGCTCGACGGCATGGTGGTGAGCGTGGGCTATCCGGAGCAGTGGCTCGACTATTCGATGGTCACGATCAAGCCCGGCACCGCCTACGCCAACCGCATGGCCGCGATCCGGGGCAAGACGCTCCAGCAACTCGCCAAGCTCGGCAAGCCGCAGGACCGAGGCGAATGGTGGATGAACCCGCAGCTCGTCAACGCGGTGAACCTGCCGGTGCAGAACGCGCTGAACTTCCCGGCCGCAATCCTGCAGAAACCGTTCTTCGACCCCTCGGCCGACCTTGCCGGCAACTACGGCGCGATCGGCGCGGTGATCGGCCACGAGATCAGCCACAGCTTCGATTCCAGCGGCGCCGCGGTCGACGGCCAAGGCATCCTGCGCAACTGGTGGACCGCCGAGGATCTCGCCCACTTCGAGACCCAGAGCCAGGCCCTCGTCGCGCAGTACGACGCCTATGCCCCCTTCCCCGACCTGCACCTCAACGGTGAGCTGGAACTGGGCGAGAACGGCGCCGACGTCGCCGGCCTTGCCGCCGCCTACGACGCCTACCGCGAGGCGCTCGGCGGCAGGGAACTGCCCGTGGTGGACGGCATGACCGGCGACCAGCGCTTCTTCATCGCTTACGCGCAAAGCTGGGCGACCAAGACCCGCGACGGAGCGCTGCGCCGCCAGGTCATCGGCAACGGCCACGCCCCCGGCCAGTACCGCGCCCTCACCGTGCGCAACGTCGATGCGTGGTACAAGGCCTTCGACGTCAAGCCGGGCGACGCAATGTACCTGCCGCCCGAAAAGCGCGTGAAGCTGTGGTGATCTGACGTTTCGACGCAAGCAAAGGTCGAGGGCTGACCCTTCGATAGGCTCAGGGTGGGCGGCGGTGGCGCAAACCGCCCGACCCCGCTCAGGCTGAGCCTGTCGAAGCCCCCCTCGCCCGGCGGAACCGCCGCGCTTCAGACGCCCTTCGGCGCGTGCTGCCGATGAATGTTGCGGAAGGACCGGCTGGCGAAATGCCACCGCCCATCGACCTTGATGCAAGTGTCCTCGTAGACCCCGCGATCGCGCATGGTCACGCCGTCATGGTCGTAGACCTCCGAGGTATAGCTGCGCATCACCGCGCGGTCGCCTTCGACCTCGATGGAGCCCGGCCAGGCCTCGAACATGATGCCCGGATAGGCCTTCATCGCCTCGATCCACATGGCGACGATCGCCTCGCGGCCTTTGGTGGTGCCGATCTCGGGATAATCGGGCAACGACCACTCAGCGTCCTGCGCCCAGGTCGCTCCCCAGTCCCCCGCGTCGCGGCGCGTCACCGCGTCGGCGTAGGTCTCCAGCAGTTCGCGGATGGCGAGGCGGTCCTCGAATGGCCCGGTAAATGGCATTTCGGCATTCTCCCAATCGTTATCGGGATGATGCTAGAGGCTATGCGAGCCACTGGAACCTATGGCTTGTGGCAGGCAGCTCAGACGCCCACCGGCCGCTCGTCCGGGCCCGGCGCGGTGTCGGGCACCGCCACCTCGATCATCCCGTCCACGATCCGCAGCGGGAACACCCGAAGGTCCGCGTAGGCACCGCCGATGCAGCGCCCCGTCGCGGCCTCGAAGCGCGCGCCATGGAGCGGGCACATGATCGCGCCGCGTCGCACCCGCCCGGGCGAGAGCAGCGCCGCCTGGTGCGTGCAGCGATCGTTGACCGCGCGAAAACCCTCGTCGGTCCTGACGACGAGCACGCTCCAGCCCGCAAGGCGGGCGGCGATCTTGCCGTCTTCGGGGAAATCGCTCTCGGCGATCAGCGGATGATAGGTTTCGGTCATTGTCGTGCTCATTTCAGATACGCACCAGCGTCTTGCCGATCGTGCGACCGGCCATCAGGTCGATGAAAGCCTGCGGCAGCGTCTCGAACCCGTCGCGCACGTTGGCGAGCGGGCGCAGCTTGCCCTGCGCCACCCAGGCGTCCAGTTCGGCCTGGGCCTGCGCCAGGACATGCGGATAGTCGTAGGTGATGAAGCCCTGCATCCGGATACGGTTGACCACCAGCTGCCACAGGGTCTTCACGCCATGGGGATGGTCGGCGTCGTTGTACTGCCCGATCATCCCGCAGACGGCGACGCGCCCATGCAACCGCATCAGCGGCAGGATGGCCTCGAGCATCTCGCCGCCCACGTTGTCGAAATAGACGTCGACGCCCTCGGGCGCCACGCGGGCGATCGCGGCGCCGATGTCCGGCGTATCGCGATAGTCGATGGCGGCATCGAAGCCGAGGTCGAGGACGACCCTCGCCTTCTCCTGCGAACCGACGATGCCGATAACCTTGCAGCCGCGCGCCTTGGCGATCTGCCCCACCGTCGAACCCGTCGCCCCGGCTGCCGCGCTGACGACCACCGTCTCGCCCGGCTTCGCCTCGCCCACGGCGAAAAGCCCGACCCAAGCCGTCAGACCGACGGGACCAAGCGCTCCCATGTAGTGATGCAGTTCGGTGCCCGGTTCCTGCCGGACCTTCTCGAGCCCCCAGCTCTCGGCCGATAGCACGTAGTGATCCTGCCATGTCGCGAAGGCGCGCACGAAAGTGCCGACTGGGTAGTCGGCATTGTTCGACTGCACGACCTCGCCCAGCGACATCCCGTTGACCGGCGCGCCAAGCGCAACCGGCTCGATGTAGCTTGGCCTGTCGTCGAGGAACCCGCGGATCGCCGGATCGACCGAGCCGACGCGCATGGCGACGAGGAACTCGCCCTTGCCGGGCACGGGCATTGGCGCCTCGGCCAGTTCGAAGTCCTCCGGCACGGGCATGCCCAGTGGGCGCCGTGCCAGCAAAATCTGTCTTACCTTTCCCATGCCATCCTGCTTAGCCGCGTGCGCCGCACGCGGAAGGCTGGTCTAAACGCTAGGTTTGCTCGGGGCCCAGTGCGGCCAAACTCTGCCCAAACAGACGGAGCAGGATCGATGAGCATGACACCCGAAGACATGACCGATTTCGTCGATCGCCTCTACGCCGCCTGCGGCGTCGGCGATTGGGAGACGGCGGAAAGCATGCTCACCGAAGACTTCGTAGCCTACGAGGCGGACGCCATGCCGATGGCTGGCGCCTATCACGGCAAGGGTGGGCTGAAGGAACTGTTCTCGGTCGCGATGGGCCTGGTCGACGTGGCGGCGTTGGAGCGCACGGACCTTGCCCTGGGCAACGACCGGGCGATAGCGGTTCTGACCATGCGCTTCGCCGACCCCTCGCTTGAGCCTGCGGAGCTGTGCGAGATGTTCACGTTCCGTGACGGTCTGTGCTGCGAGATCAAGCCGTATTACTACGAGCCCTCCGTGTTCCACGCGGCGGCTGCGGCAAAGGCGGCAGCGACGGCTGGCGTGGGGTGAACTGGCGCTGGCGGCCCAATCTCACGTTTGCTGGGGTTGCGCCACGACAAAAGGCCCCGTGCGCTGTTGGGCGCCGGGGCTTTTGTAAGTCGTTGTGTATTTGGTTGCGGGGGCAGGATTTGAACCTGCGACCTTCAGGTTATGAGCCTGACGA
>DATKFS010000090.1:0-6428 GCA_035511275.1 Novosphingobium sp.
GGCGCTGCACGCCGGAACGCTGGTGTTCGTGCGGGACGGGACGATGGAGATCTCGTTCTTCTGGCTGATCGCGGCGCCCGTCACGGCAGGAGCAGTGTGCCTGCTGCGGGGCGGGTTCGCCGGATCGCGCGACGGTTTCGAGGGCTGGTTCCCGATGGGCGCCGGGATGCTGTGCTGGGCCGGTGGCATGGCCGCGACGATGGTCGCCACGCTGTTCCTCGACATCGACAGCGAGGTCCGCCTGAGCATGCTGCTCTATGTGCTCTACGGCGTACCGCTCATCTTCGCACTGGCGAGCCCCGAGGACGAGCGGTGGCCGGTCCGCCTGCTCGACGCGGCGATGGCGGCGACGCTGGGCTATCTGTTCTACGAATACGTCAACCATCTCAGCACGGCCTCGGGCACCCAGGCCCGTAACGTCGCCGCGCTGAAGCTGATGTTCGACATCGAGAACGGCTACATCGCGATCCTCGCCAGCATGCGGTATTTCGCCGATGGCGGTCGCCGTCGCGGCTTCTTCCGCGCCGCGATGGGGTATGCGCTCGCCTACCTCGCCTGCGCGGGCTACATCAACCACTTCCAGGCGGAGACCCAGTTCGGGCACTGGCCCGACCTCGTCATCGACCTGCCGTTCCTGCTGCTCGTCTGGCTGACCCTCACCGCGTCCGGCGTGCAGGTGAGCACGGTCGGCGCAAGGCCGCGCCGCTTCGCCCGGGTCGTGCGCGCGGGCAGCCCGCTGGCGATTCCGCTGACGCTGCTGACCGTGTCCGTCCTCCTCGCCTCCTTCGATGCGGACATGGCGATAGCGGGCTGCATCGCGGCATCGCTGGGCTACGGCCTGCGCACCGTGCTGATGCAGTTGCGCAACTATGCCGAGCACGACCAACTGACCGAACTGTCGCATGTCGACGCTCTCACCGGCATCGCCAATCGCAGGCGCTTCGACGAAGTGCTCCAGCGCGAATGGGGCCGCCGCGACGACGCCCCCGGCCGGCTGGCGCTGCTGATGATAGACATCGACCATTTCAAGCAGCTCAACGACCGCTTCGGACACTCCGTGGGAGACGACCGGCTGCGCAGCGTCGCGCTGGTCCTTGCCGAATGCGTCCGCAGCGAAACCGACCTCATGGCGCGCCATGGGGGAGAGGAATTCGCCGCGGTCCTGACCAACGTGGACCCGGCGGGCGCGGCAGCGATCGCCGAGCGCATGCGGGCGTCTGTGGAACAGCTTGGACTGCCTTCGGGGCGAGGAGGCGGTGCCGTCACCGTCAGCATCGGCATCGCCTGCGCGTCCATCGGCGAGGGCAACCTGCGCGATTTCGCGGCGCTGGCCGATGCCGCGCTCTACGACGCCAAGCGCAATGGCCGCAACCAGGTCGCGCAACGGTCGGCGCCGACCTTGCGGGTGGTCAAGACCCAGCCCCCCGCACGCGACGGGCAGGCCGCCTGAACGCCCCGTCCGGGCGGGCGAGGATATTCCGAACCGATCCGTTGACGACACCGGCCCTGTCATGGCACTAGGCCGTCGCCTCGGTGGAAAAACCCACCGGAAAACGGCGCGCCCCATCCGGCGCAAGTCGTTGAAATGCGGGTGTAGCTCAATGGCAGAGCAGAAGCTTCCCAAGCTTACGACGAGGGTTCGATTCCCTTCACCCGCTCCAACCACGCCCCGCCAACGTCAACTCGAAGGGCTGTCCTGCACGACAGGGCGATAAACGCTGGCCGTCAGGCGCGGCTTGGGTCATCGTGCGGCTTGCCCATTATGGCAGGAGAGTGCGTGTACCGTCCGACGTTGATAGCCCTTGCCACGATTGCCATCACTGCTCCAGCCGTCGCCATGGCCGACACACCCCGCGAACTTTTGACCGCGGCCGCTTTCCAGGCTCCCGACAAGCCACGGGCGCTGGCGCTCGTCGCGCAGGCCATCGCGGCGTCCGACAGGATCCTCGCGAAGAAGCCGGGCGACCATGAGGCGACCCTGCAGCGGGGCGTCGCCATCGGCTATCGCGGGAAGCTGACGCGCAGTCGGACGGACGTGAAGGCTTCGCTCGCCATCTTCGAGCGGCTGGCGGCACAGAACCCGCGCGATGCGGAAGTCCAGATGGTCATCGCCGGCTGGCATCTCGGCGCGATCGACCAGTTGGGCGGCTTCCTTGCCCGCACCGCGCTCGGCGCCAAGGCGGCGGCCGGGGAGGCGGCGCTTGCGCGCGCGGTTTCGCTCGGCGGTGACCGCTCGTTCTACACCGGCCTGGCCGCGTTGCTGCAGATCCGCAACGACCATGCCGACGTCGCCAAGGCGCGTCGCTGGGCGGAAGCCGCCATCACCGGGGAGACGCCGACTTCGCTCGATGGGGTCATGAAGCGGGCCGCCGCCTCGATCCTGCCCGAACTGCGCGCCAACAACGGCAAGGCCGCTGCCGCCGAGGCCCGCAAGCTGCTGCCGTTCGGCAAGCTGGAAGACTGACCGCGCGCTCCGCGATCAGGGCTGTGGCGGTTGCGGCGGCGGAGGGGGTGGCAGGCCCACCCTGACGTCCACCCGCCGGTTCTTCGCGCGGCCTTCCGGGTCGTCGGTGCCGTCGAGCTTGCGATTGGGCGCGATGGGCCGCGCCTCGCCCAGCGCGATCACGGTCATGCGCTCTTTCGGTACGCCCTTCGCCGCCAGATGATCGCGCACCGCTTCGGCGCGCCGGCGGGATGCGGCGAGGTTCTCGGCGTCCGAGCCGCGCGAATCGCTGTGGCCCCGGATCGTGACCGGGCCGCCCGCCAGATAGGCCGGCGCGGCAAGCACCTCGTCCGCGATCGCGAGGTCTGCGGCTTGCGGGGCTCCCTTGGCGGGGAACGGGACTGTGACCTGTGTCGGCTCGATGGGTGCCGCTTCGGTCGGGCCGGTGTCCACTTCCGCGCGGATGATCGACTTCTTGATGACATCGTCGGTCGCCTGGGTGGCGGCGGGATCGTCCATCTCGTCGGGTACGGCTGCCCCGGTCGCGTCGTCGCCCGGCTGTCCGTCATCCCGTCCTGCCGGCTGGCAGGCCGCGAGGAGCAGCGGGGCGAGGGCTACCGTGGCGGCCAGGACGGGTGATGGATGCGGGAAAATGCCTTTCATGCGGGCGCCTCCTTCTTCGGGGTCTGGCGGGAAGTTTCGGTCTCGCCGTGGCGCGAAGGGCCATAGGAGACGACCACGTCGCCCGGCTGCGGGCTGGGGCGCGAGGCGTGGGTGAAGAAGCGGATGCGGCCGTCCTTGCGCAGCACGAACAGCATGTCCGCCTCGTCGGCCAGAGCGGCCTGCGCCTGGGCGAAGTCGAACTGCTCGCTGATGCGGGTCTTGCGGAAGGTCCAGCCTTCGCCTTCCCGCTCCATGATCTCCGAAACGCCCAGGCCCGAGGCGAACATTGCACGGCCGCGCAGGGCTTCGGGCAGGCTGCGATGGTCTTCGTCGTCGCCCATGCCGCCGAGCTGGTAGACCGAATCGCGGCCGATGTCGGGCGCGAATTCGCTGCAGACGAGGGCGTTGTACGCCTCGTTCTCGGTGGTGGCGACGAGGACCTGGAACTGGGTGAGGTCGAGCCGTTCGTCGGTCGATTCGGCCAGGATCTCGCCATGATAGGTGGCGATGCCGGCCTGCCTCGGCGAGGAGAGCCGCTGCCAGCTGGTGTCCGAGATCATCACCGGCAGGTCGAGCTGGCGAAGCTGCAGGGCGAGGCTGAGGCTCCACGAGGTGCTGCCCACGATCAGCAGCCCCTTCTGCGGCGCGCCGGTGACGCCGAGCCAGCGGGCGACGTGCTTGATGCTGAACCCATGGGCGACGATCGTGGCGATGACGACCGAGAACGAAAGCGTCACCAGGATGCCGCCGTCGCCATAGCCCAACTGGTCGAGCCGCAGCGCGAACAGGCCCGAAACCGCGACGGCGACGACGCCGCGCGGCGCGATCCAGGCGATCAGCAGCCGCTCGTTCCAGGGAATCTTGCTGAAGGCGAGGCTGGCCAGAACCGTCGCCGGGCGCACCAGGAACAGCAGCGCCAGCAGGAAGGCGAGGAAGCGCCACTCGAACTGGCGCAGCACGTCGAGGTCGAGCGAGGCGGACAGCAGCACGAACACGCCCGAGATCAGGAGGACGGTGACGTTCTCCTTGAAGGGGTGGATGTCCCGCAGCGAATCGAGGCGCATGTTGGCGATGGCGATGCCCATCACCGTCACTGCCAGCAGCCCGGTTTCCTGCTGTATCAGGTTCGAGAGCACGAAGGTGCCGATCACCGCGACAAGCAGCACCGGCGCCTTGAGGTACTCGGGGACATGGCCGCGCGGGAAGGCCCAGGCGATCGCCCGCGCCACCGCGTAGCCGATCAGGCCCGCCACCACGGCGGCGGCCAGCAGCGAGGCGAGTACCGAGAGCAGGGTGCCGCCCTCGTCCGAGCGGCGCAGGTATTCGTAGGTGACGACCGCGCAGAGCGCGCCGAAGGGATCGTTGACGATCGCCTCCCACTTGAGGATCGCGCGGGGGCGGGGCGCGACGTTGCTCTGGCGCAGCAGCGGGATGACCACGGTGGGCCCGGTCACCACGAGTATGCCCGCGAACAGGATCGCCACCGGCCAAACCAGCCCCGCGACGTAGTAGCAGGCCAGCGAGCCGAGCACCCAGCCGAGCGGGATGCCCACGACCATCAGCCGCGCGACCGCGCCGTCGGTCTTGCGCAACTCGCGAAAGTTGAGGCTGAGGCCGCCTTCGAACAGGATCAGCGCCACCGCCACGGACACCATCGGCTCCAGCAGTTCGCCGAAAGTGTGCTCGGGAATGACCAGGCCGGTGACGGGACCCGCGATGACGCCCGCGGCGAGCATGAGGGCGATGGCCGGCCAGCCGGTCCGCCATGCGATCCATTGCGCGCCGATCCCGAGAATGCCGATCAGCGCGAAGACGAGGGCTTGTTGCTCCATACCGGGGCCATAACGGACGAGGCGGCGCAAGGTAACCGGCGGGGAAAGGTTTTCTACGGGCGAGGGGCAGCACCCTGTTGGCGCGGCTTTCTACAGGCTCAGGTTTCTGGGCGCCCATCCCACTCAGGCCGAGTCCGGAGAGGGATCACTCGACGACGAGGAAGTACTCGGCCACCCGGTTGCCGCCGTTGCGGACCTCGATCACGTAGCGCTGCGTGAACAGCGGCACCCAGCGGCAGGCGCGGCGCGCGTCGGCAGTGGTGCAGACCGGGCGGCGGTCGGCATCGAGGACCTGCAGCGTCAGCGGCGTGTCGCTCGGCGTGGAGAGCGCGATGCTGGCCTTCTTGCCCGAGAGGAACACCTGCTCGAAACTGTCGGCCCGGCCCGGCGGGGCCTTGCCGGCGCGGTAGCCGGGGCCGAGCGGGCTGCCGCGCAGCGGGCTCGGCGCTTCGGTCACCAGCGCGCGCCAGGCCGGGACCGGGTCCTCGCCCTGCCAGTCGTCGAGCGGGCGGGCACCGGCGCGCTCGATCACGGCAAGGGCCCGGGCCAGCGCGGCGGGATCGGAGCGGGTCTGCGCCGTCTGCGCGGTGGACAGCGCGAGCGCCACGCGCTCGCCGGTTCCGGGCGCCTCGTCCTGCGCGCTTGCCGGGAGGGCGGGCAGCATCAGGGCGAGGATGCCGGCGACGAGGAGCGGGCGGCGGCGCGGGGATGGGCTCATCGTTTGAACTCCGGGGTAACCGTGAAACAGGCGCCGCTGCCGGTGGGCACCAGATCGATCTCCAGGTGATGGCGTTCGGCGATCGCGCGGCACAGGGCGAGGCCGAGGCCGGCGCCTTCCGTGCCGACGCGGCTGCCGCCCCGGCTGAACTTCTCGAAAATACTTTCCCGCTGGTCGTCGGGAATGCCGGGCCCATCGTCGCTCACGACGAGTCTCGGCCCCCGGCGCAGCTTGAGGCGCACCGTACCACCGCTGGGCACGTACTTGAAGGCATTGTCGAGCAGGTTGGTGACGAGCCGGGTCAGCTGCATTTCCTCGCCGTCGATCACGACCTCCGGCTCGATGTCGAGTTCGAGTGTGTGGCCGGAATCCTCGGCACTGTCGGCGTAGAGTTCGCCCAGCCGCATGGTCAGCGCGCTCATGTCCACCGGCGAGAGCCCATGCCGGTCGCCGCGCCGCGCCTCGCTGGCGGCGATGTCGAGCAGCGACTCGAGCATGCGGATGATGCCCCGGATCTCGGTGCGCGCGTCGGCGATGCGCGAGGCGGTCTCGGCGTCGGGCGTCGCCGCCAGCGCCTTCACCAGCCGGTTGTCGAGATGCATCAGCGGCGTGCGCATTTCGTGGGCGACGTGGTCGGTGGTCTCGCGGTGGGCGGCGGCGAGGCGCTTCAGGCGGCTGAGCGCATTGCCCGAGTGGCTGGTCAGCTCGTCGATCTCGTCGCGCCCGGCCGAGCCGCGCGCGAGTTCCTCCAGCGCGGCGTCGTCGGGCTGGC
>DATKFS010000091.1:0-18173 GCA_035511275.1 Novosphingobium sp.
CGCGAACCTCGTGGCTGCCTACGCGCCGCGCAACCGGGCGCTTCTCGACAAGCGCGATTCGCTCCAGTCCCAGATCGACGACTGGCATCTCGCCCGTGCGGGCCGCCCGATCGAACAGGGCGAGTACCAGGCCTTCCTGCGCGAGATCGGCTACCTCGTGCCCGAGCCCGGCGCCTTCACCATCGCCACCAGGGGCGTCGATCCCGAGATCGCCTCGATGGCCGGCCCGCAACTGGTCGTCCCCGTGCTCAACGCGCGCTTCCTGCTGAACGCGGCGAATGCGCGCTGGGGCAGCCTCTACGATGCATGGTACGGCACCGATGCGCTCGACGCGGCGCCTGCCAAGGGACCGGGGTACGACGCGGTGCGCGGTGCGGCGGTCATCGCCGCCGGCCGCGCCTTCCTCGACCAGGCCGTGCCGCTCAAGGCCGGCTCGTGGGCCGACCTGGAGGACCCCGAACTCCTCGAACTCGCCAACGATCGCCAGTACGTCGGCGAGACCGAGACGGGCCTGCTGTTCAGCAACAACGGGCTGACGATCGAAGTCCAGTTCGACGCCGAAACCCCGGTCGGCAGCACCGACCGGGCGGGCATCTCCGACATCGTGCTCGAAGCGGCGCTGACGACCATCGTCGACCTTGAGGACTCCATCGCGGCGGTGGATGCGCAGGACAAGATCGCCGCTTATGCCAACTGGCTCGGCGTCATCCGGGGCGACCTGACCGACACTTTCAAGAAGGGCGGCAGGACGCTCACCCGCGCACTGGCCGGCGACAAGGTGGTGACGCTGCCGACCGGCGAGGAAGCGCTGCTGCCGGGGCGTTCGCTGCTGTTCGTCCGCAACGTCGGGCACCTCATGACCAACCCGGCGATCCTGCTGCCCGACGGCAGCGAAGTGCCCGAGGGTGTCATGGATGCGGTCATCACCAGCGCCATCTCGACGCAGGACGTCAAGGGGCTGGCGAAGTACGGCAACAGCCGCGAGGGGTCGATCTACATCGTCAAGCCGAAGATGCACGGCCCAGAGGAATGCGCCTTCACCAACGACCTGTTCGACGCGGTGGAGGACCTGCTCGGCCTCTCGCGCCACACGATCAAGGTCGGCGTCATGGACGAGGAGCGCCGCACCTCGGCCAACCTCGCGGCCTGCATCCACGCGGTGCGCGAGCGTATCGTCTTCATCAACACCGGCTTCCTCGATCGCACCGGCGACGAGATCCACACCTCGATGCGCGCGGGCCCGATGATCCGCAAGGCGGCGATCAAGGGTTCGGCCTGGATCCAGGCCTATGAAAGGCGCAACGTCGCCATCGGCCTTGCTCATGGCCTTTCGGGCGTGGCGCAGATCGGCAAGGGCATGTGGGCCGCCCCCGACATGATGCGCGACATGATGGAGCAGAAGATCGGGCATCCCCGGACCGGCGCGAACACCGCCTGGGTCCCGTCGCCGACCGCCGCCACGCTCCACGCGATGCACTACCACCAGGTCAACGTCTTCGGCCTGCGCGAGGAGATCGCCGCCGAGCCGGTGCCCGGGCTCGACCTGCTGCTGCAGGTGCCGCTGGCGGACGGGACCAACTGGTCCGAGGCCGAAGTCCGCGAGGAACTGGACAACAACGCGCAAGGCCTGCTCGGCTACGTGGTGCGCTGGATCGACCAGGGCGTGGGTTGTTCCAAGGTGCCCGACATCAACGACGTCGGGCTGATGGAGGACCGCGCGACGCTGCGCATCTCCAGCCAGCACATGGCGAACTGGCTGCTCCACGGCGTCTGCAGCGAGGAGCAGGTGATGGATTCGCTCCGGCGCATGGCGACCAAGGTGGATGCGCAGAACGCGGGCGACCCGCTCTACGAACCGATGGCGGGCAACTGGGATACCAGCATGGCCTTCCAGGCGGCCTGCGACCTCGTGTTCAAGGGGGTGGAGCAACCCAACGGCTATACCGAGCCGCTGCTTCACGCCTGGCGCCTGCGCAAGAAGGCGGCCTGAGCGATGGAACCCCGGCCCGGCCTCGCGCCGAGCCGGGGTTCCGCCGGTTTAACGCCAAATTAGGTATTGCCTCATAGCTTGTCCGGGGTTTGGCTAGGGGACGGCAGCCATGTTCATTCACAGGCAGCGCATGGAAGCGCGTACGGTCGTTGCGGTCGAGGCGGTCATGCGGATCGCCGACCGGCGCGCGGAAGCGACGCTGGTCAATGCCTCGTCGCGCGGGGTTCTGGCGCTCGTCTCGTCACCGCCGCCGCGCGGGACGCTGATCGAACTGGAGATCGGCGATCATGTGCTCAAGGGACAGGTGCGCTGGCGCGGCCACGATCGCTGCGGCATCGCGCTCAAGAGCCAGGTCAGCGTCGTCGACCTGATCGAGGGCAAGGCGGTTCCGCTGGTGCAGGTCCCCGAACGCCTGTCGCGCCGCCGACCGCTGGACATCTTCCGGGCGATGCTGGGGTAAGCGACGACGGGCTCCGGCCCTACCTGCGCGTCAGGACCCTGGCGATGTCCACGAATTCCGCGACCGACAGCGTCTCGGCGCGGCGCTGGGCATCGATGCCGAGGCTTTCGAGCGCGTCGAGGCCGCCGGGGAGGCCCTTGAGGCTCTGGCGCAGCATCTTGCGGCGCTGGCCGAATGCGGCCTCCGTTACGCGCTCCAGCATTCGCATCGAGACGCCTTCGGGCGCAGCGGCGGGCGTGACGTGGACGATCGCCGACATGACCTTGGGCGGCGGCGTGAAGGCGCTGCGGTGCACTTTCATCGCCAGCTTGGGCGTCGAGCGCCACTGCGCCAGCACCGCGAGGCGGCCGTAGGCCGAAATGTCCGGTTCCGCGATGATGCGGCGGGCGACCTCTTCCTGGAACATCAGCGTCAGCGATGCCCACTGCGGCGGCCAGGCCTCGCCCGAGAGCCAGCCGGTGAACAGCGCCGTGCCCACGTTGTAGGGCAGGTTGGCGACGATGTGGTAAGGCCCGTCGAACAGTGTCGCGGGGTCGATCTTGAGCGCATCGCCCTCGATCACCTTGAGCTTGCCGGGGAACGCAGCCTCGACTTCGGCCAGCGCGGGCAGGCAGCGGCGGTCCATCTCGATCGCCGTGACGTTCGCGCCCGCCCGCAACAGGGCGCGGGTCAGGCCGCCGGGACCGGGGCCGATCTCAAGCACGTCCTGCCCCTCCAGCGAGCCGGGAATGGCGGCGATCCGGTCGAGCAACTGCTCGTCGAACAGGAAGTTCTGGCCGAGCGCCTTGGAGGCGGAAAGGCCGTGCCGGGCGATGACCTCGCGCAGCGGAGGAAGGGTGGGCGTGTTCATGACGTTCGTCTCGCGGCGCATTCGCCGGCCATGCGGATCGCGGCGATCATCGCGCCCGCGCTCGCCTGGCGCTTGCCGGCGATGGCGAAGGCGGTGCCATGGTCGGGCGAGGTGCGCACGATCGGCAGGCCGAGGGTGACGTTGACGCCCTGGTCGAAGTCGAGCGTCTTGATCGGGATCAGCGCCTGGTCGTGATACATGCACAGCGCCACGTCGTAACGCGACCGCTCGTGCGCGGCGAACAGGGCGTCGGCGGGATGCGGGCCGGTCACGGCGAGGCCTTCGGCACGCAGGGCGGCGATGGCGGGGGCGATGACGTCGCGGTCCTCGGTGCCCATGCGCCCGTCCTCCCCGGCGTGCGGGTTGAGGCCGGTGATCGCGATGCGCGGTGCTGCAAGGCCGAAGTCGCGGGCGAGGGCGCGCGAGACGATGCGGGTCTTGCGCTCGATGAGGTCGCGCGTGACGAGGCCGGGCACGGCGGACAGCGCCTCGTGGACGGTCAGCGGAACGGTGCGGAGCGAGGGGCCGGCGAGCATCATCACCGCGTCGTCGTGCGGCAGCCCGCAGGCGTCGGCGAGGAATTCGGTCTGGCCGGGCTGGGTGAAGCCGACCTCGGCCAGCTTCGACTTGGCGATGGGGCCGGTGACGATGGCGGCGGCCTCGCCCGACCGCGCGAGCGCGGTCGCTTGCGTCAGCGAATGCAGGGCCAGGCGGGCGCCGTCGAGCGTGGGCGTGCCGAAGGACGGCGCGCAGTCCTCATCGCCCAGCACCGGCAGCGCATCGGCGAATGCGCCAAGGGCGTTCGCCGGGGTAGAAATGCACGTGATCGGCAGATCGATCCCGCGGGTGGCGGCGGCGGCGCGCAGCACGCTCGCCCCGCCCACCACGAAGAACGGCGCGAGGGCGTGCTCGGCGCGCCTCGTCCACGCATCGACGATCACCTCGGGCGCTATGCCCGCCGGATCGCCCAGCGAAATGGCCAGCGCCAGCGTCATCACAGGGTCCATCCTTGGGGGGCGACGCCGGGCTGATTTCCCGGCGCGGCCCGTGGTCCCGGACAGGGTCCGGGACGCGCTTCGGCCTCAGTTGTACTCGATGACCGCATCGCGCCGCAGGTCGCGCAGGTAGGTCTGCGCGCGCTTGTTGACGCGGTCGTCCTCGAGCTGCGCCTGGAGCTGCTCGAAGCTGGGGCCGGTGTCGGTCTGCGGATCGTCGCGGCCGCAGAGCATGAGGATGCGGATGCCGTCTTCCAGCGATCCGAACGGTGGCAGCGTCTCGCCGGGCGAGAGCTGGAGGATGGAGTTCTGGATCTGGCCGGGCAGGTCGCGCGCCTTGACCTGGTCGTTGGTGACCACCTGTGCTCCGAGCCCGGTCGCCACGCCGTCCACGTCGCCGCAGCCCTTCGCGGCCTTCATCGCGTTGGAGAAGGCTTCGGCGCGCTTGCCGGCCTCGGCCTCGCTGATGCCCTTGGGGAAGGGCAGCGAGATCTGCTTGAGCGCAAGGATCGCGTCGCGCGGATCGGCGGTAAGGACCTGGCGCTTGTCGATCAGGTAGAGAATGTCGAAGCCGCCGGGCACTTCGATCGGGCCGACGAGCTGCCCGGTCTCCATGTCGCGCGCGACCACCTGCAGCTCGCCCGGCAACTGCGCGAGGCGCACCCAGCCCAGGTCCCCGCCGACCGACGCGGTCGTGGCTTCCGAATACTGGCGGGCGTAGGCGACGAAGCTGCCGCCCGAACGCAGCTGCTGGACGATCTTGGTGGCGTTCTCGTAGACCTGCTGGCGCGCGTCGGGTGCGGCCGAGAGGTAGATTTCGCCGAGCCGGTATTCCTCGGTGCCCTTGGCTGCCTTGAGGCGGGCCAGGTTTTCGTTCACCTCGTCGTCGGAGACATTGATGAAGGGCTGGACGTTGCGCTGGAGCAGGCGCTGCCACGACAGTTCGCCGCGGATCTGGCGCTTGAGCGATTCCGGCGAGGAGCCGACGCGCTTGAGATAGGCGTCCATCGCGGCGCCGTTCTGGTTGAAGTTCTGCGCCGCGACGCGGGCATAGGACTGGTCCACCTCGGCCTGCGCGACTTCGACGTCGGCGGCCTTGGCTTCCTGGATCTGCAGCGTCTCGTCGATGAGGTTGCGCAGGACCTGCAGGCGCAGGCGCTTCATTTCCTCTTCGTCGATCTTGCCCTGGTTGGCGGCGACGATGAGCGCGAGGCGCTGGTCGACGTCGGTGCCGGTGATGACGTCGCCGTTCACGACCGCGGTGGCGCGGCGCATGTTGGGATTGTCGTTGCCGAAGATCTTCACATCGTCGGGGATGACGATCTCGCCCTGCTGGGACTGCGCGAACGCGGGACCGGCGCCCAGCGCGGTCGACATGGCGGCGATGCTGCCGACGCAAAGGATGGCGCGCGCCATGAAGCCGCGCTTCACGAGATTGCCGCGCCCGGTCTTGATCGGCCTGTTTACTGCTTGCACCGTGATGTAAATCCCGTCTTCGACCGGCCGCAGCCGGATCACAATCGGGCAGCAGGCCCCGTCTCGGGCCAACTGCCGCACCGTACCCGTGCTCCTGCCCGGCGGCGGCTTAACTGAAAATGAGCACACCCGATAGCGGCTTTGCTCCGGCCCGACAATGTTTCGCCCAATGTTTCCGCAGTGCGTCACGGGCGGCGCCGCGAGCGTCGCTTCGGGTGCGGGACGAAGGGGCGATCACCGGGCTCCGATGTTCTTCAGGCTGAAGCGCAGCTGGAACGAATCGCCGCGCCGCACGTCGCCCAGCGCCACGTAGTCGCGGCGCCAGGTGAGGGCGATCTGCAGGCAGTCGTCCTCGTAGGCGGCGCCGAGACGGGTGCGCAGGGGCTGGAACCCGTTGGAGCCGTTGTTCGGGTCTTCCGTGCGGTCGGTCATGTTGACGACGGCGGAACCGAACAGCGACCAGTAGTTGGCGAAGGCGATGCGACCGGCGGCGCGCAGTTCCTCGCGGTCCTGGAGATCCTCGATCTCGTTGGAGATGTCGCGGTTGAGCTTGGTGTAGCCAACCTCGATGTAGGACCGGGTGTTGCCGATGACCGCGTCGAATTCGTTGCGGCGGACCGCCAGGCTGTCCTTGTCCACGCGGTAGCGGTGGATGAAGTTGATGAAGTCGCGGTAGCGGATCTCGGTGCGGCCGACGATGTCGGAGGTCTTGTTGGCCAGCCCGGTGCCGTCGGGCAGGACCGAGGCGCGGTTGCTCAGGCGCACCGACTGCCCGACGGTGGTCTTGATGCGCCAGCGCGGCCGCTCGAAGCTCCAGTCGAAGCCGTAGGTGAAGCGCACGCCATCCTCGATCCGGTCGTAGCCGGGGAAGCGGTTGATCGCGAAGAGGTTGCCGGTGTCGAGGTCGATCGCGCGCGAATCCTCGTTCGGAATGTCGAGGTTCTTGAGCGTCGGGCTGGCCACGAGCTGGACGCGCGGGGTGAGCACTTGCGTGCCGCCGAGGAACTGCCCGACGAGCGGCCACTTGACGTCGACCGCGGCGGTGGCGACGCCGCGTTCCTGCCAGCCCTCGGTGCCGCGGTAGAGCGGGGTGAGGGTGTCGGCGTTCTCGTCCGAATGATAGATGTCGCCGCGCACGAGGCCGGTGAAGGTCACTTCCTGGCCCATGCCGGTCAGGCGGCGCAGCGACCACTGGCCCATGGCGAAGGCGCGCTGGGTGTCCTGCCCGTCCGCGCGGGTGATGGCGAGCGTGTTGAGCTGCGTTTCGAACTTGCCGCCGAGCAGCGGGTCGTCGTAGCGGCGGCGATAGTCGATCACCGGCACGGCGAAAGGCAGCTGCCCCTGCGGCCGATCCGACTGCATGGTCTGGGTGGAGTAGCCGGCGATCGAGAGGTAGCTGTCCTGGTCGATCCGCTCCACCTCGACGGTCGAGCGCAGGCGATCGTCGCGGCTGATGTCGTAGCGGCGCAGGAAAGTGCGGTCGGTGGCGCGGCGGATCGAGCCGCTGACGCTCCAGTTCTCGTCGAACTGGAACCGGCCGTTGGCGAAGATGTAGCCGCGGAAGGCCTTCTGCCCGTCGACGCTGGTATCCTCGCCGCCGAAGATGGGGATCTTGCTGCTGGCGGTGGCGTAGCCGGTGACCTGGAAGGCGCCCTTGTCGGCCAGCTGGCGATACTCGAGCGCGGCCATGGGCGCGGATTCGGTGAAGGCCGAGAGCGTGGCGGTGAGGTCGCGGTTCTCGGAGATCTTCCAGAAGTACGACTGCGCCAGTTCGAAGCCGTTCGAGGGGCTGGACCGGATGTCCGGGACCAGGAAGCCCGAGACCGAGCCGCCGTCGGTGCTGATGGTCATGCCCACCAGCGGCAGCTGGACGAGGCCGAACAGCTCGATCCGCGCGTCCTTGAAGTTCACCTGCCGCTTGGCGTCGGAATAGATGACCTGCTTGGCGACGATGCGCCAGGTCGGCTTCTTCGGGCAGCCGTCCTCGTCGACGACGTCGCACCCGGTATAGGCGGCCTGGTTGAGGATCACGTCGCCATTGGCGATTCGCTCGCCCTTGACCGCGGCGAGGCGCCCGCCTTCGCGCATGACGAGAAGCAGGTTCTCCATCATGCCGGTCTTGAGTTCGTCGGTCAGCTCGACGCTTTCGGTGTAGAGCTGGTTGCCGTCCTGGTCGACGAGGCGCACGTTGCCGGTGGCGAGGATCTTCCCGCTCTTGCGGTCCCAGGTCACCGTGTCGGCGCGGACCGACTGCTGGTTGCCCTTCTCGTCGCGGCGGCGCAGCACGACGTTGCCGCTGGCCGTCACCTGCTCGCTGTCCTGCGCATACTGGACGTCGTTCGCCTCGAAGGCGACGGGCTCGGCATCGCCGGTCGCCGGGGGCGGGGCGGGCGGGGCACCGACGATCGGGGCGGTATCGACGGGTTGCGACAGGTCCTGCGCCATGGCGGCGCCGGGCACGGCGAAGGCGATCGGGGCTGCGGCGATGCCCAGGGCCAGAGCGCGCAAGGGGAGGCTTCGCAAGCGGCGGTCCTGTGGTCGGGTCGGGGCTTGCAGCGGAATCTGCGCGGCGGGGAGCATGGCTTGCCTATCGCACCGGCTGTGCCTAACTGCAATCCGGTCATGCGGTGAAGCGCACAAGTTCGGCGTCTCACCGGGAGAATCCAGGAGAATCCATGAAGATCCAGTTCCTTGAGGCGGCCGCCGACAGCTCTGCCCGTCTCGTTGCCCGCTTCGTCAACCAGGACGCGGTGCCCGCCGACATCGAGCCGGTGCTGGCAGGTGGTGCGAAGATGGCACGGTTCTCGGGCAAGGCCGGACAGATTTTCGAAGGGTTCGTGGATCGCGGCGGCAACGTCGTGCGCGTGGCGCTGGCCGGCATCGGCGAGGCTTCGGCCAAGGATCGCAAGGGCGCGATCGAGCGCGCGGGCGCGTCCGTGGTGGCCAAGTACCTCACCAGCGGCGAGACCGCGCTGACGCTCGACCTGACCGGCGCCGGCCTCTCCGCCGAGGACGCGGCCGGCGCGCTGCTGGGCGCCGTGCTGCGTTCGTGGCGCCACGACGTCTACCGCACCACGCTCAAGGCCGACGCCAGGCCGAGCCTCGCCGAGATCACGGTCGTCGGCGCGCCGGAAGGCACCGAGGCGGCATGGGACGTCGAGCAGGCGATCGCCGAGGGCGTGTCCTTCACCCGCGAACTCGTCACCGAACCGGCCAACGTCATCTATCCCGAGAGCTTCGTGGAGCGCTGCAAGGCGCGCATGGAAGGCACCGGCCTCAAGATACGCGTGCTCGACGACAAGGAGATGGGCGAACTCGGCATGGGTTCGCTGCTCGGCGTCGCGCAGGGCTCGGTGCGGCCCGCGCGCATCCTCGTCATGGAGTGGCTGGGCGGGGCCGAGGGCGAGAAGCCCGTGGCCTTCGTCGGCAAGGGCGTGACGTTCGACACCGGCGGCATCTCGATCAAGCCCGCCGCCGGCATGGAAGACATGAAGTGGGACATGGGCGGCGCCGGAGCGGTGGCGGGCACCATGCTCGCGCTCGCGCTGCGCAAGGCCAAGGCTAACGTCGTCGGCCTGTGCGGTCTCGTCGAGAACATGCCCGACGGCAATGCCCAGCGCCCCGGCGACGTCGTCACCTCGATGTCGGGCCAGACCATCGAGGTCATCAACACCGACGCCGAAGGCCGCCTCGTCCTGTGCGACGCGCTGACTTTCGTTCAGCGCGAGTACCAGCCCGCGAAGATCGTCGACCTCGCCACCCTGACCGGCGCCATCATCCTCAGCCTCGCGCATGAGTATGCCGGCCTGTTCTCGAACAACGACGAGCTTGCGGGCCAGCTCAATGCCGCCGGCGACGCTTCGGGCGACCGCCTGTGGCGCATGCCGATGGGCCCGGCCTACGACAAGATGATCGACAGCCCGATCGCCGACATTCGCAACGTCGGCCCGCGCTTCGGCGGCTCGATCACGGCGGCGCAGTTCCTCCTGCGCTTCATCGAGAACGACACCCCCTGGGCGCACCTCGACATCGCCGGCACGGTGTGGACCGACAAGCCCGGCGCGACCTGGGACAAGGGCGCCTCGGGCTTCGGCGTCCGCCTGCTCGACCGCTTCGTGCGCGACACGCTGGAAGCCTGAGCGACGGACGGAAGGGGCAGAGGGCACGGCTGATGCAGGTCATGTTTTATGAACTGAGCCGTGACCCGGCCCATGCGGTCGTGCCCCTGCTGGCGCGGCGGATCGTCGAGGGCGGCGGACGAGTGCTCGTCGTCTCGGCGGACGAGCAGCAGCGCGCGCGTATTTCCGGCGGACTTTGGTCCGCCCGGCCCGAGGACTTCCTTGCCAACGGGCAGGCGGGCGAGGGGCATGAGGATCGCCAGCCGATCCTCCTGTCCGACATTCCCGATCCGGCCAACGGCGCCGCCTTCCTCATCATTGCCGACGGCGTATGGTGCGAGGGCGAGGAGCCGTTCGAGCGCACCTTCTACCTGTTCGATGATGCGACCCGCCAGCAAGCACGCGAAGTCTGGCGCGACTTGCGCGGACGCGAAGGCTTGACGAAAAAATACTGGGCGCAGGAAAACGGTCGCTGGGCCAAGAAGGCGGAAGAATAGGGGGCGGGAGCAGGCGCGTGTCCGTGCGCCGTCAGGGAGCGAATGATATGCCGCAGCGATTGTGCCTGACCGCTCTGGTGGTGGACGACTACGATCGGGCATTGTCGTTTTATGTCGACAAACTCGGGTTCGATTTGCGCGAAGACACTCCGCTTGCGTGTGACAAGCGTTGGGTCGTAGTGGCACCGCACAATTCCGAAAGCGGTCTTCTGCTGGCGCGGGCTACGGACGACCGGCAGCGCCCGGCTATCGGCAATCAGAGCGGGGGGAGGGTGTTCCTCTTCCTGGAAACCGACGACTTCGCACGCGACCATCAGGCTTATTCCCGGCGGGGCGTGCACTTCGTCGAACCGCCGCGTCACGAAAGCTATGGCATCGTGGCGGTATTCGAGGACATCTATGGCAATCGCTGGGATTTGATCCAGCACCTTCAGGCCGGCGAAGATCTGCTCGCGGCCGAACCTGCGCAGGCCCACCTTGCGAGCCGCACAATTCCCGGCTAGGGGCGCGCGCAACAATCACGCTTTCCATTTTTGCAAGGAAAAGTCCCATGGCCGTCACCCGCACCTTCTCGATCATCAAGCCTGACGCCACCCGCCGCAACCTGACCGGCGCGGTTACCAAGATGCTCGAGGAAGCCGGCCTGCGCGTCGTCGCCTCGAAGCGCATCCAGATGTCCAAGGAGCAGGCCGAGGGCTTCTACGCCGTCCACGCCGAGCGTCCCTTCTTCAACGACCTCGTCTCGTTCATGATCTCGGGCCCGGTCGTGGTCCAGGTGCTCGAGGGCGAGGACGCCGTGAAGCGCAACCGCGACATCATGGGCGCCACCAACCCCGAGAACGCCGATGCCGGCACGATCCGCAAGGAACTCGCCGAATCGATCGAGGCCAACTCGGTCCACGGTTCGGACTCGGAAGAGAACGCCGCGATCGAGATCGCCTACTTCTTCAAGCCGGAAGAAATCGTCGGCTGAACGCCGCGATTAAAATTCGGTAATAAGGACGAAGGTCGCCGGTTTCGGCGGCCTTTTTCTTTGGCGCGAATCGCTGGCTGGCCTAGCTTCCGGGCGACATGGGGAGGCACTCGCCCCCGGGAAGGCTGAAACGATGGGGAAGACGATCGCGATCGCTGCTTCGGTGTCCTTCCTGGGGGCGGTGCTGGTGTCGCTGGCGGCGGGAATGGGCGGGCCGCCCGCTCCCGGCGCGATCGAGGCGCGGGCGGCGGCCGCGGCAAGGCACTGATCTTCGCGATCGGCCCGCGCGATATCGGCGCGGCGCTGCCCGGGCACGAGGATTGGATTTGATCCATGCTGGATCGCTGCTGTACCATGCCGCCAAGAGGAGACGCGTGATGCAAGGCATGGGCGAAACGGGCGAAAGCTGCCCTTTCGAATTCAACTTCGACGAGAAGACCTTCAAGGTCGGCGATACCGTCAGCTTCCGGGTCAATGGCAGTCTGGAAGGCTTTCCTTTCGCCGGCACGCTGGTGGAAGTGCACGAAGATCACGTGATGATCGCGGGCGACCCGCAGGACCCGGCCAAGCTCTACCGCGGCACCCGGGAAAGCCGGCCCATGGTGGACTACACCGAAGTCTGATCGAGAGTCTGATCGAGTTCGGCTCCGTATAGACCCGGATCATCACGGGAACCCTCGGTTTACCACGAAGACGGATAGGTCATGCAACTAACACGGAGTTTGCATGACCTTCACTCAGTCAAGCGGCCTTCTGGGCCCGGCGATGGCGCTTGTCCCGATCGGGCTGGGCATGGCTTCGGGCACCGCGCAGGCGCAGGAGCGGGAACGGCCGGCCGAAGTGACGCTGTCGGTGACCGGCGGCAGTCTCGGCGTCGGTCCCGAAATCGGCTTCCGGCCATCCCCGGTCATCGGCCTCCGCGCTTCCGCGACGCTGCTCGGGCTGGGGCACGACGTCGGCGTGGACGACATCGACTACCATGGCGATCTCAAGCTCCGCTCGTTCGGAGCCGCCGCCGACCTCTATCCTTTCGCGGGGGCGTTCCGCATCTCGGCGGGCTTGCGCGTCAGCCGCAACCGGGTCGATCTCGTGGCCTCTCCCCGGCAGGCGGTGTCGATCGGCGGGACGACCTACACGCCCGAGGAGATCGGTACGATCCAGGGCAAGGTAAGGGCACGCAAGGTGGCGCCTACGTTCACCCTGGGTATGGCCGGGAACCGCAGCCGGGGGCTCGCCTGGAGCATCGATGCGGGGGTGATGCTGCACGGCAAGCCGCGTACGCAAGACCTCGAAGCAACCGGAGAACTGGCGACCAACCCTTTGTTCCAGGCCGATCTTTCCGCCGAAAAGACCCGCATCGACGACGAGGTGGACGATTACAAGGTCTACCCCATCGTCCAAGTCTCGATCGGCTACGCCTTCTAGAAGACCCCCGCCGCCTCGATCAGCGCGGCCAGCCTTTTCGGCGCCACGGACCGCCACGAGCGGGCGATCCATTCGGCGACCGAATCCCAGTCCAGGTCACCGGTATCGAGGCGCAGGCCGACCCAGCCGTCGCCGAAATAGGCGGGGCGGAAGTAGCGTTCCTCGTCCTGCTCGATCAGCATGACCTGTTCCTCGGGGCCGCTGATCTTGACAAGGAGCGCCACGCGGCCGTCTCCGTGGTGGTCGGCGCTGAAGTACGCGAACTTCTTGCCCTTGACGATGCCGAAGCAGGCCATGCCGTGGCTGGTGGTTTCCTCGGCTTCGGGCATGGCCATCGCCCGCTCCCGGACGCGGGAAAGCAGCCATTCCGGACTGGTTTCGCGGGTGACGAGATCGGCAAGGCATCGCGAATAGAGCTGGTGCTCGGCGATCAGCACCCGCGCGGCGAGCGTGGCCGGGGTGTCTCCGGGCATGATCGCGACCGCCGTCTGGCCGAGGATCGGTCCGTCGTCGAGTTCGGCGGTGACGAGGTGGACGCTGACGCCGGCATGGCTGTCACCCGCCTCGATCGCGCGCTCGTGGGTATGGAGGCCCGTGTACCTGGGCAGGAGCGAGGGATGGATGTTGACCATCCGGCCCTCCCATCCGGCCACGAATTCCGGCGTCAGGATGCGCATGTAGCCCGCCAGGGCGACCCATTGCGCACCGCTCGCGCGGATCGCCGCGTCCATCGCCGCGTCGTGCTCTGGCCGCTTCATGCCCTTGTGGCTGAGCGCGAAAGTCGCGATGCCCTCGGCTTCTGCGAGACGAAGGCCGCCCGCTTCCGGGTCGTTGGCGGCCACCAGCACGATTTCGTAGGGGCAGTCCGCCGCGCGGCTGGCGTAGAGCAGGGCGGCCATGTTGGTGCCGCTGCCCGAGATCAGCACGGCAACTTTCTGGCGAGGCATGGCCCCGTCAGCCAAGGTGGACCGCTTCCCATGCCTCGCGCGCGGACCAAGCTTCGGCCGAGCCCTGCACGGTGCAGCCCTTGTCGCCCGGCTCGATCGCGCCGATCACGAAGACCGTCTCGCCCGCCGCTTCCAGTTCGGCCTTGAGCGCGGCGGCTTCGTCGGCCGCGACGGCGAGGACCATGCCGATGCCGCAGTTGAAAGTGCGCGCCATCTCGGCGGGCTCAATGTGGCCCTGCGCCTGCAGGAACGCCATGAGGCGCGGCTGCGGCCAGGCGTCGGCGTCGATGCGGGCGTGGAGGCCCTTGGGCAGCACGCGGGGAACGTTCTCCAGCAGGCCGCCGCCGGTGATGTGGGCAAGCGCGTGGATGCGGCCCGCCCGGATGAACGGCAACAGGCTCTTCACATAGATGCGCGTGGGCGCGATCAGCGCGTCGATCAGCAGCGTTTCCGGATCGAACAGGGCAGGGCGGTTCAGTTTCCAGCCCTTGTCCTCGGCAAGCCGGCGCACCAGAGAGTAGCCGTTCGAATGCACGCCCGACGAGGCGAGGCCCAGCAGCACGTCGCCCGATGCCACCTTGTCGCCGGTGAGTTGCTCGCCGCGCTCCACTGCGCCGACGCAGAAGCCTGCGAGGTCGTAGTCGCCGGCGGCATACATGCCCGGCATTTCGGCGGTTTCGCCGCCGATGAGCGCGCAGCCGGAGATCTTGCAACCCTCGGCGATACCCGCGACGACTCGCTCGGCGACACCGTTCTCCAGCTTGCCTGTGGCGAAATAGTCGAGGAAGAACAGCGGCTCGGCGCCCTGCACGATGAGGTCGTTCACGCACATGGCGACGAGGTCGATGCCGATCTGGTCGTGCCGGTCATGGTCGATGGCGAGCTTGACCTTGGTGCCGACGCCGTCGTTCGCGGCGACCAGCAGCGGGTCCTTGTAGCCGGCCGCGCGCGGGTCGAAGAAGCCGCCGAAGCCGCCCAGTTCCGCGTCTGCGCCCGGTCGCGCGGTGGATTTCGCGAGCGGGGCGATGGCCTTCACCAGCGCATTTCCGGCGGCGATCGAGACGCCTGCCTGCTCGTAGCTATAGCTCTTCGGAGAGTTATCGTCGGACATGTGGCGGCGCCTAGCGCTTTGTGACTTGGATTTCCATCGCCGTTTGGGCAAAAGGCCCCCGGTTTCGACAGATGGCGTTCACGATCTCCCAGAAAATCCCGCGGGCTGCCCGCAAGGGTCCGTCCAGGAACAGCGCTCTGGCGTGGGGTGGAGCCGCCGTGCTCGCGCTCGCCGCGTTCGGCGGCGTCCAACTCATCGCCCAGATCGAAGGTGATCGCGGCATCGCCCCGCTCGCCAATTCCGAGGACATTCAGGTCAACCGCATCCAGGTCGACGTCACCGGCAAGACCGGGGCGGAAGCGCGGATCGCGGGCTGGAAGCAGGCGCAGAAGGAAGCCTGGAAGAAGCTCGGCGGGCCGGACATGCCGCTCGAATCGATCGATGCGATGGTGTCCTCGGTGGTCATCGGCCACGAACAGGTCGGGCCGCATCGCTACATCGCCACGCTTGGCGTGATCTTCGACAAGGCGAAAGCAGGGCAGTACGTGGGCAGCGGCGCCGCTGGCGTCGGGCCGCGCTCGGCTCCGCTGCTGCTGATTCCCGTGTTGCAGTCGGGCGGCGTGCGGCAGGTATTCGAGGTGCGCGGGCCGTGGCAGCGCGCCTGGGCCGAGTTCCAGACCTCCACCAGCCCGATCGATTACGTGCGGCCGACCGGTTCGGGCGGCGAATCGCTGATCCTCACCGCCGGACAGGCGGGCCGCCGCAGCCGCCTATGGTGGCGCACCGTGCTCGGCCAGTTCGACGCATCGGACGTGCTGAGCCCCGTGGCGCGGCTCGAGCGCCAATGGCCGGGCGGACCGATCAACGGCACGTTCACCGCACGTTACGGGCCGGACAACAGCTTCCTCGGCAGCTTCACCATGACCGCGGCCAGCGAGCAGGAACTGCCGCGCATGATGGACGAGGCAGTCACCCGGATCGACGGGCTCTATCGCGATGCGCTGATGCAGGGTCAGCTCCGGCCCGACCCGACGATCGTCGCCGGCGGTGCCGCGCTCGACCGCGCGTTCGAGGAACTGCGCCAGAAGCTCATGCCCAAGGGAGACGACGTGCCCTTGGTGGCCGCCCCCCAGGCGACCCCGACGATCCGGGCAGAGGACGTGACCGGCGTTCCCGCCGAGGCCGTCTCGGTCCAGTTCGCGACGCCCGATGCCGCTGCCGTCGATGGCGCGCTGGCCGCCGTGCGCGGCGTTCCCGGCGTCCAGGGCGCGGCGACCGTCAGCCTTGCGATCGGCGGGACCTCGGTCATGCGCGTCACCGTGGCCGGCGGTGCGGAGCGGCTCTCGACAGCCCTGCGCGCGCAGGGCTGGAAGGTTGCGAGCGGGGGCGGCGCACTGAGGATCAGCCGCTAAGGCTGGCCTGCGCATGAGGCAGATCGCCCTTCCGCTGTCCGCCGCGAGCGACAGCCCGCCGCGCATCGTCGTCGGCAATGCCAACGCCGGGGTGGTCGATGCGCTGCTGGCGCCCTGCCAATGGCCGTTCCACACTGCCATCCTCACCGGTCCCCCGCGTTCGGGCAAGTCCCTGCTGGCGCGCTGGTTCGCCGAATCGGGCGCGGGCGACGCGATCGACGACGCGCAGGACATGGACGAGGCCGAACTGTTCCACCGCTGGAACCGCGCGCAGGAAAGCGGTCGTCCGCTGCTGATCGTCGCCGACCGACGCTTCGCGCCCGGATCCGGCGAAGCGGTAGGCGAGGGAATGCGCTGGCGCGTGGCGCTGCCCGACCTTTCGTCGCGGCTCGGCGCCGCGCTCGACCTCGAGATCGGCGAGCCCGACGACGTGATGCTGGCGGACCTCATCGAGATCCATGCCGAGATGCGCGGGCTGGCGCTCGACCATGCGGCAACTCAATACCTTGCAGGACGTTCCACTCGTAGCCACTTGGGCGTCGAGAACCTGGTCGCTGCGATCGACCGGCTCAGTCTGGAGCGCAAGCAGGCCCCCACGATGGCCATCTGGCGCGACGCATTGATTGAGAGTAAAGGCGGCGGCCACACCGACGCATGAGGGCCAGATGTCGTGTGAGAGTTGCAAACCGGACCGATTGATGGGAGTCTTGGACAATGCTGGGTAATATTGTCCGCTACCTCGATTCCGTCGTCGCGCGCGATCCCGCGCCGCGCTCGCGTTGGGAAGTGCTGCTTTATCCGGGGGTCTGGGCGGTGTTCTGGCATCGCATCGCACATGCCCTGTTCCGCGCCGACCTGTTCTTCCTCGCCCGCGTGGTCAATCACCTGTCGCGCTTCCTGACCGCGATCGACATCCATCCGGGTGCGCAGATCGGCAGCAACTTCTTCATCGACCATGGTTTCACCGTGATCGGCGAAACCGCGATCATCGGCGACAACGTGACGATCTACCAGTGCGTGACGCTGGGTGGATCCAATCCCACCAACGGCGTCGGCGGCAAGCGGCACCCCACCCTGCTCGACAACGTGATCGTCGGCTCGGGTGCGCAGATCATCGGTCCCGTCACCATCGGACGCCGTGCCCGCATCGGCGCCAGCGCGGTCGTGACCGAAGACGTGCCGGACGGCGCCACGATGATCGGCCTCAAGGCCCGCTCCACGCTCGTGAAGGCGGAGACTTACGCCAAGGAATTCATGCCCTACGGCACCCCCTGCAAGGAGCCGTGCGAGCCGGTGGGCGGTCAGCGCGAACAGCGCGGCCAGCGGATCGACGAGCTTGAGGAGCAGGTGGCCCGCCTCACCGCGCAGGTCGAGGCCCTGCTGGCGGAGCGCGAGGACGTGGTCCGCATCGGTGAGCAGCCGGTGCTGAAGGGCGTCTGACCTGGATGGCAGCAGGTCCGCAGGGTAACAGTTCCGGCACCGGCAGCGTCATCGCCTTTCCCGGCGGCCAAGGCGCGGGGCCCCTGCAGGTCGGATTCGACCGACTGGAGCTCCAGCGCATCCTCGATCTCTACGGCAGGATGGTCGCCGCCGGCATGTGGCGCGACTATGCGATGGACTTCGCCCGCGAGGCGGCGAGCTTCAGCGCCTTCCGCCGCTCCGCCGAAAGGCCGCAGGCACGCATCGAGAAGCGCCCTTCGCTGCGGGGCAAGCAGGGCATGTGGACGCTGTTCGGTGAAGTCGGCCAGGTGCTCAAGCGCGGGCACGAACTGTCGAACGTGCTCAGCCCGCTCGAACGCAAGCTGCTCAAGGTCGTCGACGACTGAGCGCGCCGACGGCCCGGTAATTTCCAAGCCCGATCGCGGGATTTCCCCCATGGCGGCCACGGCGCCGGCTTCCCAATCTCCCAGCCTTGGATCCAAGCGCCGAGGAGGGAAGCGCCATGTTCGACCGTCGATCAGGCGGGGCCGTTCCTGCAA
>DATKFS010000092.1:0-4814 GCA_035511275.1 Novosphingobium sp.
GGCGGCAAGGGCATGCGGCTTGCCTATGACGAAAAAGACGTCCGCGAGGGCTTCGAGGCGACGAAGCGCGAGGGGCTGAACAGCTTCGGCGACGACCGCGTCTTCATCGAAAAGTTCATCCTCAACCCGCGCCATATCGAGATCCAGATCCTCGGTGACCAGCACGGCAACACGCTCTACCTCAACGAGCGCGAATGCAGCATCCAGCGGCGCCATCAAAAGGTCGTCGAGGAAGCGCCGTCGCCGTTCGTCTCGCCCGCGATGCGCAAGGCGATGGGCGAGCAGTGCGTCGCGCTCGCCAAGGCGGTCGGCTATTACAGCGCGGGTACCGTCGAACTCATCGTGTCGGGCGCCGATCCGACGGCCGAGAGCTTCTACTTCCTCGAAATGAACACCCGCCTGCAGGTGGAGCACCCCGTCACCGAAGCGATCACCGGCGTCGACCTCGTCGAGCAGATGATCCGCGTCGCCGCCGGCGAGAAGCTGGAGATGACGCAGGACGACGTGAAGATCGAGGGCTGGGCCATCGAGAATCGCGTCTACGCCGAAGACCCCTATCGCGGCTTCCTGCCCTCGACCGGGCGCCTCTCGCGCTACAATCCGCCGGTCGAAGGCTGGACCGATGACGGCGAGGCCAACGGACGCCGCGGGATCGACGGCGTGCGCGTCGATGACGGGGTCTACGAAGGCGGCGAAGTCTCGATGTTCTACGATCCGATGATCGCCAAGCTCATCACCTGGGGCGAGACGCGCGATGAAGCCGCCGACAAGCAGGTCGCCGCGCTCGACGCCTTCGAGATCGAGGGCCTTGGCCACAACATCGACTTCGTCTCGGCCATCATGCAGCACCCGCGCTTCCGCTCGGGCGAATTGACCACCGGCTTCATCGCCGAGGAATATCCCGAGGGGTTCCACGGCGCGCCGGCGTCGGACGAACTGAAGGTCAAGCTCGCCGCCGTCGCCGCCTTCGTCGCCACCGCGCGCGCCGACCGCTCGCGCCGGGTCGAAGGCCAGCTCGGCGCCCCACTCGACCCGCCGGGCGAATGGGCCGTGACCATCGACGGCGCGACCTACCAGGTCGAACTCGACGAGGACCTGCTGACGGTGAACGGCGAGGAGGTCGAGCTTGAACTCGAATACACGCCGGGCGACCGCTTCGTGGATGCCGAAGTCGATGGCGAGGACCTGACGCTCAAGCTGGAAGCCATCCGCACCGGCTTCAGGATGACCACGCGCGGCGCGATCCACAAGGTTTCGTGCCTGCCCGCGCACATCGCCGGGTTCACGCAGCACATGATCGAAAAGATCCCGCCGGACCTCTCGCGCTTCCTGATCTGCCCGATGCCGGGCCTGCTCGTCTCGCTGAACGTCGCCGAGGGCGACAAGGTCGAGGCCGGACAGCCGCTCGCGGTGGTGGAGGCCATGAAGATGGAGAACATCCTGCGCGCCGAGAAGTCGGGTACGGTCAAGTCGGTCAACGCCAAGGCGGGCGAGAGCCTTGCGGTGGACGCGATCATCCTCGAAATGGAGTGACATGCACCTCGACCACGACCCGGCCGCACCTCCCGGTGAGACGATCGCCTTCGACGATTTCCTGAAGGTCGATATCCGCGTCGGCACGGTGGTCGCGGCCGAGGTCTACGAAGGGGCGCGTAAGCCCAGCTATCGCCTGCGGATCGATTTCGGTCCCGGCATCGGCGAGAAGAAGAGCGTCGGCCAGGTGGCCGCGCTCTACTCGCCGGAGGAACTGGTCGGACGGCAGGTGGCGGCGGTGGTGAACTTCCCCGTCCGCCAGATCGGCAAGGCGCTGTCCGAAGTGCTGACCATCGGCTTCGCGGACGAGGAGGGCCGGGTCGTGCTGTTCTCGCCCGATACGCCGGTGCCCAACGGATCGCGGCTGTTCTGATGCAGGGACTGCCCGAGATGCTGGCCGGCGCGGAGCCGCTCGACGACGGTTTCGCGCTCGACATTCCCGAAGACTGGCTGCAGGGGCGCACCGCCTATGGCGGGCTGACCTCGGCCATCGCGCTTGCCGCGGCGCAGGCGATCGAGGCCCAGCTGCCGCCGCTGCGCTCGGCGCAACTGGCGATGGTCGCGCCGCTCGCGGGCCGGGTCGAGGCGCGGGCGCGGGTGCTGCGCCGGGGGCGCAACGCCACCTGGATCGCGGCGGAACTGACCGGGGAGAAGGGCGTGGGCTTCACCGCCAGCTTCGTCTTCATGCGTGGCATCGACAGCGTCCTCGACATCGATTCCTACCCGTTGCCCGAGGGGATGATCCCCGTGGATGAAGCGAAGCCTGTGCCGATGGGGCAGGCTCCGGCGTTCCTGCGCAACCACTTCGACGTGCGCTTCGCCGTGCCCAAGGCGCTGCTGGGGGAGGCCGACCTGTGCTGGTGGGTCCGCGCCCGCGAGAGGGAGGGGCTCGACCCTTCGGTGGAGTGCCTGCTCTGCGGCGATGCGCTGCCCACGGCGGTGCTGCCGATGCTCTCGTTCAGGGTGCCGATCAGTTCGATGCACTGGCAGGTCAACATGCTCGATCCGGCGCCCGGCGGGGACGGCTGGTGGCTGCTGCGCACAACCAGCGCGTTTGCGCGCAGCGGTGGGGCGAGCGAGCATATCCTGCAGTGGAACGGCGACGGCCGGATCGCGGCGAGCGGGATGCAGTCGGTCGCGGTGTTCGGCTGATCCGTCAACTCTTCGTCATCCCCGCTTTCGCGGGAATGACGGGGTTATGGTTGGAGGGTCAGGCCGTGCCCATCAGCCGCTTCGCCAGCACCAGCTTGAACGCGCCGAAGCCGACCAGCCCGACCAGCGCGGTCCCGGCGTGGAGCAGCCAGAAATGCGTCGTCGGCATCGTCTCGAACAGGGTGCCGATCTTGCCGACCACCAGGTTCGCGCCGAAGAACGACAGGTAGTAGATGCCCACGATCGAGCCGGTCAGCGCGCGCGGGGCGAGGCGGGTGAACAGCGCGAGGCTGACGGGCAACAGGTGCGCGAAGCCGATCGAGTTGACGAGGTGGAACAGCACCGGCCAGAACAGGCCGATCTTGCCCGACCCTTGCGTCAGCGCGGCCATGTAGAGGCACAGCGCGCCGGCGAAGATGAAGGCGCAGCCCAGGATCATCTTGCCCAGTTCGTCCGGCTCGCGCCCGGTGCGCTTGCCGACGAGCGCCCAGAACGCGGCGACCGCGACCAGCATCGAGAAGCTGAGCGTGGCATCGAGCGTGATCATCCAGCTGGTGGGCAGGGTGGTGCCCATGAAGGTCAGCTGGAACTGCTGGTCGGCCCAGACGAGGTAGGCGTTGAATATCTGCTGGTTGGTCAGCAGCGCGAAGCCCATCACCGGCACGAGGACGAGAACGGCCACGAGGCGCAGGCCGTCGCCCGGCTCGAAACGGGCGCGCGGCTCCTTCGCTTTAGCGGGCTTGCGGCTGTCGGCGGGGAGCCAGGGCCGGGCGGCGAGGTAGACCAGCAGGCCCAGCACCATGACCACGCCCGCGCAGCCGAAGCCCCAGTGCCAGCCCACCTTCTCGCCCAGCGTCCCCGACACCAGCGGCGCGGCGATCACCGAGACGTTGATGAAGATGTAGAAGATCTGGAAGGCCATGGCGCGGCGGATGTCGGTGGGGCCGTAAAGCTCGCCGACCTGGCTGGCGATGTTGCCCTTGAACAGACCCACGCCGACCACAAGCGAAGCCAGCGCCAGCAGGAACGCGCCCTCGAACGCCATCAGGAAATGGCCGAGCGACATGACCACCGCGCCCGCGATCAGGGCGGCGCGGCGGCCCAGCAGCAGGTCGGCGAGGAGTCCGCCGAGGATCGGGGTGAGGTAGACCAGCGCGGTGTAGAGGCCGAAGATTTCCGAGGCCAGCGGCTGACCCTGCAGGCCGGAGAACAGATGCGTGCGCATCCATTCGAGGCCGATCACGCTCTCCTGCCGGCCGGGCACCAGCAGGTACTTGACCATGTAGAGCGTCAACAGCGTCTGCATCGAATAGTACGAGAACCGCTCGCATCCCTCGACCACGCCGAGGTAACCGAGACCCTTGGGATGACCGAGGAAAGCCCGGTCGTCGCGCGCGGCCTGTTCGGGGAAGTCGAGTTCGGGAGTCGCTTCGGCTACTGTCATGGAGTTGGACCCGCAATTATCTTGTCTGCTCGCGCAATCGCGATACGGGCGCGAGCAATGTCACGTCGGGGCGGTGTCGTCAATTTGCCATGACCGGCGGCCCGGTAAGGCGGCAGGCCCCGATAAAGCCTGCCGCCTCCGACACGCCCCGGAGTTCTCTCACGGGACGCGACGGCCCACCGGCCGCGCCGAAATCGCGGATTCAAGGAAACCACCGATGAAACGGACGGACGGGAAGGGGCGTTCCCGGCACAGGGGCGCCGGGCTTATCCAGGCCACGGCGCGGCGTTTCGAGGCACGTCGTCCCCGCGACGGCGGCGAACGCTGGCCGGGCCGGGCTTTGTGAGGCTGGGTGCTTCCCGGCGATTGGCTGTCGGAGAGGGCGCGCCTCAAGGGCAGGCAGCGGCCCCGGCTTTCGCTGGGATGATGGATCTCGGCTTGACATTATGAACCATTTGGGTTATATGCTCCGACATCCGCTAGCCTGTAGCTGAGGCGAAACGGTGTATCGGGTCGGTGTCATGGGCAACGGGTTGCGAGCCTAAAGTCGCTACCAGCGCAGTCCATGCGTCCGAAACGGATCGGTCATCGTGGCTCTGGCCCGCCATTCGCTTCTCACCCGAATGGTTTCCCGGAAGTCCCCTCGCCTGCGCTCGACGCGTGCCCCATCGCAGCGAAGCACCGA
>DATKFS010000093.1:0-2876 GCA_035511275.1 Novosphingobium sp.
AACCCGCGGGGGAGGGGTCAGGCCGGCGCCCGCAGCGATGCATTCGCCTTTTCGACGAGGGCGAGCAGGTCCGCCCGCTCGCCATCGGTCAGGTCCGTGAGCGGCGGGCGGACAGAGCCCGCGCCGCGTCCGATCGCGTCCATCCCTGCCTTGACGATCGAGACCGCATAGCCCGCATTGCGGTTGCGGATCGCGATGTAGGGCAGCACGAAATCGTTGAGCCCGGCAAGGATGGCCGCCTTGTCGCGCGCGCGGACGGCCCTGTAGAAGCCCAGCGCCCATTCCGGCATGAAATTGAAGATCGCCGAGGAATACGTCGTCACGCCCATCTCCAGATAGGCGGGCGCGAAGGTCTCGGCGGTCGGAAGGCCGCCGATGTAGGTCAACCGGTCGCCCATCTTCGCGTAGATGCGCATCATCAGCTCGACGTCGCCGACGCCGTCCTTGTAGCCGATGAGATTGGCGTTGCGCTCGCACAGGCCCGCCAGCGTGTCCTCGTGGACGATCGCGTTGTCGCGGTTGTAGACGATGACGCCCAGCGACGTCGCGCGGCAGACCGCCTCGATATGAGCGGCAAGACCCTCCTGCGTCGAATTGACGAGATAGGGCGGCAGCAGCAGCAGCCCGTTGGCGCCCGCCTTCTCGACGTCGCGGGCGATGCCGGTGGCGATCGCAGTGCCGTAGCCGCAACCCGAGAGCACGGGGACCTTGCCGCCCGCCTCCTCGACCGCCGCCTTGACGACGACGGGCACCTCGGCGGGCGTCAGCGAGAAGAACTCGCCCGTGCCGCCTGCCGCGAACAGGCCGGCGACGTCATAGTCCGAAAGCCATGCGAGGTGCTCGCGGTAGGCCGCTTCGTCGAAGGCCAGTTCCGCGTCGAAATGCGTGACCGGAAACGAGAGTAGGCCCGAGCCGATCTGGGCGGCCAATTCCTGAGGCGACATCGCGAATGCTCCATTGATCCTGTAGAGTCCTTGCTACCCGCCCCTGCGCCCCGCACCCACCGCTCAGACTGGATTGATCCATGTCCCAGCGGCATTGATTGGGCCCGATCCATGCATCACGGGCGTCGGTCGGCTTTCCCTGCCCGCCCGCACCATGTACGCATCGGCGATGTTCGAACTGACCCACCTGCGCTGCTTCGTCGTCCTCGCCGAGGAACTGCATTTCGGCCGCGCCGCCGAGCGCCTGCACATGACCCAATCGCCGCTGAGCCGCCAGATTCAGGTCCTCGAACGCATCCTCGGCGTCGAACTGTTCAACCGCACCAGCCGCCGGGTGACACTGACGCTGGCGGGCGAAACCTTCCTCCACGAAGCACGGCGCATCGTGCGCCTGTCCGAAAGCGCGGCGCTGGCGGCGAGGCGGGTGTGGAAGGGGGAGACCGGGCGCATCTCGATCGGGTTCACCGCCGTTTCGGGCTATGTCCTGCTGCCGCGCATCGTCAAGCGCGCGGCGGTTGAGCTGCCGGGGCTGGAACTGCAACTGCACGAACTCGTCTCGGGCGACCAGTTCGAGGCGCTGCACACCGGGCTCATCGACCTGGCGCTGGTGCGTCCGCCGATCGACCGCGTGCAGTTCGATTCCGCGCCGCTGCTGCTTGAAAAGCTGCTCGTCGCCCTGCCCGAGGATCATCCGCTCGCCGCGCGCGACCACCTCGCGCCCGAGGACTTCGATGGTGTCGACCTCGTTATGTATGCCCAGCGCGGGGCGGGCTATTTCCACAACCTCCTCTCCAGCCTGTTCGACCGGGCGGGCGCGGCGCCGAACTACGTGCAATACGTGACGCAGATCCACTCGCTGCTCGGCCTCGTCGGCGCGGCGCTGGCGCCCGGCATCGTGCCCGAGGCGGCGGCGGGCCTGCACCCGCGCGGTGTGGTGTTCCGCCCCTTCCTCAGCGAGCCGGCGACGCCGGTGGAACTCCACCTCGCGTGGCGGCGGGAGAGCGGTAATCCGGCCCTTCCGGAGTTCCGCGAGCTGTGCCTGAAGGCGGTGGGCGGCTGAGCCTCAGCCCATCGCCGGCCAGGCCAGCGTGGGTTGCTGGCTGTGACGGTTCATCTCCAGCGTGATCCTAGCGCCCGCGCCCGGCCCGAGCCGGAGCGCCACGTCGCGGCTCCCCACGGGAATGCGCTGCTCGCCGAGGCGCACCGCCTCGATCCGGTGCTCACCGTAGCCGCCGCCGCGAATGACGAGGCGGCGCGGCAGCGCGGGGTTGAGGTTCACCAGCGAGAGCGTGGTGGTCCCTGCGTCCATCGCCTCGACCAGCGCCGCAACGTCCTGCGGCAGCCCGGGCCGCTTGCGGTCGGCGTCGAAGTGCCGTAGCCGCGCGAACAGCAGCGTGCCGCCCTGGTTCGGAGAGTTCGGCGACCATGGCGGGCGGGCGACGTGGATCGCGCCCATCGTCTGGTGCAGCAGCGCCGTCACCGAGACCGGGTTGCGCTCGATCGGGTTGTCGGCCAGCCGGGTCTTCGCCGTCGTCTTGTCTTCCCGCACGCGGACGAGCTGGGTGCGCACGCGCTCCATGTCGTCGAGCAGGGCCTGCTCCGCCCAGCCCGGAGCCTTGCCGTCGAGGAACTGCGTCCACGGCGTCGGCGCCATGGCTGCATGGTCGGCCTCGCGGCCGGAGAGATACCAGATCTCGCCGGTGTTGAACCGATAGGGGCCGGGCTTGAAGCCGTACCACCCCTCGCGCCCGTGCATCGTCGGCGCCGAAAGCACACCGCCCACCTTGCGCGAGGCCTCGTTGATGCGCGCGTTCTGGTCGCGCCAGACCTGCAGGTAGCGGTCGTCGCCGGTGGCCAGGTAGGCGTTCATGAAGCCCATGATCGCGCGCGGGATGCGGTTGCGGTCCTCGCGCTTGCCGGTGACCGGATTGA
>DATKFS010000094.1:0-11558 GCA_035511275.1 Novosphingobium sp.
GGGATGACCGACAGGGCGGCCGCTACGGCGCTCGCGGCGATGCCCCGCGCCCGCCGCGCCCGATCGCCCGCCCCGGCCCGGCCCCACGCGCTGCCGCACCGACGCCCCGGAACCCGCTGCTTCCCGCACGCGACGGCGAGCGCATCGCCAAGCTGCTCGCCCGCGCCGGCGTCGCCAGCCGCCGCGAAGTGGAGCGCCTGATTGCCGAAGGCCGCGTGATGATCGGCGACCAGGTGGTCGAGGCGCCGTCCACCGTGCTCACCAGCCTGCGCGGCGTCACCGTGGACGGCAACCCCATCGCCGAGCCCGAGGGCACCCGGCTGTTCCTGTTCCACAAGCCCGCCGGCCTGCTCACCGCCGAGCGCGATCCCACCGGCCGGCCGACGATCTACAACGCCCTGCGCAACGCGCTGCCCGAAGGTTCGGGCCGGGTCATGCCGATCGGCCGACTCGACCTCAACACCGAAGGCCTGCTGCTGCTGACCAACGACGGCGAGTTCAAGCGCCAGCTCGAACTGCCCTCCACCGGCGTGCCGCGCACCTACCGCGCGCGCACTTTCGGCGACATCACGCAGGACCGGCTGGAAGAGCTGATGGAAGGCATCGAGGTGGACGGCGTGATCTACGGCCGGATCGACGCCAACATGGAGCGCCGCACCGGGCGCAACCAGTGGATCGAGATGACCCTGACCGAAGGCAAGAACCGCGAGGTCCGCCGCGTCCTCGAAGCGCTCGGCCTGCAGGTCAGCCGCCTGCTGCGCGTCTCCTACGGGCCCTTCCGTCTCGGCGACCTGCCCAAGGGCGCGGCGGGCGAAGTCTCGCAAAAAGACCTCGAGACCTTCCGCCGCACGCTCAAGGAAGATGCGGCGCGCGAAGCGAAATCCCGGGGAACCGAGGCAGCGGAGCCCGAGGCTTGAGCGGCGGGCTGCGCATCATCGCGGGCGAATGGCGCGGCCGCAAGCTGGCGGCGCCGCAAGGCGACACCACGCGCCCCACCGCCGACCGCACGCGCGAGACGCTGTTCTCGATGCTGGTGAGCCGGCTGGGGGATTTCGAGGGCCTGAAGGTCGCCGACCTGTTCGCGGGCTCCGGCGCGCTGGGGCTCGAAGCCCTGTCGCGCGGCGCGGCGCACTGCCTGTTCGTCGACCAGGACGCCGCCGCGATCCGCGCCCTGCGCGCCAACATCGCCGCCCTGCGCGCGCAGGCCAGTTGCGACGTGCGCGCGAGTTCGGTCATGTCGCTCGGCCCGGCGAAGGAGCCGCTCGACCTCGTGCTGCTGGACCCGCCCTACGAAACCGGCGCGGGCGCGGTGGCGATCGACAAGCTCGCCCGCCTCGGCTGGATCGGGGAAAGCACCTGGGTCAGCCTCGAAACCGCCAAGGGCGAAAGCGTCTCGGTCCGGGGATTCGAAGTCGACACCGCGCGCGACGTCGGCAAGGCGCGCCTGCACCTGATGCGGCGAGTTGCGAACTGATCCTGCGCGCCGGGGCCCATCGGGCAAAGGGGGGCCGCGGCCCATACCTTCGTCACCCGTCACCCTGAACTTGTTTCAGGGTCCATTTAGCCCCAAACCTGGTGCTCTGCGGCCTCAAGCCGACAGCGCCGACAGTCTCTCGATTTTTCGGTTTCGGCTGCCCGACAGACCCTGAAACAAGTTCAGGGTGACGAACGTATGGAGGCGACCTGCCGTGCGTTCGATCCGGCGATTCGAGGTCGAGACCACACGCGACGTCGGCAAGGCGCGCCTGCACCTGATGCGGCGGACAGCCTAGAAACGCGGTCGCAGCCGCGCCGACAAGCGCCCCGCCGAAACCCGGCGGGACCTTGCCAGCGGTCCCAGCTTTCGCCGGGACGACGGTGTTCTGCGACGCTATCGCAGGCCGACGCCTGTCGCCCCGTCAGACCCCGCCGCGATTGACGCAGCTATCGGTCACCGTCTTGCTGCACTTGGGGTATTCCTTGCCCATCGCCGTGGCCGGCGGCGGGGTCAGCGCGCCCTTGTACGGACCGCCCTGGTAGTTCTCGTCCGCAGGCATCGCGGGCCGAGCCGACTGCGAGGCCATCTGCGGGTCCGGCACTCCGGCGGTCGGCACGCCTTCGCCCGGAGGATTGGCCTGCCCCGCCGGAGTCGAGGGCTTCTGGCCGCTCATCTGCTGGACGACCGAGTTCCACGCCATCTGGCGCTGCTCCGGCGTCATCTTGTAGATCTGGCCCCGCTGGTCGGCGGTGAGCGCCCAGTAGCCCTTCTGCTGCTCGGCGTTGAGGGTCCAGTAGTAGACCTTGTAGTCGTTCGGCCAGGCCGCGTAATCGGCCTTCTGCTGCGCGCTCCAGCCGTCGTGGATGGCCTTCTGCTGGGGCGTCAGCGCCGGGGCCGTCGCGCTGGGCGAAGGCATCGGCGCGCTGGTGTCGTCCGGGCCGGCGGGGGTCTGCGGGCTCGAGCTGGCGGCGGGCATGTCGTCGGTGGCCTGGGCATGGACGGCGGGAATCGCCATCACGGCCAGGGCGGCGGAACCTGCGAGGAGTAACTTACGCATTTCTCACTCTCCGTTCTGTTTCTAGCTGCCTGACCGACGATCCGCCCCGGGAATTGTTCCGTGGCTGCGACGAAGCGGGCTTGCGCCGCGCCACCCCGTTCCCTAGTTGTTCACGGTGAACAATCTGTCATCCCCCCCCTCTCCCGAGGCACTGGTCGAAGGGCTCAACGCTCCCCAGCGCGAGGCCGTGCTCACCACCGAAGGCCCGGTGCTGATGCTGGCGGGGGCGGGCACGGGCAAGACGGCGGCGCTGACCGCGCGGCTCGCCTACCTCGTCCAGAACCGCCTCGCCTGGCCGAGCGAGATTCTCTGCGTCACCTTCACCAACCGCGCCGCGCGCGAGATGCGCGAGCGCGTGGGCCACCTGATCGGCCCGGCGGTGGAGGGGATGCCGTGGCTCGGCACCTTCCACTCGATCGCGGCGAAGATGCTGCGCCGTCACGCGGAACTGGTGGGGCTGCAGTCGAACTACACGATCATCGACACCGACGACCAGCTGCGCCTGCTCAAGCAGCTTATCGTCGCGGAGGGCGTGGACGAGAAGCGCTTCCCCGCCCGCCAGCTCGCGCAATTGCTGGACCGCTGGAAGAACCGCGGCCTCAACCCCGCCGACATCGACGCGGGCGAGAGCGAGGGATACGCCAACGGCAAGGGCCGGAAGTTCTACCAGCTCTATCAGGACCGGCTGAAGGCGGTGAACGCCTGCGATTTCGGCGACCTGCTGCTCCACATGCTCAATATCCTGCGCACCCACCGCGAGGTGCTGGAGCAGTACCAGCAGCGCTTCAAGTACGTCATGGTGGACGAATACCAGGACACCAACCAGGTCCAGTACCTGTGGCTGCGCCTGATCGCGCAAGGCCGCCAGAACATCTGCGTGGTGGGGGACGACGACCAGTCGATCTACTCCTGGCGCGGCGCCGAAGTCGCCAACATCCTGCGCTTCGAGAAGGACTTCCCCGGCGCGAAGGTGATCCGGCTGGAGCAGAACTACCGCTCCACCCCGCAGATCCTCGGCGCCGCGTCCGGCCTCATCAACGAGAACAGCCAGCGCCTCGGCAAGACCTTGTGGACCGAGCGCCATGCCGGCGAGCAGGTGCGCGTCATCGGCGTATGGGACGGCCCGGAGGAAGCGCGCCGCGTCGGCGACGAGATCGAGCGGCTGGAGCGGGAAGGCGCGCCCCTCGACCAGATCGCGATCCTCGTGCGCGCCCAGTATCAGACGCGCGAGTTCGAGGACCGGTTCATCTCGATCGGCATGAAGTACCGCATCGTCGGCGGCTTCCGCTTCTACGAGCGCGCCGAGATCCGCGATGCGCTGGCCTACCTGCGCGTCATCGCCCAGTCACAGGACGACCTCGCCTTCGAGCGCATCTACAACACTCCCAAGCGCGGGCTCGGCGCCAAGGCGCTGGAGGGGATCCACACCCTCGCCCGGCGGCAGGGCATCCCCCTCACCCGCGCCGCCATCGAGATCGCCGACACCGACGAACTTCCGGCCCGCGCGCGCAACGCCTTCCTCTCGCTCATGCGCGACTTCGCCCGCTGGCGCGACCTGTCGGCCACCGAGACGCCCGCCGACCTCCTGCGCACCGTCATGGACGAATGCGGCTATACCGACGCGCTGCAGGCCGAGAAGACCGCCGAGGCCACCGGGCGGCTGGAGAACCTCGCCGAACTCGCCCGCGCCATGGAGGAGTACGAGAGCCTCGGCGACTTCCTCGAACACGTCAGCCTCGTCATGGACAACGAGAATGCGGCGGACGAGGAAAAGGTCACGATCATGACCATGCACGCGGCGAAGGGGCTGGAGTTCGACAACGTGTTTCTGCCCGGCTGGGAGGAAGGCGTGTTCCCCTCGCAGCGCGCGCTCGACGAAGGCGGGCTCGCCAGCCTGGAGGAGGAGCGCCGCCTCGCCTACGTCGCCATCACGCGGGCGCGGCGCAAGTGCACGATCCTGCACGCCGCCAACCGGCGCATCTACGGCCAGTGGACCAGCTCGATCCCCTCGCGCTTCATCGCCGAGCTGCCGGACGACCACGTCGAGGCCGAGACCACGCTGTCGGGCGGCGCCTCGCTGTGGCGCGCGCAGTGGTCGGAACATGGCGATCCCTTCGCCGACGTCGCCCGCATCCAGCCCGCGCGCACGATCACGCGCGGCCCCGGCTGGCAGCGCGCCGCGGCGCAGGAGTACGACCCCAAGCCCAAGCGCGTCGCCGAAAGCAGCCGCAGCGCCGCCAGCTTCGCCGCCAAGCCCCGCGCCGACATCGGCGTGGGTGACCGGGTCTTCCACGAGAAGTTCGGCTACGGCGCCGTCGCCGCGCAGGAGGGCAACAAGCTGGAGATCGACTTCGAGCACTCGGGCCGCAAGCGGGTGATCGACAGCTTCGTCAAGCCGGCCTGAGCCGGACCTAGGCGCGCCAGCGCGCCAGCCGTTCCGCCAGCCAGTCGACGCCGCGCGCGATGGCCGCCTCGTAGCCTTCCTCCTCGATCGCGGGGCCGAGGAATTCGAGGTCGAACATGCCGCCGTAGCCCGCCTCCAGCAGGCCGCCCAGCAGCCATTCGAGCGGGATCGAGCCGTCGCCCGGCACGCGGCGGTTGAAGGCCAGCGGCTCGCCGAGGCGGAAGTCGCTGACGTTGACGATCAGGAAACGCTCGTGGTTCTCGCGGAACAGGCGCGGCAGGTCGCGCTCGTACCAGCAGTTCTGCAGTTCGACGACCACGCCGGTATCCGCGCGGCGCGCAAGTTCGCAGGCATCAGCGAGCGAGCCGACGAAGCCCAGCCCCCGCGTCGCCACGGAATTGTGCTCCACCCCCAGCCGCACGCCGGACTGGGTCGCATAGCCGTTGGCGAGGCCGATCATCGCCACCAGCCGTTCGAACGCCTCGTCGGTGGGCATGTGCTCGCGCGCCGGTCCGGAGACGGTGAAGGCATGGGCGCAGCCGAGCGCGGCGGCGGTGTCGATCAGGGGGCGCAAGGCCGCGAGCGTGGCTTGCGCATCGTCGATCAGCGAGGCGCCGCCGGTGCCGAGCGAGGCGACCGTCAGCCCGCTTTGCCGCACCAGCGCGATCGCTTCGTCAGGCGTGTCGCCCAGCCGCGCCAGGGTCAGCGAGACCGCGCCGACGCCAAGGCGCCGCAGCAGGTCGAGAGTGCGTTCCAGCGGCCAGCGCGCGGCGCAGACGACACTGACGGAGAGGCGGGGGTGAACCGGGGCAATGCTCATCCGGCCAGCCTAGGGCCTGTCGGGCCGGGGATGAACCCCAATCCGCGTCGTCCCCGCCTGCGCGCGGACGACGCTGAATTTCAGCGCGGGATCGGGCTGCAGCCCCGTATCAGAACAGCGCCGAGACGTTGAGGAAGCTCGGGATCGGGCCGTTCCACGCATCTTCACGCGCAGGAGCCGGCTCCGCAGCGCGGCGACGGGGCGCGCGCTCCTCGGCGGGGCGTTCGGCGCGCGGTTCGCTGCGGCGCGAACGTGCCGGGCGAGGCGCGCGTTCGGCACTTGCGGCCACCGGCTCGACCGCCTCGGGCTGCTCGACGGGTTCGGCCGCCTCGCGCTTCGCGCGCGGCTCGCGCTTGGGCTTTTCCTCGCGCTTGGGCTTCTCGGCGCGGCGGGACTTGCTTTCGCGCGCGGGCTTGCCCTCGCTCGCGGGAGCCTCCTCGCGCGCTTCGGTCACTTCGCCGAGCGCGAGGTCGTAGATCGGGATCGGCCCGCCGGTCAGCTTCTCGACGTTGGCGATCGCCTCGGCGTCCTCGGGGGCGACGAAGGTGAACGCGCGGCCGGTGGCGCCGCCGCGGCCGGTGCGGCCGATGCGGTGGACGTAGTCGTCCGGATGCCAGGGCGTGTCGAAGTTGAAGACGTGGCTGACACCCTTCACGTCGAGGCCGCGCGCGGCGACATCGGACGCGCACAGGATGCTGATGTCACCCGCCTTGAAGCGCTCCAGCTCCGCGTTGCGCGAGGGCTGGTCCATGTCGCCATGGATCTCGCCGGCCGAGAAACCGTAGCTCTTCAGGCTCTTGGCGAGTTCGCGAACGGTGGTCTTGCGGTTGGCGAAGACGATCGCGGACGTGACGTTGTCGGTCCGCAGGATCTCGCGCAGCGCGTCGCGCTTCTTGCGCGAAGGCACCGCCACCTTGTGCTGGACGATGTTGAGGTTGGTCGTCGCGGGGCGCGCCACTTCGACGTACTTCGGGCTGGTCAGGAAGCGGTCGGCCAGCTTCTTGATGACCGGCGGCATCGTCGCGGAGAACAGCAGAGTCTGGCGATTGGCGGGCAGCTTCGAGCAGATCGTCTCGATGTCGGGGATGAAGCCCATGTCGAGCATCCGGTCGGCCTCGTCGATGACGAGCAGTTCGCAGCCGGTGAGCATGATCTTGCCACGCTCGAACAGGTCCATCAGGCGACCCGGGGTGGCGATCAGCACGTCGACGCCGGCGGAGAGCGCCTTGAGCTGGTCGCCCATCTGCACGCCGCCGATCAGCAGCGCCATCTTGAGATCGTGGTTCTTGCCGTACTTCTCGAAGTTCTCGGCGACCTGCGCTGCGAGTTCGCGCGTCGGCTCCAGGATCAGCGAGCGCGGCATGAGCGCGCGGCGGCGACCGTGGCCGAGGATGTCGATCATCGGCAGGACGAACGCGGCGGTCTTGCCGGTGCCGGTCTGGGCGATACCGATGATGTCCTTCATCATCAGGACGGGCGGGATCGTCTGCGCCTGAATCGGAGTCGGCTCGGTATAGCCCGCGGCCTCGACCGCTTGGAGCAATTCATCAGACAGGCCGAGATCGGCAAAGCTCATAGGCGTTTGGTTTTTCCGGAAAAACTTGGTCAATGGGGCGACAGGGCACCTGGCGGATCATCCACCCGTCGTGACACCTGTTGCGCGACAGTGCGCCCTTTGCGGGAAACGCCCTGAAAGTCAAGGAATTCCGCGTCCGGCCATCGGATGCACGCCGTCATCGCGCGACGGCGGCGGGCGTTCAGCGATCCTGCTCGACGAGTTCGCGGATGCGGGTGAGCTTGCAGTTCATGCCGCTGCGCGACAGCAGCGTGTCCCGATCGACGCAGACGCGGCCGTCCTCGCTGCGTTCCAGCAGGAAGCCCGAGTAGAAGTCGCGGGCGCGGCACGAACGGTCCAGTTCGGCGCTGACGACCCGCTGGTCGCGCATGAACAGCAGCAGGCGGTTGGCACGGTCGGGCCGGACGCTGGCGATCCCCGCGATCGACAGGCACTTGCCGATCTTGCGCTCGGTGAACTGGGGGACGCCGTCGCCTCCCGGCATTCCCACGAACATGTCCGGCGGCAGCGGCGCGCCGGTGCGCGGGGTGATGCGGATGGTCATGCGCTGCTCGATCCGGACCTGCCAGGCGTCGAGCGGCAGCGCGTGCTGGAGCAGGCTCGCCGCATAGGGCGACTCGGCGGAAACGCCCGGAATTTCGTATGGCGGCCAGGCATGGGCCTCGACCGGCGCCTCGACCGCCTGCTCGCCCACATCCCCACCCGGCGCGGCATCGCGCGCGCCCGCCGCCGGAAACAGCAGCAGGATGGGATACAGCAGGGCGGAGGCGAAATTCATGTCTCGATCGTGTTCCCGGAAATGCCGGGCATGCCGACATGTCCCCCATACGGCAAGAGCTTGAACCGGCGCTTAACCCTCCCCGGATCGACGCTGCGGCAAACCGGTGCATTTATGCAACGGGGAAAGTGCCGCCCGTGCCGAAAAGAACACGGGCGAGGTGGGTGAAACCGCCCGGATCCTGTGCCATATCGACCGGCATGACTGCTCCCTCCCCGTTCCTCGATGCCGCCGCCGCGCTCCTCGGCCCGCGCGGGCTGACGCGCGACCCCGAACTCGTCGAACCCTGGCTCACCGACTGGCGCGGCCGCTTCACCGGCGCCGCCATCGCCCTCGCCTCACCTGCCGACGCGGCCGAGCTTTCGGCGCTGGTGCGGCTCTGCGCGCAGCACGACGTTCCGATCGTGCCGCAAGGCGGCAATTCCGGCATGTCGGGCGGGGCGACGCCGGACGGCTCGGGCAAGGCGCTGCTGCTTTCGCTGCGCCGCATGAACGCGATCCGCGAGATCGACGTCGAGGCGCGCCGCGTCACCTGCGGGGCCGGGGTCGTCCTCCAGACCCTGCACGACGCGGCCGAGGCGAAGGACCTGCGCTTTCCCCTGACGCTGGGCGGCAAGGGCTCGGCGACGGTCGGCGGGCTCATCTCCACCAATGCGGGCGGCTCGCAAGTGCTGCGCCACGGCTCGATGCGCGCGCTGGTGCTGGGGCTGGAGGCGGTGCTGGCGGACGGGCAGGTGTTCTCGATGCTCACCCCGCTCAAGAAGGACAACCGGGGCTTCGACCTCAAGCAATTGCTGATCGGCTCGGAAGGGACGCTGGGCATCGTCACCGCCGCCACGCTCAAGCTGTTGCCCGCCGTCGCCGAGCGCGTGGTGATCTGGGCGGGCGTATCTTCCCTCCCCGCCGCGCGCGCGCTGCTGCTGCACTGCGACGACATGGCGGGCGAAGCGCTCGAAGGCTTCGAGGTCATGCCCCAGGCCAGCATCGACGCCGTGCGCGACCACATGCCGCAGGCCCGCCCTCCCCTCGAAGGCCGCCATCCCTGGCACGTCCTGATCGAGGTCGTCGCCGACCGCGCCGGGGCCGCCACCTTGCGCGACCGCTGCGAGGCGATGATGGCCGACGCCTTCGAGCGCGAGCTGCTGGAGGACGCCGCCATGTCCGCGAGCGAGGGGCAGGCCGAAGCGTTCTGGCTCATCCGCGAGACCGTCCCCGCCGCCGAGCGTGCGCGTGGTCCCGCCGTGCAGCACGACATCTCGGTCCCGGTCGAGCTGATGCCCCGGTTCGTCGAGACCACCGCGCCGATGCTCGAGGCGGAATGGCCCGGCACCGAGGCCATCGCCTTCGGTCACCTTGGCGACGGCAACGTGCACTACCACGTCATCGCGCCGCAAGTGACCGACGGCCCCGCCTGGCAGGCCAGCGAAGGCAAGGCGATCAGCCACCGCGTGCACGACCTCGTCACCGAGTGGGGCGGCTCGATCTCGGCCGAGCACGGCATCGGCCAGCTCAAGCGCGACGAACTCGCACGGCTGGGCGATCCGGTGGCGCTCTCGATGATGCGCGCGGTCAAGCAGGCGCTCGACCCCAAGGGCCTGCTCAACCCCGGCAAGCTGGTTTAGGGTCGACCTCGTCCCCGCAAATTCCCCCGAAACGGCGGGGCGCCGCGCTTGCGCGGTCGTAGTCGAGACACTAAAGCGGGCGGCTTCACAGACTGCCCCACCTCGCGGAGAGTATCGCAATGGCCAGCGCGCCTCAGAATCCTGCCCTGCCCCTGTTCTACAAGGACCTCATTCCGCTCAATTCGCAGCAACATGCGACGTGGAAGACCAAGGCGACCGACAAGGCGACCTGGCTCGCCGGGATCAATTCGGTGCCGCTGACCGTCGAGGAATTCCCGCAGGCCCAGCGCAACTTCCCGATCATCTTCACCGCCGGCCCGGACCCGATCCCGCTGGTGCTGATGGGCATGAACGAAGGCGCCAACGTCTTCGTCGAGGATGACGGCTCGGTGAAGGATCCGATCTACATCCCCGCCTACGCGCGCCGCTATCCCTTCATGCTGGCCAAGCTGCGTCCCGACGCCGACGAACTGTCGCTCTGCGTCGATCCCACCAGCGAACTGGTCGGCGAGCTGGAAGAAGGCGAGCCGCTGTTCACCGAGGACGGCCAGGCCACCGAAGCCGTGACCAACATGCTCAAGTTCTGCGAGAACTTCGAGATCGCCGGCACCAAGACCGCGCAGTTCATGGCCGACCTCGTCAAGCACAAGCTGCTGATGGACGGCGAGCTGAACATCGACCTCGGCAACGGCCAGCCGCCGTTCAACTACCGCGGCTTCCAGATGGTCGACGAGAGCAAGCTGCGCGAAGTGCGCGGCGACGTGCTGCGCCAGTGGAACCAGAACGGCATGTTGCCGCTGATCTACGCGCACCTCTTCTCGCTCGACCTGGTGCGCGACATCTTCAGCCGCCAGGCCGCGCAGGGCAAGGTTCCGAACCTGCCCGCGCCGGGCACGCAGGATGCCAGCCTGAACGCCTGATTCACCATCGACAGGGCGGGGTTATGACACTTTTGTCACAGTCCCGCCCAATTCTCGAAGCGCCGCCAATACATCGCTGGACATTTCTTATCAGCGCTGCATGACGAATCGCTTGAATATATGCCGAGGGGTGCGTATGTAGGTCCTACCCGGCCGGCGCTACCCTCATGGCCCGTTCGGGTTGGTGCATTTCGATGCACCTCCTCCCTGAACCTTGGCCACCTCGCGCATCGCGCGAGGTGGTTTTTTAATGCCTTGCGCATTTCCGGGATACACTGCGCCGCGCTACTCGGCGGCGAGCGGCCAGCCTCCCGCATCCCGCCCCAGATCCGCGACGACCGGGGCCAACCGGCGCACCAGACCTGCCAGGTCCGCGATCATTCCAGCCATTCCCGCACTCGGTTCGGCCAGCCCCGCATCCAGATAGCGGGCGCGATCGACCTCGATCTGCAGCGCATGGAGGCCCTTGCGCAGATTCGCATGGCGCTCCAGCACGTACCCGCCCGCATAGGGCCGGTTGTGCGCCGCCTCCCGCCCGCACTGGGCGAAATGCGCGAAAGTCACCGCCGTGACACCGCCGTGACAGCTGGCACCGAACCGGTCCCCCACCACCACTTGCGCCGAGGGAACGCCCGGCCGGGTGACGAGCGGCGGCATCGAGTGCAGGTCCAGCAGCAGTGCCGCGCCCCAGCGATCGCGCAGCCGCGCCAGCTCATTCTCCAGCGCGAGGTGGTAAGGCGCGTGGATGCCCGACATCCGCTCGGCCAGATCCTGCGCGTCGAGTCGCCGGCGCCAGAGTTCGCCGAGCCCCGGCAGCCGCCTCGGGAACAGGCCCAGCCCGCTGCGCGCCCGGCGGCTCGGCATCGGCGTCCCGCGATCGGGATGCGCGGCGCGCTCCACCATG
>DATKFS010000095.1:0-1610 GCA_035511275.1 Novosphingobium sp.
GTGCAGCGAGGTCCTGCACCTCGTGGCCGCCGTGCGCGGCGCGGTGAACGGGTTGCTCGACGAGATCATCGCCGACCACCTCCAGGCCCACGTCGCCGCCCCCGGCCTCACCGACGCCGAACGCGCCGAGGGTGCCGAAGAACTGCTGGCGGTCATCCGCCGCTACGCGAAGTAGGAACCGTGATGGCGACCCTGCCCGACATTTCCGCCCATGCGCACGAGCATGTTTTCCTCGGCACCTCGCACGACGAGAATGCCCGTCGCACGCGCTGGGTCGTCCTGCTCACCGCAATAATGATGGTGGGCGAGATCGTCGCCGGTTACGCGACGGGATCGATGGCACTGCTCGCCGACGGCTTCCACATGGCGACCCACGCCGGCGCCCTGTCGATCGCCGCCGCGGCCTATGCCTATGCCCGGCGACACGCGCGCAGTCCGAGCTACAGCTTCGGCACCGGGAAAGTGGGCGATCTGGCCGGCTTCGCCTCGGCCATCGTGCTCGGACTCGTCGCGCTGTGGATCGGCATCGAGTCGGTGCTGCGCCTGCTCCATCCGAACGCCGTCGCGTTCGGCGAGGCCACCGTGATCGCGATCGTCGGGCTGGCGGTGAACGTCGCCAGCGCCCTCCTGCTGTCCGGCGGGCACCACCACGGGCATCATGGTCACGATCACGGGCATCACGATCATGGGCATCACGATCATGACCACGCCGGGCACGGTCACGACAACAACCTGCGATCGGCCTACCTCCACGTCCTCGCCGATGCGCTGACTTCGGTGCTTGCCATCGCGGCGCTGGTGGCGGGCCGCTACCTCGGCTGGGTCTGGATGGACCCGCTGGTCGGCATCCTCGGCGGCATCGTCATCGCCCGCTGGTCCTGGGGCCTGATGCGGGACACCGCCGCCGTCCTGCTCGACCGTTCGGACGCGCATGTCGCCGCGGAAGTGCGCGAACTTGTCGAGGCGCCGGGCGACGCGCGGATCGCCGACCTCCACGTCTGGCGCGTCGGCCCGCAGGCCCATGCCGCGATCGTCGGCGTCGTGGCGGCCCCGGGCGTCACCGCCGCCGCCATCCGCAGCCGCCTCGCCCCGGTCCACGAACTCGCCCACCTCACCGTGGAGTGCGGCTAGGCGCGCTTGCCATTGCGCGCGAAGATTTCGCCCATGAACGCCACGTAGCTCTCGCGGAAATCCCGGACCACGCGCGCTTTCTGGCCGACGAGATCGAAACCGTGGAACGCCCCGTCCACCACGACCAGCGTGCACGGAACCCCCGCCTCACGCAGGCGCCGGGCATAGGCGACGTCCTCGTCGTGAAACAGGTCGCAGGTGCCGACGCCGATCCACGCCGGGGGCAGCCCGTGGAGATCGCCACGTCGCGCCGGGGCCGCATAGTCCGGCACGTCATCGCCGCCCGGCGCACGGCCAAGGTAGGACGTCCACCCGAGCAGGTTGCTCCGGCTGTTCCACAGGCGAAGGTTCGACTGGTCCACGTCCGAACGCAGCGCGGTGCGATCGTCCAGCATCGGATAGACGAGAAGCTGGAGGGCGACCGGAATCTCGCCGCGATCGTGCGCGAACAGCACGAGCCCCGCCGCCAGCCCCGCTCC
>DATKFS010000096.1:0-16320 GCA_035511275.1 Novosphingobium sp.
GAGGCGATCCAGACCAAGCAGCCCAACGCCGCGCACCTCGCCCTGGCGAAGCTCGACGCCGAATGGGACGGCGACCTGCTGATCGTAACCCAGAACGTCGACGATCTGCACGAACGTGCCGGTGCGCGCCGGGTGCTGCACATGCACGGCGAGCACCTCAACGCCTGGTGCACGGCCTGCGACGTGCGCTCGCCCTGGACGGGTACGCTGATCGACCGCCCGGCCTGTCCCGGATGCGGGGAGGCGGCGCTGCGGCCGGACGTCGTCTGGTTCGGGGAAATGCCCTATGGGATGGACGCGATCTTCGAGGCTCTCCGAGAGGCGGACCTGTTCGTCTCGATCGGCACTTCGGGCGCGGTCTATCCCGCCGCCGGTTTCGTGCGCAACGCACGCGATCTCGGCGCGGCGACGCTGGAACTCAATCTCGAACCGAGCCAGGGCACCGCATGGTTCGACGAGGCCCGCCATGGTCCGGCGACGCGAATCGTGCCGGAATGGGTGGAGCAGATGCTGGCAGGATGAAGCCTAAGCGGGGGCGGCGGAGCGGCCACACCCCTTGCACTCCGGATCCTTGGCGATCCTGAGCGAGCGCATCGAGGGGGCCATGCCGTCGATGAGGTGGAGCGTGCCGAACTGCGGCTCGCCGAACGCCGCATGGCCCGCCAGCAGCACCCGCATCGCATGCATGGCCGCGAAAGTGCCGACCATGCCGACCATCGCGCCCAGCACGCCATCGGCGGCGCAGGTGTCGCAATCTACCGCATCGAAGGCATCGCCCACGAAGCACCGGTAGCAGGCCTGGTCCGGGAGGTGGCCGGCGAAGTTCGCGACCTGTCCCTGGAACCGGCCGATCGCCGCGCTCGTCAGCGGGATCCCCAGTTTTACGCAGGTATCTGACACCAGGAGCCGAGTCGCGAAGTTGTCACAGCCGTCCAGTACGAGGTCCGCGCCGGAAAGCACCTCGTGCGCGTTATGATCCCCTAGACGCGCGACCACGGGCTCGACCTTCAGGCCAAGATCAAAACGCCGCACCCATTCGGCTGCCGTTTCCGCCTTGGGCCTGCCGACATCCGACGGCGTGTAAATCGTCTGGCGCTGGAGGTTGCTGACGTCGATCACGTCATCATCCACCAGGGTGAGACGGCCTATGCCGGCTGCGGCGAGGTACTGCAGGGAAGGACTGCCGATCCCGCCGCAGCCGACAAGCACCACATGCGCATCGCTCAGCGCCACCTGGCCCACGCCGCCGACTTCGGGCAGCACGATGTGGCGGGCGAAGCGGCCCAGCCTTTCCGGAGTGAGGATCATTGCGGGCCCCGGTCCCCTGATGCGTCCTCGGGCAGGCGCTCCTTCACGAAGCCATGCATGCCGTTCCACCACTGCACCGCGATGACACCGCCCTTCGCGGGCTGGAGCATCCCCAGCATCATGACGAGCGCGAGCGGCACGAGGATCGCCATCATCGTCACCGGTCCCAATTCGAAATCGAGCGAGAGCGCGATGATCAGCGGCGCCATCAGGTGGCCGGTCACGATCATGGCGATGTAGGCCGGAAAGTCGTCGGCCCGCTGCGGGGTCAGGTCCAGCGTGCAGACCGCGCAGCGATCGCGGGGTTTCAGCCACTTGGCGAACAGGTGCCCCTGCTCGCAGCGCGGGCAGCGGCCACGAATGCCGCGCCATGCGGCCTGTGCGAAAGTGGCGGGAATCATGACCGAGCGCCTACAGCATGCGAGGCGGGGGGTGAAGGGGCGATGCACGCTCGCCCGCCGACCCCGCACGGGCGGGGCCGGGGAGCGCCGTGCCGCTCAAAGGCCGAGGATGTGCACCTGGTTGCGGCCTGCGTTCTTCGCCGAATAGAGCGCCGCGTCGGCCTGCTTGGTGGCATCGCCAAGCTGCGCGAAAGTGCGCACCGGAGCGAGCCCGCAGGAGAACGTGACGGCGCGATCCTCGATCCCGAGGCCGGTATCCAGCGCGACAGTGGCGCGCAGGCGCTCCATCACCAGGCGCGCCTCGTCGAGCGTCGTATCGGGCAGCAGGACCGCGAACTCCTCGCCGCCCCAGCGCGCGGCGATGTCGCTGCGGCGCAGGTGGTTCTCGATCCTGCGGGCGAGCGACTTGAGCAGCACGTCGCCGGTGGCGTGGCCGAATTCGTCGTTGATGAGCTTGAAGTGGTCGATGTCGATGATGGCCAGCACCGCGTTGCTGCGGCCGCGCAGCACCTGCTCGGCCGAATCGAGGAAGCCGCGGCGGTTGCGGATGCCGGTCAGGGGGTCGCGCTCGGCCGCATCGACGAGTTGTTCGATGCGCGCCGCGGTTTCGTTGGCGGCAGTGGTGACGCCGGCGAGCAGGCGACCGACGAGGTCATCGCCGCCCTGCGGGACGACGGTGATTCGCTCGCCGTTCTGGATCGCGCCGAGCATCGCGGTCGCCTCGCCCACCGGCGCCAGCAGCGCATGGATCGCGGCGAGGCCGAGGCCGGTGCCAATAAGCGTCGCGACCAGCAGCGTGAGGAGGGTGGTGAGTTGCCACTGCCCGGTGACGGCCTGCAAGGCGATGCAGGCAAGCAGCGGTATGTGGACCGCTCCGAAGCAGAAGAACAGGACCCGCCGCTCGTAGCTGCGGGGAAATAGAAATACTGTCGCCCTGTAGAAGCGCATGGGGGGAATGCCTTCTGTCCATAGAGTGAGAATGAAACGCGGGAGCGTCTCATCCACGCTACGGACAGGGGCTTATCGAAGCGTTAACTTCCGCGCCGAAAAGCCGACTTCCGCCATGAGCCGGTCATGGTGGGCGATTCTCAGCTTTCGAGCTGGCGCAGCAGCGAACGCACATCGCCGTCCATGTCCGCATCGCGGGTACGCAGTTCCTCGATCAGGCGAACCGCATGGATCACCGTCGAATGGTCGCGGCCGCCGAACTTGCGGCCGATTTCCGGGTACGAACGGGGCGTGAGCACCTTGGCGAGGTACATCGCCACCTGGCGCGGGCGCACCACCGCGCGGGCGCGGCGCTTCGAGCTCATCTCCGTGCGGTCGATGCGGTAGAACTGGCACACCGTACGCTGGATCTCGTCGATCGTGATGCGGCGGCGATTGGCCGAGAGGATGTCGGTGAGCTGTTCCTCGGCGAGCTGGAGCGATACGGCCTGGCCGGTCAGCTGGGCATAGGCGATCAGCTTGTTGAGGCCGCCGACGAGCTCGCGCACGTTGCGGTTGATGGTCCGGGCGAGGAACTCGATGACGTCGGCGGGCACCACGATCGAGGCGAAGCGCTGGAGGCGGCTTTCGAGGATCGAGCGGCGCAGTTCGATGTCAGCGGGCAGGATGTCGGCAACGAGGCCCATCGACAGGCGCGAGAGCAGGCGCGGCTCGACACCGTCGAGCGCCTGGGGCGCACGGTCGGCGGCGAAGACGAGGCGCTTGCCTTCCTGGAGCAGGGCATCGATCGTGTAGAGGAGTTCTTCCTGCGCCGATGCCTTGCCGATGATGAACTGGATGTCGTCCACCAGCAGCAGGTCGAAGCCGCGCAGGCGAGACTTGAACTCGATCATCTGGTTCTGGCGCAGGGCCTGCACGAACTCGACCATGAAGCGTTCGGCCGAGCAGTAGAAGATACGGGCGTGCGGATGGCTGGCGAGGTAGGCGTGGCCGATCGCGTGGAGCAGGTGGGTCTTGCCCTGGCCGGTCGCGGCCTTGAGGTAGAGCGGCGAGAACTGCGGGGTCTCGGTCGCGGCCATGCGCTGCGCGGCATTGCAGGCGAGCACGTTGGAAGCGCCGGTCACGAAGCTGGTGAAGGTCTGCGAGGCGTCGATGCCCGCGGGGCCCTGGTGGCCGAGCGCGGCGAACGATTCGCCGGCAAGCGCGACCGAGAGCGGGTCCACCGAACCCTGCGCCGAATCGTTGGCGGGAGCGCTGGACGGGCGGCCGCCGTTGCCGAGGCGGAGTTCGGGAAGCTGGCGGCGGCCCGGATGGACGAGGATGCGCACGTGGCGCACGTCGGGACGCGCGATCTTCCATGCCAGCGAAAGCCGGTCGGCGAATCGGTCCGTCACCCAGTTCGCCGAGAACTCGGTCGGCAGGTACAGGTCGAGGGTGCCGGTTTCCTTGCAGTAGTTGCCGGGCTGGATCGGCTTGATCCACTGGCTGTGTGCCTGGTGCCCGAGGTCCTTGCGCAGGCCCTGGCTGATGTCCGCCCAGTCCGCCGCCAGGTTCACGGCTTCCTGATCTTCTTCCATCGCCACTCGCACCGCCTTAGACTTCCTGTTCACGCCATTTGCACCTTGATCGACCATCGGGTTCACCGGGGGGGCCACCGAGGGGTGGCCTGCTGACGTATTAGACACCGGTCGAACTCCCCTCGTTCGCGTGATCACCGAAGTGTTGCGGAAGGAGGCTCGACATCGGCGGCGGCTATGGACGGTGGCGAGGGTAAAACCCGCCCCCTGCCGCAAACGCAAGTTTGCGGCGGTTGTTCCAGACGCTATCGATGTTTCCCCGGCCAGTTCCGCAACGGCCGAGCGCCCTTTTAGGAAGGCGTTTGCCCCACAGGCAAGACGGGCCTCCCCAAATAAATAAAATTATGGCTGTTGACTCACACGCGACCCGCCAATTTCCGTCGCTGAACTGTAATGTGCTTAAAATTCAGAATGTTCCGCGCCGCAGCGCTCCGAATCGCAGCATTTCCGCGAGTTTAGGAATGGGCGTGTTGCACCGCAGCAAAAAACGAAAACGGAGCCGGGATCAGCGACCCCGGCTCCGTTCCTGTTTCGTGCTCGAGACAAGTGTCCAGCACTTGCCTCAGAAGCGAATCGGCCTGCGACTCAGAGTGCGGCGACGCGCTTGGTCAGGCGCGACAGCTTGCGCGCAGCGGTGTTCTTGTGGAGCACGCCGCGAGCCACGCCGCGAGCCAGCTCGGGCTGGGCAGCCTTGAGGGCGTCCGCAGCAGCGGCCTTGTCACCGCCGTCGAGTGCCGATTCGACCTTCTTGATGAAGGTACGGATGCGGCTGACGCGGTTGGTATTGATCTCGGCGCGGCGCTCGTTGCGACGGATGCGCTTGCGGGCTTGCGGCGTATTGGCCATCGAATTTCCTCTGTCTGGCCGAACAACCCTTGCTGTGCGACCGATGCCTAACGAATCTGCTCTTGGCGAGCGGACTCGCCGGAAAGCGCGCCCCTTAGCGGTGAAGGCGCCTTCCGTCAACCCGCGAGCCGGGGCGGGGCAGGGGGCGCAAAGCGCCTATTTCTGGCACTTGCGACACCAGAACGTGCTCCTGCCGCCCTGCACGAAGCGCAGGACCGGGGCTCCGCAGGAGCAGGCATCGCCCTCTCGTCCATAGACGTTCCAGGACGCGGCGAAATAGCCGAGTTCGCCATTGGGCTGCGCATAGTCGCGGATGGTCGAGCCGCCGGCTGCGATCGATTCGCCGAGCACCTCGCGGATCGCCGGAACCAGTCGCCCGAGTGCCGGCAAGGTCACGCTGCCGGCCGCCTTGTCGGGGCGGATGCCGGCACGGAACAGGGCCTCGCACACATAGATATTGCCGAGCCCCGCGACGATCGTCTGGTCGAGCAGCATCTGCTTCACCGGGGCGATGCGCCCCGCGAAGGCCGATCGCAGGTGCTGCGCGGTCAGCCCGTCGCCCAGAGGCTCCGGGCCGAGCGCGGCGAACGGCCCCCACGAATCGAGCCCGGCGGTCGGGACGAGATCGACCGAACCGAATCGCCGCGCGTCGTTGAGCGCGAGGACATGGCCCGCGCCGGTCTCCAGCACGAGGTGGTCGTGCTTGTCGCTCGTTTCCGGCTCGATTCGCCAGCGTCCCGACATGCCGAGGTGGAACACCATGGTCTGCTCGCGGTCGGTATGGACGAGGCCGTACTTGGCGCGTCGCCCCATGCCGGTCACGCGCGCCCCGGTCAGCGTCTGGACGAGGTCCGGCGGAAAGGGGCGCCGCAGGTCCGGCCGGTTGACCGACACGCGCGCGATCTTCTCGCCTTCGAGGAACCGCGCGAGGCCGCGTACCGTGGTTTCGACTTCTGGAAGTTCTGGCATGACGGCAAGCAGATAGGGACGCCCGCGCCGCGCGCCAATCCCGCATCGCTCTCGCCAGCGAGTCGCCGCGCGGCTAAGGCCGGGGCCATGCCCGAATCCCGATCGAACCTGCGCGCTTTCCTCCTGCTCGGCCTCGTCATGCTGTTCTGGGCGGGCAACTCCATCACCGGAAGGGCGGTGCGCGACGACATCCCGCCCTTCACGCTGGCCTTCGGGCGCTGGCTGGTCGCGGTCCTGGTGCTGGCGCCCTTCGCGGTGCGTGGCCTCGTGGCCGAGCGCGGGGCCGCGCTGGCCGGCTGGCGCTGGATCGTGGCGCTGGGGTTCCTGGGGATCGTGTGCTTCAACGCGTTCATCTATTCGGGCCTGCACCATACCACGGCGGCGAACGCGCTGCTGCTGCAGGCGGCGATCCCTGCGCTGGTGCTGGTGGTGGACCGCGCGATCTTCGGGACGCGCGCCGGGCCATGGCAGAAGGCCGGGGTCGCCGCCTCCACGCTGGGAGTGGTCTGGATCGTCTTTCGCGGCGACGTCTCGGCGCTTTCCGGTCTCAGGCTGGGGCCGGGCGACGCGCTGATCCTGTGCGGCGTGGTGGTCTGGGCGCTCTACACCGTGCTCCTGCGCAAGAGGCCGCCGATCGCCGCGTCGAGCTTCCTGCTGCTCGTCTTCGTGATCGGCGCGCTGGCGATGGCGCCGCTCGCGGCCTGGGAGTGGGCGCAGGGCCAGCGCATCGACTGGAGCCTGCGCGTGGTCCTGGCCTTCGCCTACGTCGGCGTGTTCCCCTCGGTGCTGGCCTACTTCATCTACAACACCGCGACGGCCCGTCTCGGCGCGGGACGGGCGGGGCAGGCGATCACGCTGATGCCGCTGTTCGGTGCGCTGCTCTCGGCGCTGTTGCTGGACGAGCGGCTGGAGGGCTATCACTTCGCCGGCATGGGGCTGATCCTGGCGGGCATCGCGATTTCGGCACTGGCGACGCGCGCAAGGCCCGCCGCGCAAAACTAAGGTGGCGCGCCTTGGCGCGGATGGTTAGAGGACTGGCCCCATGAGCGAAACCAGCGATACCGTTTCCTTCGGCTACGAGGAAGTCCGTCCCGAGGAGAAGGAAGAGCGCGTTGGCGCCGTCTTCTCCGCCGTCGCGCGCAAGTACGACATCATGAACGACGCCATGTCGGGCGGCATGCACCGGGTCTGGAAGGACAAGTTCGTGCGCCGCGTGAAGCCGCGCCCGCACGAGCAGATCCTCGACATGGCGGGCGGCACCGGCGACATCGCGTTCCGCATGGAGAAGGCGGGCGCGCGCATCACCGTCTCGGACATCAACCAGGACATGCTCGACGTCGGTATCGAGCGCGCCATGGACCAGGGCATCGACACGCTCGTCTGGTCGCGCCAGAACGCCGAGGAACTGACGTTTCCCGATCGCTTCTTCGATGCCTACACGATCGCCTTCGGCATCAGGAACGTCACCCATATCGACAAGGCGCTGGCCGAGGCGCACCGCGTGCTGAACTACGGCGGGCGCTTCTTCTGCCTCGAATTCTCGACCACGGAATGGCCGGGCTTCAAGGAAGTCTACGATGCCTATTCGCACAAGCTGGTCCCCAAGATCGGGCAGATGATCGCGGGCGATGCCGATTCGTACCGCTACCTTATCGAATCGATCCGCCGCTTCCCGCCGATGCCCGAGTTCGAGCGGATGATCCGCGAGGCCGGCTTCAAGCATACCAGGGTCGAGCCGATCATGGGCGGCCTCGTCGCGATCCATTCGGGCTGGAAGGTCTGAAATGATCTTCGCACGAAGTGGCGAAGGCGGGCTGGGAGACTTCGGGCTCGCGGCCTTGCGGCGCGAGGAGGTCCTTTGACCAGCACTCCCGTCCACATGGCGCGCCTGCTCAAGTGGGGGCGCGTCCTTGCCCGCCACGGAGCCCTGCGCGGGATCGAGAACGACCGCAACGCCCCGCTGCTGGTCAAGCGCATCTGTCGTGTCGCCCGCTTCGGTGCGCGCCAGTCGCCCGAGCCGGACTATGCGGGTGCGTTCCAGGAGATCGGCCCGGCCGCGATCAAGCTCGGGCAAGCGCTCGCGACCCGGCCCGATCTCGTCGGCGAAATCCCGGCGCGCAACCTGCTGACCCTGCAGGACAGCCTGCCGCCGGTCCCCTTCGCCGCCATCCGCGCCCAGATCGAGAGCACGTTCGGCCGCTCGATCGAGACGCTGTTCGCCTCGATCGACGAAGTGCCGGTCGGCGCCGCGTCGATCGCACAGGTCCACCGCGCGGTGACGCCGGACGGGCGCACCGTTGCCGTCAAGGTCTTGCGCCCGGGCATCCGCGAACAGTTCAATCGCGACGTGGAAACCTACGAGTGGGCGGCCGCTCATCTCGAGGCGCTGGGCGGCGAGGCGTCACGCCTGCGTCCGCGCGCGGTGATCGCCAACCTCAAGCGCTGGACCCTGCGCGAATTCGACCTGCGGCGAGAGGCGGCGTCCGCGTCCGAACTGTCCGACGCGATGAAGGGCATCGAGGACTACCGCGTTCCCGCCATCGACTGGGACCGCACCAACGGTTCGGTGCTGACGGTCGAGTGGATCGACGGCATCAAGATGAGCAACCTCGCCGCGCTGCGCGAGGCGGGGCACGACCTGCCCGCGCTGGCCCGCAGGCTGGTGCTCACTTTCCTGACCCAGGCGATTTCCTGCGGGTTCTTCCATGCCGACATGCACCAGGGCAACCTGTTCGTGCAGGGCGGACCAGCGGACACCACGATCGTCGCCATCGACTTCGGTATCATGGGCCGGATCAACCGGCAGGCGCGGCTCTGGCTGGCGGAGATCCTCTACGGACTGACCACCGGCAACTACCGGCGCGTCGCCGAGATCCACTTCGAGGCACAGTACGTCCCGAGCTATCACACCGTCGAGGAGTTCGCGACGGCGCTGCGCGCGGTGGGCGAGCCGATGCGCGGCAAGCCGGTGTCCGAACTGTCCGTAGGGCAGATGCTCGACGGCCTGTTCGCCATCACCCGCGACTTCGACATGGCAGTGCAGCCGCACCTGCTGCTGCTGCAGAAAACCATGGTCATGGTCGAGGGTCTGGCGACCGCGCTCGATCCCGACATCAACATGTGGGACGTCTCCGCGCCTTTCGTGAAGGGCTGGATCCGCGACGAGCTGGGGCCCGAGGCCGTCATCGTCGACCGTCTGCGCGAGGACGTCGATACCCTCCTGCGCCTGCCCGCACTGGTGCGCCGCATCGAGGAGCGCTTCCCCCCCAAGGGCGGAGCGCCCGAACAGGCGCCGCTGCCCGACGTGGAAATCTTCTGGGATCGCCGTAAACGCGAAAGTAACCACTGGAAGGGCTATGCTCTGGCCGCGATTCTGGGGGGCGCTGCGGCTTGGGGACTGACGTACTGGACACTTCTGGCCTGAACACGTCTGGCCATCCCGCCGCGCCGCCTGTCGAACCGGCGGGATGGTTCGCGCGGCTGTCGCCGCTGGCGGCGCGCGGGGTCCTGGCGGTGCTGCTGGCGGTGCTGGTCGCCTCGATGATCGCGCCGACCAACAAGCCGGGCAACCGCTCACCCTGGCAGGCACTGATCGACGGCGGCGCGGTCGAGGGGCCGGTCGATGCCTCCGGCAAGGCGGTCGATACGCCGGACCAGCCCTACGACGAGGACATCGCCCTCTACGAAGTCGCGATCGAGCGGATCGCGCGGGGCGAACATTACTACGACTTCATCGTCCCCGAGCAGCGCGCGCGCGACTATCCGGTCAATCCCGGCATCGCGGTCAGGCTGCCGACGCTGGCCTACATCGACGCATGGCTGGGCAAGACCGGCCAGCTCGTCGCGGCGATCGTGCTGATGCTGGCGATCATCGCCGTCTGGTGGCGGCGCCTGAGCGAGGAGCCCGAAGATCGCGGCCGGGTGCGGCGGCTCGGCACGGCGCTGGTCTTCGTCGGCGCTTCGCTGGGTCTCAACCGGCATTACTTCCCGCTGCACGAACTCTGGGCCGGTGGTCTCATGGCGCTGTCCTTCGGCCTCCACCGAATCGGCCGGAACGGGCAGGGCGGACGGTGGATCGCCGCGTTCCTCGTCGCCGCGCTGGCGCTGGCGATCCGCGAGCATACGCTGCCCTACGTCCTGCTGATGGCCGCCTTCGCGCTCTGGCAGCGCAACTGGCGGGAAGGCGCGGCGTGGGTGCTGCTGCTCGTCCTGTTCTTCGCCGCGCTCTACTGGCATCTCGCCCTCATTGCCCGGGACGTGCTGCCGAGCGACCGCCATGGACCGCCCTGGCTGGTCCTGCGCGGCATCACCGGGTGGCTCGCCAATGTCGTCCAGTCGAGCAACTTGCGCTGGCTGCCGCATTTCCTCGCGGGGCCTGCGGTGATCCTCATGACCTTCGGATGGCTGGGCTGGCGCAGCCGTTCGGGCCTTTTCGGCTTCCTGCTATGCGCGGGCTACGGGGTGGCCTTCATGATCGCCGGCCGGTGGGACAATTTCTACTGGGGCGCGATGATCGCGCCTGCCATGTTCGCCGGGATCGTCTTCGCGCCGCGCGCCCTGGCGCAGTTGCTGGCGGCGGCCCGGATCGACCTGCGCCGCGGCGGCGCCGCAAACTGATTGCGCCGCCTTTCGCGGTGTTGCAAAAGCCCCGCCATGAACGGACCCCGGATTCTGCTCGTCGTGGGCGGCGGCATCGCTGCCTACAAGTCGTGTGAACTCGTCCGCACGATCCGCAAGGCCGGCGGATCGGTGACCTGCGTCCTGACCGATGGCGGGGCGAAGTTCGTGACCCCGATGACGCTGGCGGCGCTGTCCGAACAGCCGGTGCACACGACCCTCTGGGACCTCAAGAACGAGGCCGAGATGGGCCACATCCAGCTCAGCCGCCAGGCCGACCTCGTGGTCGTCTGCCCGGCAACGGCGGACCTTCTCGCGAGGATGGCAGCGGGCATCGCCGACGACCTCGCGACGACCCTGCTGCTGGCGACCGACAAGCCGGTCATGGCGATTCCGGCGATGAACGTGCGCATGTGGCAGCACCCCGCCACCGTGCGCAACGTCGCCACCCTGCGCGCCTTCGGGATCGACGTCATGGAGCCCGACGAAGGTCCCATGGCCTGCGGCGAGTTCGGCCCCGGTCGCCTGCCTGAGATCGACGCGATCTGGCAGCGGATCGCGGCGGCACTCGAACGGGGCACGGCGCAGGCTCCGGATGTCGAAGCCGTCGGCGCCGTCACCGGCTCGATGATACCGCGCGGCCCCGAACGGGCACGCAAGGCCATCGCCCTTGACGAAAGTCCCACGCTCGCCGCGAAGGGCGATGCCCGCCCGGCCCCGCCGACGGCCCCCGATGCAATCGATCATCTCCTGACCGGCGGAGCAGCCCCCGAACCGCTCGACGCTCTGGCCGGCCAGCCCGACTTCGATCGCGGAACCGCGCACCGGCCGCTCTACGGGCGGCACGTCCTCGTCACGGCCGGGCCGACCTGGGAGCCCATCGACCCGGTGCGCTACATCGCCAATCGCTCCTCGGGCAAGCAGGGCTTCGCGATCGCCGCCGCAGCAGCAGCAGCAGGCGCCCGCGTCACGCTCGTGTCGGGCCCGGTGCATCTAACGACACCCCCGGGTGTGGACCGGGTCGATGTCGAGAGCGCGCTGGAGATGGCCGATGCGGTGGCGCAGGCATTGCCCGCCGACATCGCCGTCATGGTCGCCGCCGTCGCCGACTGGCGAGTGGCGCGCTCGGCCGACCAGAAGCTCAAGAAGGTCGGCGGCGGCGTACCCGCGCTGGAACTCACCGAGAATCCGGACATCCTTGCAACCCTGGCGAAAAGCACGCAGCGGCCGCCGCTGGTGATCGGCTTCGCGGCCGAGACCCAGGACGTCGTCCGCTACGCGCAGGAAAAGCGCGTCCGCAAGGGCGCCGACTGGATCATCGCCAACGACGTGTCGGGCGACGTGATGGGAGGCGATGTCAATGCCGTCCACATCGTGCGCGCCGACGACGTGATCTCACTTCCCGAAATGCCCAAGGAGGATGTCGCGCGCATCCTCGTCGAAAGGTTCGCAGATGCACTCCCCCGCTGAAGTCCCCGTCATGGTCAAGGTCCTGCCGCATGGCGAGGGACTGGAGTTGCCCGCCTATGCCACCGACGGCGCGGCAGGCATGGACGTGGTCTCGGCCGAGGACGTGACGCTGGCTCCCGGCGCGCGCCATGCGGTGGCGACCGGGCTGTCCATCGCCATTCCCGCCGGCTTCGAGATCCAGGTCCGGCCGCGCTCCGGCCTTGCGCTCAAGCACGGCATCTCGGTGCCCAACGCGCCCGGGACGGTCGATTCGGACTATCGCGGCGAGCTGAAAGTCATCCTCATCAACCTCGGCGCCGAGCCGTTCTCGATCCTGCGCGGCGACCGCGTGGCGCAGCTCGTGCTGGCTCCGGTGACCCGTGCGTCGTGGCTGACGGTCGACGAGCTCGAGGACACCGCACGCGGCGAAGGCGGGTTCGGCTCGACCGGCGGGGTCGTCGCCCTCGGGAACTGAGGCCGTCGACGGGGCCGCGCCGCTCAATTCCCGCGCTTGTCGCGGTCGCGGCGCGCCTTGCGCCACTTGAGGCCGTACCATCCCGCGCCGCCCAGTCCGCCGATCATGACCGCGCCCTTGGCCAGCGTCTCGAACGCGGTGGTCAGCGCCCCGATCGTGACGCCCCAGAAGAGCTGGGACAGGATGGCCATGAAATTGTGCATCGGTCTAGCAATCCGGCTTGGGGCGGGGGCGGTATCGGCAACTCCATAGCAAAAGGACGGGCCCGCATGATTTCAGCGGACCCGCCCCTCGGTGTCTCCCACTCTTCGCAGGGGGGAGCCTGTCAGTCGTCAAAGTTTCTGGGAAGTCACTTCTTTTCCGGCGCGACAGTAATGCGCACGGTCTCTCCGGAGTTCCCGGGGAAATTCGTGAACATGGCTTCGACCAGGTTGGGGACGAGATACTGCAGGCGATTGGAGGTGGAAACGGCCTCGGCCTTGCCTTCGAAGAGGCGCTGGCCGTCGGCGGCGCGGTCGATCTTCATGCCGACGCCGCTGGTGAACACGGTGTAGGACTGAACGCCGCTGTCGAAGAACGGGTCGTAGAAGCCGTAGGCCCAGGGACCACCGTAGCCCCAGCCGCCCCAGCCGCGACGACCGTAGAAGCCGCGCCCGAAGCCGCCGTAACCGCCCCAGGGGCCCCAGTACGAGCTGGCCATCGGTGTCGAGCGGACGCGCTCGCGCCCCGAATCGACGCCATAGTCGAAGCGGACGATCAGGTTGGCGCGGGCCGGGTCTTCGACCGGAACATAGCCCACCTTGGCCATGCGATCGCGCACGATCGAGGCATATTGGGCGAATTCCAGCCCGCCAGCGAGCTTGGGATCGTCGGCGACGACCGCGAAAGTCTGGCCCGAAGGGGCCGGAAGCTGCGACTGGAAGCGCGAGACATCCGCCTTGAACGGCGTGGTACACGCGGCCACGGCCATGAGCAGCACTGCTGCTGCGACAAGCCGGAGCCTGCCTATTTGCGATCCGGAATGGTCTTTCATATTCTTCTGCTCCACGAACCCCGAAGAGCCCCTGACGCCCATCCCCGGCGCGGCCTTCGATTCTTTGCGATCCTGTCGTAAAATCAATGCGCTGAATAGCGGTTGAATGAATTCGACGTGCGACGGGTTGCAAGGCCCGTTCACTCGTCGTCCAACTGACCGGACGACTTGATCGCCTGCCCTCCATGTAGGAAGGATGGCGCGCCATGACGAGTCCGATCCCCATACTTTCCGTCCAGTGCGGCAAGGTCGCCCCCTTCCGCGGCGCCGACGAGCCCAGCGCCATCGCCAAGGTGCCGGTGGCGGGCCGCGTTCGCGTCCACCGGCTGGGGCTGGAGGGCGATGCGCAGGCCGATCTCTCGGTCCACGGCGGGCCGGACAAGGCCATCCACCATTACCCGCACGACCACTACGCCTTCTGGCGCGAGGCGATCGGCGACCATCCGCTGCTGGGCGGCTACGGCGCCTTCGGGGAGAACGTCTCCACCGCCGGGCTGACCGAGGACACCGTCTGCATCGGCGACCGCTGGCGGCTGGGCAGCGCGCTCGTCGAAGTGAGCCAGGGGCGGCAGCCGTGCTGGAAGCTGGACCACCGCTTCGACGGGGCGAAAGTCAACGCCGCGTGCATCCGCTCGCGCCGCCCCGGCTGGTACTACCGCGTCGTCGAGGACGGCGAGGTCGGCGCGGGCGACATGCTCGAACTGGTCGACCGCCCGTTCCCCGAGTGGAGCGTGCTGCGCGTGTTCGGCCTGCTCATCGCCGGCGACCACAAGACCGACCGCGCCGGGCTGGAGGCGCTGGGCGAAGTCACCGCCCTCGCCGCGCCGTGGAAGGGGCGGCGGGAAAAGCTGCTCGGCTGAGCGGTTGCACTATGCGCAAGTTGATGAAGGACATGCGCGCGGCGTGTGCCTGTAAGGCGCGGGCGGCCTGAATTTACCGGACGATGCAAAGAGCCGGCCGGAGTCTGGCAGGCTTCGTCGATGTAGGAAAGCGGGCGATCGGGCTCGGGCGCTTGCGCCGGTCGTACCCCGCGGCGTCATCCCGGCGAAGGCGGAGGCCGATCTGAGAACCTCGCGACACGTGCAGGCGCACGAGACGGGTTCCCGCCTTCGAGGGGATGACGAAAGGTGTTCGGTCGGGCCTCGCGCCGCCCGGCCGGCGGTCCCCGCTTTCGCGGGGCCGAGCGGTCAGCCGCGCACCAGCCCCAGGGCCTGGTAGGTCTTCTCGAGCGTCGGGACGGCCAGCGCGCGGGCCTTTTCGGCGCCCTTGCGCAGGATCGCGTCGAGCGCGGGGGTGTCCTCGCGCAGCGCCACGAAGCGCGCGTTGATGGGCGCCAGCTTCTCGACCAGCAGTTCGCCCAGCGCCGGCTTGAACTTGCCGAAGCCCTCGCCGCCGAACTCGGCCAGCACCGCGTCCACGCTCGTGCCCGCCATCACCGCGTAGATCGCGACGAGGTTCTTCGCCTCGGGCCGCCCTTCGAGGCCCGCCTTGTCCGAGGGCAGGGGCTCGGGGTCGGTCTTGGCCTTCTTCACCTTCTGCATGATGGTGTCGGCGCTGTCGGTCATGTTGATGCGGCTCATGTCCGAGGGGTCGGACTTGCTCATCTTCGCGGTGCCGTCGCGCAGGCTCATGATCCGCGCGGCCTCGGGAGGGATGAACGGCGCGGGCAGGGTGAACAGCGGTGCGTCTTCCGAGCAGAAGTCGTTGTTGAACTTCTGGGCGATGTCGCGCGCCAGCTCCAGATGCTGCTTCTGGTCCTCGCCGACGGGGACGTGGGTGGCCTGGTAGAGCAGCACGTCGGCGGCCTGCAGCACCGGGTAGGTGAACAGCGCGACGCTGGCGCCCTCGCGGTTCTTGCCCGCCTTGTCCTTCCACTGCGTCATGCGGTTCAGCCAGCCCATGCGCGCGGTGTCGTTCAGCAGCCACTGCATCTCGGAATGCTGGGGCACCTGGGCCTGGTTGAACAGGATCGAGCGGTCGGGGTCGATCCCGCAGGCGACCAGCGCCGCGACCATCTCGCGCGTGTTGGCGCCGAGGTCGGCGGGGACGTGCGGCATCGAGATCGCATGGAGGTCGGCGAGGAAGTAGAGGCACTCGCCCCCCTCGGCCGAGACCTTGTCCTGCATCGCCACCCAGTTGCGGATCGCGCCCAGGTAGTTGCCGAGGTGCAGGTTGCCGGTGGGCTGGATGCCGGAGACGATACGCATGGCCGCGTCCTTAATCAGTTGTCGAAGAGTGTGGAGCCTGCGCCCGCGTCGGGCGCACATGCAGTGAGGTCAGCGCGCGGTGCGCGCGACCTGCCACCATCGCCAGCGGCGGGGCGTGTCGGAGGAGACATCCTGCATGGCGCAGGCTCATAGCACAGCCGCGCGGTGATGGAAGCCTTTGGAAGCGGGCTCCGGCGGTCTGGTCTGGGGGCGGAAGAAGGGAAGGGCGGGGCACGCGGAGGCGCGGAGAAGAACAAGGATGGGATGCACGCGGAGACGTAGGGACGCAGAGGGGTAGCGCTGGCGGCGCTGCCGCTTTGTCCGGAAAGGGTGCGGCTGCCGCGAGGTCAAAAGGCGCGACAGCCTGCGCCGCGGCGGGACATCTCTGCGTCCCTGCGTCTCTGCGTGCCAAATCCCTTGTTCTTCTCCGCGTCTCCGCGCCTCCGCGTGAAACCACGACACGGCGCTGCGTCAGCGACGGCGGCGCAGG
>DATKFS010000097.1:0-22807 GCA_035511275.1 Novosphingobium sp.
TTCTGGCACGATCGCCCCCACCGCCTCCACGAGCGCCGCCGCTTCGAGCATGGCCCGGACGGCTGGGCCAGCACGCTGCTCTATCCGTGAGCCCGCCCGCCGCCGCACCGAGCCCCGGCGCGCTGAACCGCAGCGCTGCCCTCGCCAGTATCGCGGCCGCCACGCTGCTGCTGGCGATCAAGGGCTATGCGGCATGGCAGACCGGCTCGACCGCGATGCTCGGCAGCCTTGCCGACACCGCGCTCGACCTCGTCGCCAGCGTGGCGACGCTGATCGGCGTCTGGATCGCGGCGCAGCCGGCGGACGACAAGCACCGCTTCGGCCACGGCAAGGCGGAGGCGATCGCGGCGCTGTTCCAGATCGTGCTGATCTCGATCTCGGCGCTGGCCATCGCCAGCCGGGCGGTGGAGCAGCTGGCCGGAGGCCACAGGGTTGCGGCGGCGGCCGAGGGGATCGGCGCGTCGATCGCCGCGATCGTCGTCACCCTGGCGCTGATCGCGTGGCAGCGCCGCGTCATCCGCCGCACCGGCAGCCTCGCCATCACCACCGACAGCGTCCACTACCAGTCCGACCTGCTGCTCAACGTGGCGGTGATCGCGGCGCTGGTGCTCGACCGCTACATCGGTTTCCGGCAGGCGGATCCGCTGTTCGGGCTCGCCATCGCGGGTTGGCTGGCGTGGGGGGCGTGGAGCGCGTCCGAGCAGGTGCTCGACCAGCTGATGGACCACGAATGGCCGCCCGAGAAGAAACGCCGCCTGCTGGAAGTCCTTGCCGCCAATCCCGAGATCAGCGGCGTCCATGACTTGCGCACGCGCACTTCGGGCAATCAGGACTTCGTGCAGTTCCACGTCTGGGTGGATGCCGACATGACCGTGCGCGCCGCCCACCGCGTGATGGCCGATATCGAGGCCAGCCTGCGCGCGGACTTCCCCGACACCGAGATCCTCATCCACACCGACCCCGAAGGCCTCGTCGACGAGGCCGGTGCGGCGGGCAAGGACGTGCTTCCGCCGATCCGGGTGGGGTAGAGTCCGCGCAGTTCCCCCTCCGGCAGCGCCCTACTTCCCCCGCAGTGCGCCCACGCAGGCGGCGCGGTCCACGTCCTGGCCGTCGGACGAGCGGCGCGCTTCCACGTAGCTGGCGCGCGGCTCCTTCGATGCGGTGCTGGGGTAGAGGAACACGTCCAGCACGCAGGCGGTCCCGGTGAACTGCAGCTTGCGCGCGTCGCCTTCCCAGACGTCGAGGCGGGGCTGGCCGAAAAGGCGGACGAGCTGGCCCTGGTTGGAGCCGATCACGCCTTCGAGGCCCGGCGCCATCTGCACCGCGGCATCGCGCGGGGCGGTGCGGGCGGGCTGGCGCACCGGCGGCACCCCCGAGGTGCGCTTGGGCGGGCGGGGCGTGCTGGCCACGCTTCCGCCGCCGGAGGAGCAGGCCGCCAGCGCGGTCGCCAAAGCCATGGCGAGCGGCACGGAAAGGCGGCGGCGGAGACGGGCGTGTCCAGGGATGGTCTTGCTCATGGTGAGCGCGGCATCGCGCGGCCCATCGCGCGAGTCAACGGGGGTTCGCCGAGCCCGGCGGCGATTGCGGGGAACGCCCGCGCTTTCCTACAGATGGCGCCCCGGAGTACGAGGAACACATGCTCTCCGACCGTCTCGTGGCCCAAACTTTCCCGAGTGTCACCTTGCATGGAACGCAAGGCGACACTTCGGCGGCACAAGGTGACACTTCGCGCGCGCAAGGTGACGCTTTCGGGCCCAAGGTGACACGTTTTTTCCCTGGACCGTGTCAACCGTGTAAACCCCCCGGCCTTGTGGCCCGGCGCAGGCCGGGCTAGGCGCGGGGCATATCGCTCTTTTTCGAAGGACTTCCTCCTCCCATGACGCAACCCAAGCTGGACGTCATCGCCATCGGCAATGCCATCATCGACGTCATCGGCAACTGTTCCGACGCGCTGATCGACGAACTCGGCCTCACCCATGGCGGCATGCAGCTCATCGACGCCGACCAGGCCCGCACGCTTTACGCCGCGATGGGCCCGGCGCGCGAAGTCTCCGGCGGTTCGGCCGCCAACACGCTGGCGGGCCTCGCCGCGCTTGGCGCCAAGTGCGGCTTCGTCGGCCAGGTGGCGCAGGACCAGCTGGGCGAGGTCTTCACCCACGACATCAAGGCAGCCGGCATCGAATTTTCCGTCCCCGCCCGCGCCGGGGAAACCCCCACCGCCCGCTGCCTGATCTTCGTCACGCCCGACGGCCAGCGCACGATGAACACCTTCCTCGGCGCCTCGCACCTGCTGTCCGAGGACATGGTCGACGAAGCCATGATCGCCGACGCCGCCGTGCTCTACCTTGAAGGTTACCTGTGGGACCCGGTGGAGCCGCGCGCCGCGATGCGCAAGGCGATCGCCGCTGCCCGCGCCGCCGGCCGCAAGATCGCCTTCACCCCGTCCGAATCGTTCATCATCGACATGCACCGCCTCGACTTCCTGTCGCTGATCGACGACGGCGCGGTCGACATCATGTTCTGCAACGAGCACGAGATGGCCTCGCTCACCGGCAAGCCCGCCTTCGAGGACGGCATCGCCCAGCTGAGCGCCAAGGTGCCGGTGCTGGTGGTGACCAAGGGCGCCGAAGGCGCCGTGGCGCTGGCGGGCGGCGAGCGCGTCGAGGTTTCGGCCGAGCCGATCGCCAAGGTGGTCGACACCACCGGCGCGGGCGACCTCTTCGCCGCCGGCTTCCTCTACGGCCACGTGCGCGGCAAGAGCCTTGCCGACAGCCTCAAGATGGGCGCAATCTGCGCGAGCGAGATCATCTCGCATTACGGCGCGCGGCCCGAATGCGATCTGGCGGACTTCGTCGCCGGCAAGATGGAACGATAGACAGGGGGGTACTCGGCTTGAGCTGTCCGGCGCTGATCGACTTCGAGGCGAGCTGCCTGCCCGAATACGGGCAGTCCTATCCGATCGAGGTCGCCGTGGCGCGTATAGATGGTTCGAGCCGGGCCTGGCTGATCCGCCCGGTCGAGGCGTGGCGCTACTGGGACTGGTCGGACGAGGCCGAGGCGCTGCACGGCATCACCCAGGAGATGCTCGACACCGAAGGCCTGCCGCCCGCGCAGGTGCTCGCCGAGATGGCGGAGTTCGTGCGGGATTGCAGCGTCTACGCGGACGCCGACCTCGACCAGTACTGGCTCGAGGTCATGTGCCAGGGCATCGGCGCGAAGCTGCCGTTCCCCGTCCATTACCTCGGCGAGTTCCTGAAGGAGCGCGGTTTCACGCGTCCCCAGGTCGTCGCCGCGCTGGAGGAGGCCAAGCAGCGGCTCCCCAAGGAACACCTCGCCCGCGAGGACGCCAAGCGGCTGGCGCTGGTGGTCAAGCTGCTGGTGGACGGCGAGGCGGGCTGATCCTCCGCATCGCTGCGCGACAGGGAGGATCGGTGAGGTCAGTTCAACCCGCTCGGCTCATCCATCGGTTGTCCCCGCCCCTGCTGCACCGCCTCCAGCCGGGCAAGGCATTGCGCCTTGCGATCGTCGCGCGCCTGCGAGAGCGACTGGGCGACTTGCGCGGGCAGGGCGCACCCCTGTGCGGGGCGGATCGGGATCTTGGCGAGGCAGCCGCTCTCGGTGGCGAAGAGGTCGTCGGCGCAGTCGTCGAACGCGGACTGGTCGGCATCGTGCAGGCCCTGGCAGCTGAGGTTCCAGCGCTGCTTGTACGACAGCTCGGCGAAGTTGGCGCAGTCCTCGTACTCGACCTGAGCGGCCTGCTCGCGGCGGGCCCGCGCGGCGAGGGCTTTCGCCTCGGCCTGCGACTGGGCCTGCCGCTCGGCCATGGCCTGCGTCTGCCGCCGCACGTCCTGTGCCGGCAGGTAGATGCCATAGTAGTAGCCCACGCCCGCTCCGGCGAGCAGGGCCGCCAGCGCCAGGGCGAGCTTCAGGATGGGGTCTGCGTGCTTAAGCATCGGCCCGTTCGCGCGCCACTTCGCGCCAGCCGATGTCGCGGCGGCAGAAGCCGGTCGGGAATTCGAGTGCGTCGACCGCGGCATAGGCCTTGGCCTGCGCCTCGGTGACGCTGGCGGCCCGCGCCGTCACGTTGAGCACGCGCCCGCCGCTCGCCACCAGCGCGCCATCGACGAGCGCGGTGCCGGCGTGGAACACCTTGGCGCCGTTCGCCTCGGCCGCGTCGATGCCGGAAATGGCACCGCCTTTCGCGGGCGTGCCGGGATAACCGTCGGCCGCCATCACCACTGTCAGCGCGGCGTCGGGCGAGAAGCGCGGCGGCTCGATCGCGGCGAGGCGATTCTCGGCGCAGGCGTGGAGCAGTTCGACGAGGTCCGATTCGAGCCGCATCAGCATGACCTGGCACTCGGGATCGCCGAAGCGGCAGTTGTATTCGATCAGTTCCGGGCCCTTGGCGGTGAGCATGAGGCCGAGGAACAGCACGCCCGAATAGGGCATTCCCTCGTCGGCGAGGGTCTTGACGGTGGGCGCGATGATCCGCGTCATCGCTTGCGCTTCCAGTTCGGGGGTGAGCACGCGGGCGGGGCTGTAGGCGCCCATGCCGCCGGTGTTGGGGCCGGTGTCGCCGTCGCCAACGCGCTTGTGGTCCTGCGCCGAGGCGAAGGGCAGGATGGTCGAGCCGTCGGTCAGTGCGAAGAAGCTGGCCTCCTCGCCTTCGAGGAACTCCTCGATCACGGCTTCGGCGCCTGCTTCCCCGAAGCGGCCCGCGAAGATGTCGCGCACCGCGTCCTCGGCCTCGGCCATGGTCATCGCCACGGTGACGCCCTTGCCGGCCGCGAGGCCGTCCGCCTTGATGACTACCGGGGCGCCGAACCTCGCCAGCGCGGCCATCGCGCCCGCTTCGCTGGTGACGCGCTCGTAGCCGCCGGTCGGGATGCCCGCGCGGGCGCACAGGTCCTTGGTGAAGCCCTTGGAACCTTCGAGCTGCGCCGCCGCCTTGCTCGGGCCGAACACCGCGAAGCCCTCGCCGCGCAGCGAGTCGGCAAGTCCGTCGACCAGCGGGGCCTCGGGGCCGATCACCACGAGGCCGATCACGTTCGCCTCGCAAAACGCGAGCACGGCGGCATGGTCGGTGGCGTCGAGGGGGATGCAGGTCGCGACCTCGGAAATGCCGGGGTTTCCGGGCGCCGCCCACAGGGCATCGCAGCGCGGGGATTGCGCCAGCTTCCAGGCCAGCGCATGTTCGCGGCCGCCCGAGCCCAGTAGCAGGATGTTCATTTCCCGTGCCTTCCAATCAATTCTTCGACGACGATGATGACTCAAATCGTTCGGGGGGGCTGGTAGCGAAGGACACCGCCGGGGACAACGCCGCGCCGCTCTCGATCAGCGAGATTTCGAACCTCCTCAAGCGCACGGTCGAGGACCGCTTCGGCTTCGTGCGCCTGCGCGGCGAGCTTTCGGGCGTGAAGCGCGCCGCCTCGGGCCACCTTTACTGCGCGCTCAAGGACGACAAGGCGGTGATCGACGGGGTCATGTGGAAAGGCGGCGCCCAGCGTCTCGCTTTCCGCCCCGAGGACGGCATCGAGGTCATCGCCACAGGCAAGCTGACGACCTATCCGGGCCGCTCGAAGTACCAGATCGTCATCGAGACGATGGAGATCGCGGGCGAGGGCGCGCTGCTGGCGCTGCTGGAGAAGCTGCGCGCCCGCCTTGCCGCCGAGGGCCTCTTCAGCCCTGAGCGCAAGCGCGCGCTGCCGTTCCTGCCGCAGGTGATCGGCGTCGTCACCTCGCCCACGGGCGCGGTGATCCGCGACATTCTCCACCGCCTCGCCGATCGTTTCCCCAGCCGCGTGCTGGTCTGGCCGGTGCTGGTGCAGGGCGAGGGCGCGGCGGCGCAAGTGGCGAACGCCGTGCGCGGGTTCTCGGCCATCAAGCCGGGCGGCCCGGTGCCGCGCCCCGACCTCGTGATCGTCGCGCGCGGCGGCGGCTCGATCGAGGACCTCTGGAGCTTCAACGAGGAGATCGTGGTGCGCGCGGTCGCCGAATCGGCGATTCCCGTGATCTCCGCCGTCGGCCACGAGACCGACACCACGCTCTGCGACCATGCCGCCGACCGCCGCGCCCCGACGCCCACCGCCGCTGCCGAGATGGCAGTGCCGGTGCGCGCCGAACTCGCCAACCAGATCGACGAGATGGCCCTGCGCATGCGCCGCTGCGCGCTGCGACCGGTGACCCTCGGGCGCGAGCGGCTGGAGGCGCGCGTCCAGCGTCTGCCCAAGCCCGACGCGATCCTGGCGGCCAAGGCCCAGAAGCTCGACGAACTGTCCGAGCGCCTGCGTCGCGGCCTGCGTGACGAGGCGTCGAAGAAGCGCGAGGCGCTGCACCGCGTCGCCGGCACGCTCTCGCTCCCGCTGTTGCGCCACCGCGTCCAGTCCTCTGGCGAGCGGCTGGCGCGTGCCGGCCTCACCCCGCGCCTGCTGGAGCGCCGCTGGCTGCTGGCGCGCGACGGCCTCGCCCCGGTCGCCCGCGTGCTGCCGCAACTCGACCCGCGCCTGCCGCTCCAGCGCGGCTATGCGCTGGTCAAGTCCATCGGCGGCAAGGCCCTGACGAGCCGCGAGGCGGCGTCGCACGAGCAAGGCCTCGTCATCGAGTTCCGCGACGGCGAACTTGCGGTCGCCGTGGGCGAGGGCGCCTCGCCTCCCGCTGCTCCTGCCGCGCCCGCGCCAGCTCCGCGCAAGCCCGCGCGACCGGCCTCCCCGGCGCCGCGGCAGGACGATTTGTTCGGATCGTGATGGTCTGCTAAGGACGACGCCATGCTGATGTCTTCCGCAGACCGCCCCGCCAAGCTCGCCTATGGCCCCAACGGCTTTCGCGTGCTGAGCGCGGGCCACTACGTCAATTGCGCCGTCACCGGCGAGAAGGTCCCCCTCGAACTGCTCCGGTACTGGAGCGTCGAGCGGCAGGAACCCTATGCCACTGCCGAGATCGCCACGAAGCGCCTTCTCGGGCAGACTTGACCCGAACATGATCGCAGGCCGGCGCGGCTTCGCGCTGCTGGTCACCGTCGCCCTGGGCGCGGGACTGGCGGCGCCGATGGCGATCCGCGCGGCCGCCCCGGGCGGCGTCGCGCCGGTGGCCCCTGCCGTCCGGGCGCAGCCGGTCGTCATTCCCCTGAGCGGCGAGCGGACGCAGGGCGGCTGGATTCGCGGTACGCTCCCGGCCGGGATGCGGACGCTCTCGCTCGACGGAACGCCGGTGAAGGTCGCGCCCGACGGCAGCTGGTTCGCCGCCTTCGACCGTGATGCGGGGCCGCAAGCCGTATTGCGCACGGTGCTGGCGAACGGTTCGATCGGCGAGCAGCGCATCGCGGTGCTGCCGCGTGCCTGGCAGATCGAGAACGTGAACATCGCCCGCAGCCCCGGCGGACCGTCCGAGGCGTACATGGCGCTGCGCCGTCCCGAACTCGCCCGGATCGCCGCCGCAAGGGCGCAGGTCACCGATGCGCAGGGGTGGCGCCAGAGCTTCGTCTGGCCCGCGAAGGGGCGCATTTCCGGCCGCTTCGGCTCGCAGCGGGTCTATCGCGGCGAACCCGGCGCCTATCACTCCGGCCTCGACATCAGCACCGGAGGCAGCGGCGCCCCCTTCGTGGCCCCGGCCGACGGCGTGGTGATCCTCGCCGCCGACAAGCCCTTCACGCTGGAAGGCAACCTGCTGATGCTCGATCACGGGATGGGCCTCAACAGCGCGTTCCTCCACTGCTCGCAGATCCTCGTGAAGGAGGGCGACCATGTCCGGCAGGGGCAGGTCATCGGCCGTATCGGCATGACCGGGCGCGCCACAGGGCCGCACCTGCACTGGTCGATCAAGTGGAACGAGGCGCGGCTGGACCCCCTGTTGTTTACCGGATCGATGAACTGACGATTGTGCCCCGCTAATCGGGGCCGTGCGCCGCCTGGCGGCTTGCGCGGCGGGACCAAGCCGCTACCCAGTCGCGCGTGTCGCGCATCATCGGTTCCATCGGCCTGATCGGTCTGTTCGCCCTGACTTGGGCGCACGGCAAGGGCCCACCGCCTCCCGTCTACTCGCTGGACCTGCAGGTCGAGGCCGTGGCCCTTCCTCCCGCGCGCGAGACGGCGCGGCTCGGCGCCTTCCGGCTCGAGCGGATCTGGAACCTGCGCAGCCGCTCGATGCGCTTCGGCGGGTATTCCGCCCTGGTGGCGGTGCCTGGCGATCGCTGGGCCGCCATCAGCGACGGCGGCATGCTCCTGCGCTTCACCCCGCCGGACAGGGCCGGACCGGGCCCGGGCGCCAGGGAGCTGCAGCTCAGCGCCAAGGGCAGCAGGGATTTCAACGACGTCGAATCCGCCACCCGCGATCCCGCGACCGGCGAGGTGTGGATCGGGGTGGAAGGGCGCAACGAGATCATCCGCCTGAACCGCAACTTCGTGATGACCGGCAGAGCCAGGCCGCGTGCGATGCGGGACTGGGGGATCAACAGCGGGCCGGAAAGCCTGGTGAGGCTTGCCGACGGGCGCTTCCTGACGCTGCGCGAGGTGCAGGGGCGGTTCCTTGCCGGGACTGGGAATCCCGGCCTGCTGTTCCCCGGCGATCCCGTCGAAGGCGGCGATCCGGTGCAGTTTACGCTGGACGGGCCGCGCGACTTTTCGGTTACCGACATGGCGCAGATGCCCGATGGTCGCGTGCTGATCCTGATGCGCCGGCTGATCTGGCCGTTTCCGATGCGATTCGCCTCACGCCTTGCGATCGGCGACCCTTCGCGGATTCGCGAAGGTGGCGTCTGGCATGTCGAGGAAGTGGCGCGGCTGGCCTCGGTGCTGCCGATCGACAACATGGAGGCCATGGCGGTCGAAACGCGCGCGGATGGCCGGCTGGACGTCTGGCTAATGTCGGACGACAACCACGCCGACTACCAGCGCACCGTCCTGTGGCGCCTCTCGGTGGACCCGGCGGAACTCCCCCGGCCGCGATGACCTGACGCGATGACCGGATGTGGGGGTAACGCGAAAAAGCGCGCGAAGCCGAGCTTCGCACGCCTTTTCGAGCGGTATCCTGACGCGCTCCCCTAGGGGAGCGGCGCGATCAGGCTGCCTGCTGCTTCTTGAGTTCGCGCTTCACCTTGACGGCGTTGGGCGAAAGCTTGGTGTCCGAGGTCTTCAGCAGCCAGTTGTCGAGGCCGCCGTTGTGCTCGACCGAGCGCAGGCCGTGGGTCGAGACGCGGAACTTGAAGCTGCGGTCCAGGGCTTCCGAAAGCAGAGTCACGTTCTGCAGGTTGGGAAGGAAGACGCGCTTGGTCTTGTTGTTGGCGTGGCTGACGTTGCAGCCGACCTGGCGGCCCTTGCCAGTCAGTTCGCAGATGCGGGACATGTCTACTCTCGCTCGAAAAAGATCTGTTGCCGTAGAAACGGGAAGGCGCGCCCTTAGCGAGTCGCCCGTGCAAGGTCAAGTTGCGCACAGGTTTTTCGCAGGCTAGCGCAAATCCATGACTCGCTGGCCGCTCCCCGAATACATGGCTCTCGCCCTCGCACAAGCCCGCGAAGCCGCGGATTCGGGCGAAGTTCCCATCGGTGCGGTGGTGGTGAAGGATGGCCGCGTGATCGCCACCGGCCGCAACGGACCGCGCGAGCGGCATGACCCGACCAGCCATGCCGAGATCGAGGCGATTCGCGCCGCCGCCCGGGCCCTAGGCAACGAACGCCTCGAAGGCTGCGAGCTCTGGGTCACGCTGGAGCCTTGCGCGATGTGCGCGGGCGCCATCGCCCACGCCCGCCTAGCGCGGCTCTACTACGGGGCCTCGGACCCCAAGGGCGGCGCGGTGGAACACGGGGCGCGGGTATTCGATCACCCGCAGTGCCTGCACCGTCCCGAGGTCTATGCCGGTATCGGCGAGGCCGAATCGGCGGAACTGCTGCGGGGGTTTTTCCGCGAGCGACGGTGATTGTCTGGAGAAGAATTGGTCACCCGGAGCGCGGAGGATGTCGCATTTGGGGCATAGCCCCTTTCAATCCGACCTGGTGCCTGTCGCGCGGTCTGAGACAGTCCGAAGCGCCTGCGGTGCGGCGCTTATCCTCTGCGTCTCCGCGCCTCCGCGTGACCGATTCTTCCTTAAAGCCCTCGCCAGATCTTCAGCGGCGCCGAATCGGCCGGGCCGAACCGGTGCGCGGGGCAGCGGGCGGGGCGGAAGTCCTTGCCGTAGCAGAGGCGCAGTTCGCGCAGCCAGCCGGAGCGGCTCGTATCGATGCCCACCGCTTCGCGCGGCCAGCCCCGATTCGCCGCTGCGAATTCGTCGCGCAGGTCGCCCGCGGTCAGGTCCCTTTTGCGCGACAACCGGTCGGCGTCGGGCCAGCGTATCGAGCGCCACAGGATCGCGCTGACGCGGAAGTACTTTTCCGGGGTCTTCGTCATGCAACTGCCGTGCTTGGCCCACTCGTGCGCCAGCAACCCGGGCGAGGGCGTCATGCACAAGTGCTCGCGCATCTGCTGCGGCGAGGGGGCGGACTGCGCGCCGCACCACTGCGGGGATGGCCCGCGCGTCGATTCGGGCCAGAGGCCGTGCAGCACGAAGCCGAAGCGCCCGTTGGCCCTGGCGCACTGCATCGACCGGATGTCGCCGCTGGTCTTGCAGTAGTCCGGAGACCAGCTCACCGCGAGGGTGTAGCCGCCGATCGGTGTCCGGCGCGCCGGGCCGTCTGGCCTGACGGGCGCCACAGGGGGGATCATGCGGGGCAGGGAGCACTGATACGCCTGCGCGAGGGCAGGCACGGGCAGGGCGCTCGCCAGCGCCGCGATCAGCGCCCCTGTCGCCCTCACAGCGGCGTGAAGTCCAGTCCGATGTCGGCGGCGGGCGCGCTCTGGGTCAGGCGGCCGACCGAGACGTAAGTGACGCCGGTGGCGGCGATGGCGCCGATGGTCTTGAGGTTGACGCCGCCGGAGGCTTCGGTCGGCACGCGTCCGGCGACGAGTCCCACGGCTTCGCGCAAGGTGTCCGGGCCCATGTTGTCGAGCAGGAGGTGGTGGGCGCCGGCCGCGATGGCGGGCTCGATCTGTTCGAGGTGGTCGACCTCGCAGATGATCTGCGCCACGCCCGCCGCCTTCGCGCGCGCTACCGCAGGCCCGACGCCGCCGGCGACGAGGACGTGGTTGTCCTTGATCATCGCCGCGTCCCACAGGCCCATGCGGTGGTTTTTCGCGCCGCCCTGCCGCGTCGCGTACTTTTCGAGGTGACGCAGGCCGGGGATGGTCTTGCGGGTGTCCAGCAGCGTGGCGTTGCCGCGCATGGCATCGACATACTCGCGCGTCATCGTGGCGATGCCCGAGAGGTGCTGCACGGTGTTGAGTGCGCTGCGCTCCGCCGTCAGCATGGCGCGGGCATTGCCGGTCAGCTGCATGAGGTTGGTGCCGGGCTGGACCTGCGCGCCTTCCTCGACGAGGATCTCGACCTCCATCGCCGGGTCGAGCGCGCGGAAGAATGCCGCCGCGATCGGCAGGCCGGCGACCGTGATCGCATCGCGCGAGTCCATCACGCCGGAGAAGCGCGCCTCGGCATCGATCACGCTTTCGGAGGTGACGTCGCGGCCGCCGCCGGGAAGGCCCACGCCGAGATCCTCGGCCAGCGTTGCATCGACGAAGGCGGCGAGGTCGAAACCGGGGATCGAGAACGATGTCATGCCCGCGTCCTTTGCGCGTTCACGGGGCGTTGTCGAGGGGGTGCGGGCCGGTTGAAGCGGAAGGGGCTGTAGTATCGCCCCGGAACGCCGCCGTAGGACTGTGCAGGCGCCGAGGGCGTACATTTCCCCTGCTCGCCATCCCCGCCTTCGCGGGGATGGCGAGCAGGAGTGGTTCAGTCTTTAATGAACGAAGCGCGCGATCACGTCGCGGTACGAGCGGCTCACCTTCACCTGCGCGCCTGAATCCAGCACGAGGAAGCACTCCCCGTTGGTATGCGGCTTGACCTGGCGAACCTGGTTAAGGTTGACGATGGTCGAGCGGTGGACGCGCTGGAACACGCGCGGGTCGAGGCGGCGTTCGAGGTCCTTCATCGTCTCGCGCAGGATCAGCGAGTTGTCGGCGGTGCGGATGCACATGTAGTCGCCGGCGGCCTCGATATGCTCGATCGAATCGACGTCGATCCGGAAGATCTGGCCGCGATCCTTGATGTTGATGAGCTTTTCGTAGCGATCCGCGCCGGGATCTGCCTCCTCGGGCATCTGGTCCACCGCGTCGGGGGCGACTTCGGCAAGGACGGTCTTGAGCTTTTCGGCTTCCTCGGACGAACGCTTTTCCGACAGGCGCTGGCGGACGCGGGCGAGGGTGTCGTCCAGCTTGCTCTCGTCTACCGGCTTCATCAGGTAGTTCACCGCGTTCGCCTCGAAGGCGCGGACGGCGTGTTCCTGGTACGCGGTGACGAAGACGAACAGCGGGGGCTCGATCTCCATGACGCCCTTGACCACCGAGAAGCCGTCGAAGCCGGGCATCTGGATGTCGAGGAAGACGAGGTCGGGCTTCTCCGTCTTGATCTTGCGGATCGCCTCGCGCCCGTTGGCGCAGGTGTCGATGATCTCGACGTCGGGGTATTTTTCGAGCCGAAGCTGCAGGCCCTGGATGGCGAGTTTCTCGTCGTCGACAAGGATCGTGCGGATGGTCATCAGTTGTTTTCTCCGGACCGGCAAACGCGCGCGATCCAAAATTGTTTCATCGTGCAGCCGAAACGGGCTGACGCATGGGCTCGGTGATGACTTCGGTGGTGTCGCGGCGGTCGACGGGGATCTCGATGACGACGGCAAAACCGCCCTCCAGCGGCTCGATCGTCTCGAAGCGGTGGTTTTCGCCGTAGGCTTGCGACAGGCGGTCGCGAATGTTGGCCAGTCCCACGCCGGTCGATACCGGCTCCCCTCCATCGTAGGTCATGCCCGACAACCTGTTGTCGGTCGTGGGGCTTTGCAAGCCCGGTCCGGTGTCCGAGACGGTGATGCGAAGCATCGGCCCGACGAGTTGCGAGGCGATGGTGATCTCGGCGCCCATCTCCTGCTGGCTGACGGCATATTTGATGGCGTTCTCGACCAGCGGCTGGAGCAGCAGCGAGGGCAGCAGCGCGGTCTGCGTGGCGGGATCGATGTCGAACGTCGTGCGCAGCCGCTCCTCGAAGCGCATCCGCTCGATGTCGAGGTAGAGCTGCAGCGTCTCCACCTCCTGCGCCACGGTGACGCGGGCCGAGGGCTTGTTCACCAGCGTGTAGCGCAGGAACGAGGACAGGCGGCTGAGCATCGCGTTGGCGGGCTCGGTCTGCTTGAGCAGCACAAGCGTCGAGATCGAGTTCAGCGTATTGAACAGGAAGTGCGGGTTAAGCTGGTAGCGCAGCATGGCGAGCTGGGCGCTGGTGGCCTGGTTTTCCAGCCGGATGAGCTGGTCGTTCTGCTCCTCCACCTGGAGGTAGAAGTTGACCATGTAGTAGAGCGCGGTCCACGCGCCGAGCAGCGTCGCGTCGAAGTAGAACACGCCGAGGAACAGCTGCGTGAAGCTGGCGTCGCTGTCGGGCCGGACGAGCGAGACCACCCAGGCGTCGATGAACGCGTGCAGGCCCACCGCCAGCGGCAGGAACAGCAGCGTCATGCTCCAGGTCACGATCGCGCGGCGCTTGATGAGCGAGCGGAAGATGACCGAGAGGATCAGCGAGATCGAAAAGCCGGTAATCGTCGCGATCAGCACCAGCGCCAGCGAGGCGAGCGACTGGTTGTTGGCCAGCGCCGACATCGTGCGCAGCAGCATGGCGCCGCCCCAGCCTATGATCTGGAGGCGCCAGAAGGCTTTGTCCTTGTTGGCGAAAAACGGGATCGGCTGGATGGGCAGGACGCTCATGCGGTTAGCCTAGCCCAAGCGGACGGCGGTTGCAAAAGCCGACATTTCCGCAAGGGCGCGGGCTTGGGGTGTTCCACATGAAACAATGGGGCAGCGGCCGGGTGCCGGGCGTATCTTTGCGGAAGCGCCATGCACGCGGGGCCTTCGACAGGTTCAGGCTGAGCGGGTGGAGGGGACATGTAGGATGGACTGGTCCTCGTTCCACCTCGTTCCACCTCGCTCCTCCGCTCTCTTCCTACCCCGCCCCGCTCATGCTGAGCTTGTCGAAGCACCCACGGCGTGGCGCGACGTCCGAAAGGCCCTCCAGGCAGTTCAGTGGGCGGCAGGCGAGCCTCAGCTCCCCCGCGCGGCGTTCACTGCCTGCGACAGCTGGTCGATGCCCACGGCGCCTGCGATCAGGCGCTCGCCCGCGATCCAGCTCGGGGTGCCGGAGAAGCCGAGGCGCTGGGCGATCTCGAGGTTGCGGGCGAGTTCCGCCTGAACCGTTGGGCTGGCGGCGATGCGGCGGGCGCGGTCCATGTCGAGGCCGACCTGCTTCGCTACCGCCTCGATGGTGGGCTCGTCCACCTGTCCGGCGGCGAACATGGCGTCGTGGAACTGGGAATACTTGCCCTGCTCGGCGGCGGCGAGCGCCATCTTGGCGGCGGCGGGGCTGTGCGGGCTGATGATCGGCAACTCGCGCACGACGATGCGCAGGTCCGGGTTCTTCGCGATCAGCCCCTGCACGTCGCCAAGGCTCTGGCGGCAGTAGCCGCAGGCGAAGTCGGTGAACTCGACCAGCGTGACCTTGCCGTCGGGATTGCCGAGCACGGCGCCGGGGAAGGGCGTCTCGACGTTCTGGCGCACGCCCGCCAGCGCCTGCGTGTTCTGGCGCTTCTGGAGATTCTCCATCGCCTGCGGCAGGATTTCCGGGTGGTCGAGGATGTAATCGTGGACGACATGCTCCACCGCGATGCGGCCGCCATACCAACCCCCGGCGCCCACCAGCACCAGGGCTCCGGCGATCATTGCGAACTTGGCGGTCTGGCCCATCATCATCCTGTCGATTGCGATACGTGCGTTGAACGGCGGCCTTAGCGGCGCTTCCGATCCTGTTCCAGTTCGGCGCGGGCCTGCATCTCGATGTCCTGCGCGCGCAGCCAGTCGGGGGTGCCCTCGGGAAGCCCCGCGACGGCGGCCTGGGCGCTGCGCAACGCTTCCTCCATGCGGCCGGACATCACCTGCTGCTCCGCGCTGGCGAGATAGGCGCGCGGCATGTCGCCGTTGGCGGCATAGATCACGCCGAGCTGATACCACGCGAAAGGGTTCTCCCGGTCGCGGGCGACGGCGGTCTTGAGCACGTCCTGCGCCTCGCGGAAGTTGGCGGGGTCCTCGGTGGCGATGAGGGCGTGGCCGAACAGTGTGGCGATCAGCGGCGCGTTGCCCGAAAGCTCGGTCGCCTTGCGCAGCGGCACCATCGCCTCGGCCGGCTTGCCCGCCTCGAGCAGGATCTGGCCGTCGAGTTCGAGGAAATAGGGGTCGGCGGGATCGACCGCCAGCAGCGCCTCGGTCTCCTTGCGGGCGAGATCGAACTGCGATTCGCGGTGATAGGCGTAGGCGCGGGCATAGCGGGCGGGCACCGAATTGTCGGTGACGGGATACTTGCGCAGCACTTCGCGCGGCGTGGCGAGGAAGCCGAACAGCTTCGCCTTGGCCCGCAGGAAGCGCTTCTGCAGCGCCGCATCGTCGGGCTTCGTCCACGCCGGATCGGCCTCGTAGGTGTCCTGGAGCGTGGAGATGCGGTCGGCGGTGAGGGGGTGGCTGGAATAGAACTCGTCGCCGTCCTTGGGGCGGTAGCCGTAGCGGAACTCGAGGCTCTGGAGCTTCTTGAAGAACTCCAGCGAACCGCGCCCGCTGATCCCCGCGCTGGAGAGGTACTGCGCGCCCGCCGCGTCGGCGGAGGCTTCCTGCGAGCGGTTATAGGCGAGGTACTTGCCCATGGCCGCCTGCTGGCCCGCCATGATGACGCCCATCGCCGCCTCGCCGCCGCCCGCCGCCGCCGCCGCGGCGCCCAGCAGCAGCGAGAGCAGCGAGATGTTGGTCGCGCTCTTGCCGCCCATGTTGAGCACGGCATGGCCACCGGTGACGTGGCCGAGTTCGTGGGCGATCACGCCCTGCACTTCGGCAGCGGTGTCGGCCTCGTTGATGAGGCCCGCATTGACGTAGACCGCCTGCCCGCCCGCCACGAAAGCGTTCACCGACATGTCGTTGACCAGTACGACATCGACGTTGTTCACGCCGAGGCCCGAGGCTTTCACCAGCGGAGCAGCCATGTCGTGCAGCAGCGCCTCGGTCTCCGCGTCGCGCAGGATCGACTGGGCACTGGCTGGTACGGCCGACATGCCGAGCAGCGCCGCTAGGGCGAGGAGAGTTGCGGGAAATCGCAGCTTCGGCATCCTTCCTCTAGGGGGTCGGCGGGCTTAACCGGCGATGAAGCCGGACCGGACGCCGGCAGAGCAAAGCACACCGCCCCCATGCGTGTCGAGGATGGGCGATGGGAAAGTTCGTCGTCCCGGCCTTCGCTGGGACGACGAACTTTCCCATAAGCTTTCGGCGGCGGCCGAGGTCAGCCCAGCAGGTGCTTCGCGGCGCGCTGGAGCAGGGCCTCGTCGCCGGTCACTTCGCCGAGCAGCACCACTTCGCCGCTCTCCATCCGGCGAGCGACGAGCACGGTGAACTCCTCGCCGTCGGCGGCAAGGGCGCCGAGCGGCCGGGTCTCCATGGCGCGCAGGCCCGTGGCGAGCCGTTCGCGCGCGCCGATGGGAGCCACAGCCCTGCCGTCGTCCTCGCGGCGCAGGCGGCGCTCTTCGCGCACCAGCGCCTTGAGGCCGCCGGAAGCCGCGCGCAGATGGTCGGCGAGCGTGCCCCGGCCAAGGCCGATGCGGCGCCCGTGGGCGATGACGGTGGCGAATTCGGTGAGGCGGGTCTTGTCGTAGTCGGCGCCGAAGACGAGCTTGAGCAGGGGCAGCAGCGGGGCGCGCTCCTGCCCCTTGATGCCGGCGTCGGCGAGCAGTTCGGCAAGGTCTTCGGGCGCTTCGGCGGCGGCGAGGGCGAAGTCGTAGGCGCGGCCGATCGCATCGTAGAGCGCCTGGTGCGAGCGCTCCTCGCAGCCGCGGGCGAGCAGGGCGAGTTCGCGGGCCGAGGCCAGCCAGTCGGCGAGGCCGAAATCGTCGGGCGCGAACGAGGTGGGTTCCGCCTCGATTGCGAATCCGGGGCGCGGCAGTTCGATCGGGGCATAGGCATCGAAGCGGGACAGGCCCAGGTCGGCCGGGCCATCCGCCCACTCGGTCAGCGGTTCGAGCCCGCGCAGCATGGCGGGTCGCGGGTCGCGGGCTTCGTCCGGGGCAGGCGGCGTGGGCGCCTCGTCGCCCAGCGGGCCGGCGCGCTCCTTCCAGTTGATGACGCCGTAGATGAAGTCGATCCGGTCGCCCGTGCGGGAGAAGGGCAGCAGGATGCCGCGATAGAGGATGGTAACGCCGAGGTGGTTGACGAACTCGGCCTCGAACCCGATCGGCGCCTCGTTGGCGAGAATCTGCATGTAGTGGTCGGTGATGCGCGAGAGCAGCGAGCGGCTCGGCACGTTCTCGATCGTGTCGATCGCCCCTTGCGCGCCGCATTCCTGCGCCAGCAGCGATCCGAGATAGGCGATCGCGGGATTCTCGATGCCGCCCGTGAAGTCCAGCAGGACGCTGCGGGGGCCAAAGTCGGGAAGCGTCTCGGGCGTGAGGTCGGCGATGTCGGGGAAGGCGCGGGTGCCGAGCAGGCTCGCCCAGAAATTGTAGGCGCGCACCTGCATCCGGCGCTCGTCGTTGCCGATCACGGGCGCGCGTCCGGTCGCGACGGGGGATGCATCGCCGTCGGCGGGACCCGTCTCGGGATCCTCGCCGGAAAACTGGCCGCGCAAACTGTCCATGCCGAAATCCCGACTCGCCCCTGTTGGAACCCCGTTCTGCCGCGACATGGTGAATTAACCTTTAAGCCCGCCCCGCCGGGTTGCCCGCGATCTTGCGGGGCGTCAGTCCTGCCGGAGCACGCCTTCGCCGGGCTTGGGCAGGGGGGCGACGATGCGCAGCAGCAGGAACGAGACCAGCAGGACGATCGAGCCGGCGTGGAGCGCGAAGGACAGGCTCCGCCAGTCCGCCACCGTGCCCCAGGCCCAGGATCCCAGTGCCATGCCGCCGAACGTCACCGCCTGGTAGATCGACAGGCAGCGGCCGAGGATCGCGTCGGGCGAGCGGAGCTGGACGGCGGTGTTCAGCGTCGTCAGGATCATCACCCAGGCGAGGCCGGAGACGAAGGCGGCGGGCAGCGCGAAGCGGATGTCGCCGACTTCGGCGACCAGCGACATCGAGAAGACGAACATCGCCGCGCCCAGCGCCAGGATGCCCTCCAGCCCCAGCTTGCGCCGGAGCGCGCCCGTGAACGGCGCGGCGGTGATCGAGCCGATCCCGAACAGGCCGAGCATCAGTCCGAAGTCCAGTTCGGTCCCGCGCATGTTGGCGCTGACCACGGCGGGCAGCAGCGACTGATAGGCGGCCAGGCTGAAGCCCAGCGCGAAGCCGCGCAGCAACAGGCGGCGCAGCGGGCCGTTGGAGGCGCAGTAGCGGATGCCCACCGCCACCGCGGGCAGGATCGGCCGCTTGTCCGCCGGGACGTGGCGCGCCTCCGGCTTCCACCAGAGCAGGACGCCGATCAGGCCGACATAGCTCACGGCGTTGATGGCGAAGGCGAACGAGACGTCCCAGAGCGACATCAGCAGTCCGCCCAGCGCCGGTCCGATCGAACGGGCGATGTTGAACGAGATCGAGTTGAGCGCGATCGCCTGCGGAATCTCGCGCGGCTCGACCTGCTGGCGGACCGAGGCCTGCCACGCGGGCGAATTGAGCGCGGTGCCGATGCCGACGCTCAGCGTGAAGGCGAGCAGCAGCACGGGGGTCAGGAGGTGCGCATAGGCGAGCGCGGCGAGCGCGGCGGACACCACCAGCATCCCCACCTGTGCCACCAGCATGACCTGCCGGCGGTCGTAGTTGTCGGCGATGGCGCCCGCGAAGACGCCGAACAGCAGGATCGGCACCGTCGCCGAGGCCTGCACCAGCGCGACGAGCTGGTGCGAGGGTGTCAGCTCGGTCATCAGCCAGGCCGCGCCCACGCCCTGCAGCGTCGAGCCGAGGTTCGAGAACAGGTTGGCGGTCCAGATCGCGCGGAACACGGGATAGCGGAACGGCGAGAACGTGCTGCCACGCGGCGGCGGCTGGGCAAGCCCTGCCGTCGTCACTTCCACCGCCTTTTCGACGGCGTGCTCTATCGCATCCTCTTTCCCTGCCACGCCACCGGGGTAGGACGTGGGCCCGAGGGGGGCAAGCCCGGCTAGAGAAGATATCGCATATGGATCGTCAGGCGGACAGATTCGCCCTCCACCGCCACCGCGGCGCGCTCGAAGCTGGGCGGCCCCATGCGCACCGCCGCATCGCGCGAGAAGCCGTAGCCCTCGCGCGGGATCATCAGGCGCGTGTCGAGCTTGCCGTTGGCGTTCTCGTCATGGATCACCGAGACGGCATAGCGCTCCGGCGGTACGGACCCGAAGTCCAGCTGGACTTCGGCGGCGGCGGGGACCGTCACCTTGCGGGCGAGCGGGTCCTTCTCGCAGTCCGGGAAGGCATCGGCCCGCGCGGTCAGGCAGGCGAGCACCTGTCCCTTGGCCGAGCGCAGCTCGCTCACCGTGACATGCACCGGAACCGGCGCGGCCGAGGTGCCCGTCAGCGCGGCGGCGGCGGTCAGCGCGAGGCCGGATCTTGCGAGCAAGCGGGGGGCGAGAACGCGGTGGAAAGCCCCCGGTCGGTGCCGCACAGGTGATCCCAGTGCCGGAAATAGAGCCCGTAGTTGCATCGGTAGCTTTCGTGGTGCCGCTGGTGGTGGCTCGCCGTGATCAGCCAGTGGCCGAGCCGCGATTCCACCAGGGCGCGGGGAAACATTTCCCAGCCCATGTGATTGGTGATCCCCATCACGGTCATGATCGTGAGCACAACGCCAAGCGCGCCGACATGGATGGGGACGAGGAACACCAGCGCCGGCACCACCACCGCGCCGGTCAGCGCCTCCACCGGATGGAAGCTCATCGCCGCCCACGCCGTCGGCGGGCGGCTGGCGTGGTGGACGGCGTGGGCCACGCGGAAAACGCGCGGGCGGTGCATCCAGCGGTGGGTCCAGTAGAACCAGGTGTCGTGGAGCAGCAGGTAGACGAGGACAGATGCGGGCAGCCACCAGAGCGGATGGTCTGAGGCGCCGGTATAGATGCGCGTCCAGCCATGCGCCTGCCACCCCCAGGCAACGACGCCCGCCGGAATCCCGTAGATCGCGGCGGAGGCCAGCGACCACGCGATCTCGTTGCGGATCTGGCGATCGAGTCCCGCGTAGTGCCCGGGCCGGACCCGCGCGGTGATCCATGCGAAGAGGCCCGAGGTGACGAGATAGCGCCCACCCACGATCGCCGTCATGGCGAGGGCGGAGGCGGCGATTGCGGCGAGGGAAGCGTCGAGCGCCATGCGCGCGGGACTAGGCCCTGTCCGGGCTCAGGGGAAGGGGAAAAGGGAGGGCTGCGGGCGGGGAGGTGCACCCTCGTCGTCGTCCCGGCGAAGGCTGGGACCGCTGGCAAGGCCGCGCCCCCATCACGGCAAGGCGGTCACTCGCGGTTTGCCGTTGGAGAGCAGTCGCCTCAAGGGCTCGCAGCGACCCCGGCTTTCGCTGGGATGACGGTTTGTCGGGAGCTGAAACGAAATGGGCGCGCAGCTCGGCTGCGCGCCCAATGACGGCGGCAATGGAGTCCGGGGCGATAACCCCGCGATCACCTCACCCGAATGGCCTCAGCTGGCGCGGCGGACGGCGCCCTTGTGTGCGCCCATGCCCTTGGGGCCACGCGGGCGGAAGCGGCGCTTGCGCTCGCCGCCCTCTTCACCGGCGGCGCCGTCGCGTCGCTCGCCCTGCGGACGGTCGCTGCGCTGGCCGCCACGGCCACCGCCCTGACCGCCGCTGCGACCGCCGCCCTGGCCCTGGCCACGACCGCCACCCTGGCCGCGACCGTTGCCCTGCGGCTGGGCCGGGGCGGTACGGGCGGGAGCGGGCAGGCGCGCGGCCTGGTTCTGGAAGTCCTCCGGCAGCGCGAGGGGCTCGAGCTTGACGCGGGTCAGGCGCTCGATGTCGCGGATGTAGGGCTTCTCGTCCGGCGCGACGTAGCTGATGGCGACGCCGGTCGCCCCGGCGCGCGCGGTGCGGCCGATGCGGTGGACGTACTGCTCGGCGACGTTCGGGATCTCGAAGTTGTAGACGTGGCTGACGCCCGAGACGTCGATCCCGCGCGCGGCGATGTCGGTCGCCACGAGGACGCGCACGGTGCCCTGGCGGAAGCCGCCGAGCGCGGCGGTGCGCTGGGCCTGGCTCTTGTTGCCGTGGATCGCGGCGGCCGGGATGCCGGCGGCGACGAGGTGGCGGACCACGCGGTCGGCGCCGTGCTTGGTGCGGGTGAACACCAGCGCGCGGTCGATCGCGCCGTGGCTGGCCTTCTCGGCGGCGTCATCGGCGAGGCCGGCGCGCAGCGACAGCGTCAGCAGCGCCTGCTTCTCGGCCTGGTTGATCGAGGTGGCGAACTGCTCGACACGCTCCGCCGTGGTCGACTGCGGGGCGACCTCGACCTTGACCGGGTTGTTGATGAACTGGCGGCCGAGGTCGGCGATCGCCTGCGGCATGGTGGCCGAGAAGAACAGGCTCTGGCGGCCGGCGGGCAGCATGTTGGCGACGCGCTTCAGGGGCACGATGAAGCCGAGGTCCATCATCTGGTCGGCCTCGTCGAGCACGAAGATCTCGACGTGCTTGAGGGTCAGCGCGCGCTGGTCGATGAGGTCGAGCAGGCGGCCCGGGGTGGCGACGAGGATGTCGCAGCCGCGCTCGAGCGCGCGGGCCTGCTTGCCCACGGGCACGCCGCCGAAGATGCACTGGACCGTCAGGTTCAGGAACTTGGCGTAGCCGCGCATGTTCTCGGCGATCTGGGCGGCGAGTTCACGCGTGGGGGAAAGCACCAGCATCCGGCAGCCGGCATTCTGGCGCGGCTTGGGATCGTTGGCGAGGCGGTGCAGCGAAGGTAGCGAGAACGCGGCGGTCTTGCCGGTGCCGGTCTGTGCGATGCCGAGCAGGTCGCGGCCTTCGAGCAGCGAAGGAATGGCCTTGCGCTGGATCGGCGAGGGATCGGTATAACCCTTGACTGCGAGCGCGCGGAGAATGGGCTCGGCAAGGCCAAGTTCGGAGAAATAGGACATCAAGTCACTTTCAAAAGTGCACGGGGGCGCACAGCTTTCGAAAAGACGATGCTTTCGAACGGGGCGCGCGCACGGCAAGGTGTCGTTACGGCGACCCTGCGTGAGGAAGGAAGCTTGGGGTTGGTGGCAACCGTTAGTCCGGGCCGGTCCTGGCGGACCTCACGCTGCTCACGGATTGCGGCGGGAAAACCCCGCGCGCCGGTTGTTGATGACCACATAAGGTGCATTGCAGCGAAAAGCAAGAAAATTGCGCAGACCGCTGACGTCCGGGCTCCCTCTCGCCGAACCCGTCGTCCCCGACCTGATCGGGGGCCTCCGGGGGCGCCCGACCTCCTAGCTGCCCTCGGACCCCCACTGCTGCGTATAGGGATCCCCGAGCGTCACCAGCCGCCGCAGCGAGGCGCGGGCCAGTCGCTCGGTCTCCACCTTGCGGCGGGCGGCGGCGATCTGGTGCAGCGGGGCGGGCGCAGGATTTCCGCGTCGTACCCATCGGCGACGATCACCCCGCAACGCTCCGGCAGGAACGCGGCGGTTTCCAGCGGTGACCGGTCGAGCGCGGGGGAGAGACCCCAGTAGAAACGGTCGCAATATTCGAGATAGTCAGGCCACTTGCCGTCGCCCAGCAGGTCGGCGCGCGA
>DATKFS010000098.1:0-1856 GCA_035511275.1 Novosphingobium sp.
GGGATGAAGGACATGGCGCTCCACGTGGCGGCCGTCATCGAAACCGTCAGCCGGGGCGAAATCCCTGCGACGCTGCTCAACCCGGAGGCTCTCTCGTGACCGTGCCCGTCAAGTCCGTGATCTATGCGAAGATCGACCGCCCCGACCCCGCGCTGCTCGAACGCGCGGCGAAGTTCGGCATCGCCGACCTCCACGAAGGCCTCGGCGAGATCGCCGGGCGCATGTGCCTGATGAGCCCGGGCATGGTGCCGATCGCGCCCGGCCAGAAGGTCTGCGGCCCCGCCGTCACCGCGTGGAACTTCCCCGGCGACAACCTCGCCATCCACGCCGCGCTCTACACCGCCGAGGCGGGCGACGTGCTGGTGCTGACCAACGGCGGCGGTCATCAGGGCGCGCTCTGGGGCGACGTCGCCTGCGGCTTCGCGAAGAAGAAGGGCCTTGCCGGCACCGTCGTCCACGGCGCCACGCGCGACGTCGATGCGATCCGCGAGCTGGGTTATCCGGTCTGGTCGACCGCCGTCTCGGTCGAGCATCCCAAGAAGCGCGGCCCGGCCGCCGTCAACGTCCCGCTGGTGGTGGACAACGTGCTCGTCGAGCCGGGCGACGTGATCGTCGGCGATTCGGACGGCGTGCTGGTGATCCCGCGCGCGCTCCTCGACCTCGCCGTCACCAACGCCGAGGCGCGCGCCGCCAAGGAGGTCGAATTCCGCCGCCGCATCGGCGAGGGCGAAGTGCTGTTCGACATCCTCGGTATGCGCCAGCTGGTCGAGGACCTCGGCATCGAGATCAAGGACTGCACCTGGGAGGAGGACCGCTAAGGTCCATGCAGGAAGGCCGGGCCGTCCGCGAGGGCTGCCCGGCCTTTTTCCTCGTAGCATAATGGCGTTGTCCCGGATCAGGCCGGGGGCGATGTCACTTGCGGCTGAAGCGCGCCAGCCGCTCCGTATGGTCGGGCGCGAAGCCGGGGTAGTTTTCGAACTCGTGTGCAAGCCCCTGCGCCAGCGCCATCCCGTCGGTGGCGGCGAGCAGCTTCTTGGTCTCGATGTTGGTGTGCCACGAATTGGCGAGCACCTGACCTGCCAGTTCCTCCACGCGTGCATCGAGTTCCCCGTCCTCCACCAGCACGTCGACCAGCCCCAGCGCGGCTGCTTCCGCCGCGCCGATGGGCTGGGCGGTGAACATCAGCCGCTTGGCCTGCGCCATGCCGATGCGACGGGGAAGCCGCTGGGTCATGCCCCAGGCGCCGACGAGGCCCCACTTGCCGTGCGTGTCGGCGAACCGGGCGGAGCGCTCCGCGACGATCAGGTCGGCGGCGAGCGCGAGTTCCAGTCCGCCGGTGAAGCACACGCCGTGGACCGCGGCGACCACCGGCTGGGGCAGGGCGGCAAGACGCGCGATCACCCCGGGCTTGAAGCGACTGTCGGTGAAGCCCTGTCCGATCCCGCCGATGTCCGCCCCCGCGCAGAACGCCCGGCCCGCGCCGCGAAGGACCACGCAGCCGATGCGCTCCACGTCCGCCTCCAGCGCGGCGCAGTGGGCGTCCAGTTCCTCGAACGTCGCGGTGTCGAGCGCGTTGAGCTTGTCCGGCCGGTCCAGCGTCAGCGTGCAGAGGCCGCCCCGGTCCTCGCGCAGGATTCGTGATGTCATCGGCCTCTCCCCGGCATTGCGGCGCGAGGATAGCGCGGCTGCCTGGCGCGGCCAAACGCCCCGGCGTTAGGAGCGGCAGTTAAATTTATGCGGCAGTGCACAATGACCCTTGCCGCACCGCAGCCCTGTGGTAGCCATGATGCTCAGGAGAGGGAAGACGGTGCCCGCATGCCGGTCCCCGTCCTGGCGATAACCGGTGTTGCCCCGGG
>DATKFS010000099.1:0-8515 GCA_035511275.1 Novosphingobium sp.
CAGGTCAACGTGCTGGGCGGCTGCTGCGGCTCCACCCCCGCGCACATCAAGGCCATCGCCGACAAGGTGGCGGGCATGGCGCCGCGCACGCTTCCCGCGCTGGAGCCGGTGACGCGCCTCGCGGGGCTCGAACCGTTCACCATGGTCGCCTGATGGATTCGCTGCCGATCTGGCGCATCCGCCCGGCCGGGCCGGACGATGCCGACGCGCTCGCGCTGGTGGGCGCGGCGACGTTCCTGGAGAGCTTCGCCGGCCTGATCGACGGCGCCGGGCTCGTCGCGCACTGTGCGCGGCAGCACTCCGCCGAGACCTACCGCGCCTATCTGGCCGGGGGCGCGAAGGCGTGGCTCGCCGAGATCGAGCCCGGCGGCGCGCCCGTCGGCTATGCGCTGATGTGCGCGCCCGAAATCGAGCATTCGCGCGAGGGCGACGTCGAGCTGAAGCGCATCTACCTGCTCTCGCGGTTCCAGGGCTCAACCATCGCCAGTGCCCTGATGCAGGCGGTAATGGCCGAGGCCCGGGGCGCCAGCCGCCTGCTGCTCGGCGTCAAGGACGACAACCACCGCGCACTGTCCTTCTACGCCAAGCACGGCTTCGAGACGATCGGCACCCGCCGCTTCGACGTGGGCGGCAGGACCTACGACGACTTCGTGCTGGCGCGGACGCTGAACGGACCGCCCATCTGAACGCTGCCTTCCCCGCCCGCTCAGGCTGAACCTGTCGAAGTCCGAGGCGAGGCGCAAGGCCCCAATCCTTCGACAAGCTCAGGATGAGCGGAGTTGGAGGGACCGAAATGCACTAACCTTTTTGAACCGACGAGAACCACACCCATGACCGCCACTCCCTCCGGCTCGCGCTTCGTCAACATCGGCGAGCGTACCAACGTCACCGGCTCCGCCAGGTTCAAGAAGCTGGTCATGGCCGGCGACTATCCCGCCGCCGTCGAGGTCGCGCGCCAGCAGGTCGAGAACGGCGCGCAGGTCATCGACGTCAACATGGACGAGGGCCTGCTCGACGCGGTCCAGGCGATGACCACCTACCTCAAGCTGATCGCCGCCGAGCCCGACATCGCGCGCGTGCCGGTGATGATCGACAGCTCGAAATGGGAGGTCATCGAAGCCGGGCTCAAGTGCGTCTCGGGCAAGCCGATCGTCAATTCGATTTCGATGAAGGAAGGCGTCGAGCCGTTCCTCGAACAGGCGCGCAAGTGCATGGACTATGGCGCCGCCGTGGTCGTCATGGCCTTCGATGAGACCGGCCAGGCCGACACCAAGCAGCGCAAGATCGAGATCTGCGAGCGCGCCTACAAGCTGCTCACCGGCATCGGCTTCCCGCCCGAGGACATCATCTTCGATCCCAACGTCTTCGCGGTGGCGACGGGCATCGAGGAGCACGACCGCTACGGGCTCGACTTCATCGAGGCGGTGGCGGAAATCCGCGAGCGCTGCCCGCACGTCCATTTCTCGGGCGGGCTCTCCAACCTCTCGTTCAGCTTCCGCGGCAACGAGACGGTGCGCCGGGCGATGCACTCGGTGTTCCTCTACCACGCGATCCCCGCCGGGCTCGACATGGCGATCGTCAACGCCGGCCAGCTCGACGTCTACGACCAGATCGACCCGGCCCTGCGCGAGGCGTGCGAGGACGTCATCATGATGCGCCGCCCCGGCGTGGGCGAGGACGGCAAGACCTCCACCGAACGGCTCATCGAACTCGCCGAAAGCTACAAGGGCAAGGACACGGTCGCCGAGAAGGCCGCCGAGGAATGGCGCGGCTGGGACGTGACCAAGCGCATCGAGCACGCGCTGGTGCGCGGCATCGACGCCTACGTGGTCGAGGATACCGAGGAAGCGCGCGCAGCCATCGCCGCCAGCGGCGGTCGCCCGATCGAGGTGATCGAAGGCCCGCTGATGGGCGGCATGAACGTGGTCGGCGACCTGTTCGGTTCGGGCAAGATGTTCCTGCCGCAGGTGGTGAAGTCCGCGCGCGTCATGAAGAAGGCCGTCGCCCACCTCATCCCCTACATCGAGGCGGAAAAGGAAGCCGGCGCCAAGGCCAAGGGCCGCATCATCATGGCGACCGTGAAGGGCGACGTCCACGACATCGGCAAGAACATCGTGGGCGTCGTGCTCCAGTGCAACGGCTACGAGGTGATCGACCTCGGCGTCATGGTGCCGTGGTCGAAAATCCTCGAATCGGCCAACGAGAACGATGCGGACATCATCGGCCTCTCGGGGCTCATCACCCCCTCGCTCGACGAGATGGTGACCGTGGCCGAGGAGATGCAGCGTGCGGAGATGAACATCCCGCTGCTGATCGGCGGCGCCACGACCTCCAAGGTCCACACCGCGCTGCGCATCGACCCGGCCTACACGGGACCTGTCATCCACGTGCTCGACGCCAGCCGCGCGGTCGGCGTCGCCTCGCAACTGCTGTCGGACACGCAGGCGGAAGGCTTCAAGTCCTCCGTCGCGATCGACTACGAGAAGGTGCGCGAAGCCCGCGCGGGCAGGGGCCAGAGCGACCTGCTGCCCTTGGCCGACGCGCGCGCCAACGCCTTCCCGGCGGACTTCGCGCTCAAGCCGGCGGCACCGGTCGCGCCGGGGCTCCACGTCTTCGAGGACTGGGACCTCGCCGACCTCGCCGAGACGATCGACTGGACGCCGTTCTTCCGCGCCTGGGAGTTGGCGGGCAACTACCCCGCGATCCTCAACGACGAGGTCGTCGGCGAAAGCGCAAGCAGCCTCTTCGCCGACGCGCAGGCCATGCTGGCCAGGATCATCGACGAGAAATGGCTGACCGCGAAGGGCGTCTGCGCCTTCTGGCCCGCCCACCGCGACGGCGACGATGTGATCGTCACGAGTTCCTCCCCGAGCTCGCTCGGGGAGGTGGCAGCCCGCAGGGCTGACGGAGGGGGAATTGGCACCCCCTCCCCCTCCACCACCGGCTTCGCCGACGGTCCCCCTCCCCAAGACAAGCTTGGGGAGGAACTGGAAGTCCGCATCCCGATGCTGCGCCAGCAGGTCAAGAAGTCGCGCGGCCGCGCCAACTTCTGCCTCGCCGACTTCATCGATACCGAAAACGACTGGCTGGGCGGCTTCGCGGTGGCCATCCACGGCATCGAGCCGCACCTCGCCCGCTTCCAGGCCGCTCACGACGACTACTCGGACATCCTGCTGAAGGCGCTGGCAGACCGCTTCGCCGAAGCCTTCGCCGAGCGCCTGCACCAGCAGGTCCGCACGAAGCTGTGGGGCTATGCGCCGGACGAGCAGTTCACGAACGAGGCGCTGATCCGCGAGGAATATCGCGGCATCCGCCCCGCGCCCGGCTACCCGGCCTGCCCGGACCACTCGCTGAAGCCGATCCTGTTCGACCTGCTTAAGGCATCGGACAACGCCGGCATCGTGCTGACCGAAAGCCAGGCGATGCTACCGACGGCGGCGGTCTCGGGCTTCTACTTCGCGCATCCGGAAGCGTCCTACTTCGGCGTCGCCCGCATCGGGCGGGACCAGCTCGAGGACTATGCCGGCCGCCGCGGCGTCGATCTCGCCACCGCCGAACGCTGGCTGCGCCCGAACCTCGACTGATGCGAAAGGCGTCGTCCCCGCCGGCGCGGGGACGACCGGCTCACGCCAGCGACTGGCCCGCGCGCCACAGGGCGCGGTGGCGCAAGTAGGCCTCGCCCACGTTGCCCCCGCTCGCCACGGACAGCACGCCCAGCGCGGCATCGAGCCCGTGCTGGGCCAGTTCGTCGATCGCGGGGCTGGTATCCTGTCCCAGCTCCCGCGCCAGCATCTTGAGGACGTGCGCCTTCTCGGCGAATTCCATTTCGTTCAACCAGCACCAACGGCTTTCGCCGCGACCGGCGAAGGCATCCTGCACGTAGCGACCCATCGTTGTTCTTTCCGATCCTGAGGCGCTGCAACCGGCGTGATCCCCGCGATCCGTAATCGATTGCAGCACCATGGTGGTAACACCGCGCGGGCAAAGCGCCGCTGAAGGCCGGGCTCGGGATTTCTACGAACTGGCCGAAACGCGAGGTCGATCCGTGCGAAAGCGGAGGAAACAGCCGTCGGCGCGGGTTTCCCTGCCCTGCCCGCATCTGCCATAGTCGGGCCCGTGAACGACGACGACTGGCCTTTCGAGACGACCTTCTACGGCGAACCCGACGCCGACATGATGGACATCCACGCCCCGCACGTGGACTGGTCGCCCGCCCCGGTGCCCGACGGCGACGCGGTGTCCAAGGCACTGCACGACGTCTTCGGCTTCTCCGGCTTCCGCGGCGTCCAGGACCAGGTGGTCGACCGCGTGCTGCACGGCCGCTCCACGCTGGCGGTCATGCCGACCGGCGCGGGCAAGTCGCTGACCTACCAGTTGCCCGCCGTGCTGCTGGAGGGGACCTGCGTGGTCGTCTCCCCGCTGATCGCGCTGATGCACGACCAGCTGCGCTCGGCCCGGGCCAACGGCATCCGCGCGGCGACGCTGACCAGCGCCGACAACGATCGCGGCCAGACCCTCGACGCGTTCCGCGCCGGGGAGCTGGACCTGCTCTACATCGCCCCGGAGCGCGCCAGCCAGCCCTACTTCCGCGACTTGCTCCAGTCCGCGCGCGTCGGCCTCTTCGCCATCGACGAAGCGCACTGCGTCTCCGAATGGGGGCACGACTTCCGGCCTGACTACCGCCTGCTGCGGCCGCTGCTCGACGCCTTCCCGGGCGTGCCGCGCCTGGCGCTGACCGCCACGGCGGACCATCACACCCGCAGCGACATCCTCGCCCAGCTCGGCATCCCGGACGAGGGCCTGATCGTCGCCGGGTTCGACCGGCCGAACATCCGCTACACGATCCGCCCGCGCGAAAACGCGCTGCGCCAGATCAAGGCCGTGGTCGACGAGAACCCCGGTCCCGGCATCGTCTACGCGCCCACCCGCGCGCGCGTGGAGCAACTGGCCGAAAGCCTCGCCTCCGCCACCGGCCGCCGGGTGCTGCCCTACCACGCCGGGCTCGACGCGGACGTGCGCGCGCGCAACCAGGCGGCCTTCGTGGCGTCCGAGGACATGGTCATGGTCGCCACGGTCGCCTTCGGCATGGGGATCGACAAGCCCGACGTGCGCTTCGTCGCCCATGCCGGCATCCCCAAGTCGATCGAGGCCTACTACCAGGAAACCGGCCGCGCCGGGCGCGACGGCGATCCTTCAGTGGCGGTGATGTTCTGGGGCGCGGACGACTTCGCCCGTGCGCGCCTGCGCCTCTCCGAAATCGAACCGCACCGCCAGCAGAGCGAGCGCCAGCGCCTCGATTCGCTCGCCGGGCTGGTCGAGACCGCCGCCTGCCGCCGCGCCGTGCTGCTGCGCCACTTCGGCGAGCAACCGGCGGAAACCTGCGGCAACTGCGACAACTGCCTCAACCCCGTCGGCGTGGTGGACGTGACCGACGTCGCCCGCAAGCTGCTCTCGGCGGTCTACCGCACCGGCCAGACCTACGGCCTCGGCCATCTGGAGAAAGTGCTCGCCGGCATCCCGGACGACCGCGTGCTCCAGCGCGGGCACGACCAGCTTTCGGTCTTCGGTATCCTCACCGAGGACGAGAAGCCGCTGCTGAAAGCCCTCGCCCGCGCCCTGCAGGCACGCGGCAGCCTGACGCCGACCGAGCATGGCGGCCTTGCTCTGGGCGGCGATGCCCGCGCCATCCTCAAGGGCGAGGCATCGGTCGCCATCGTCGTGCCGCCCAAGGCCGAACGCAAGCGTCGCGGCCGTGGCGGCGACAATGCCGCGAACCCGATCGGCGACCCGCTGTTCGAGGCCCTGCGCGAACTGCGCCGCGAACTGGCGCAGGAGGCCGGAGTGCCGCCCTACGTGGTGTTCCACGATTCGACCTTGCGCGAAATGGCGGCGGAACGCCCCTCCTCGCTCGCCCAGCTCGGCGGCATCGGCGGCGTCGGCACCCGCAAGCTCGACGCCTACGGCGACGCGTTCCTCGAGGTGATCCGGCGGTTCTGAGCGCGCCGGGGTTCTGATCCCGCTCCGCTCAGGCCGAGCGCCCATAGCGCCAGATCATCGGCCGGACGGCGTTCCGCAGCAAGCGACAGCGCCACGCCGCAGGGGGCTTCGACAAGCTCAGCCTGAGCGGGGAGGGAGTGGCCTCGGGCAGGTTGCCGCTTCACGCCGCGCTCTTCAGAGGATGGTGAATGTCCGCAGTGGGTGGTTAGTCGCCGTTCGCTTCGCTCAGGCTGCCGAATATTTCTCGGTGCCAAATCATCGTATTGTCACGTAGCCATACGGTGTTTTCAGGCGTCTCGAATTTAGCAAGCTGCGCCATGTTAACACCGTATCTGCGGCAGAAGCCGATGATCTCCCACATATCATCATCCGTTGGGGATCGATTGAGATTGATGAACAAATCCCTCACTTCGCCATGGTAATCCGCGACAAAGGCCATACGGTCCAGCCATTCAAAAAACGCTCTCTCGTCGGCATCATGGTAATAAAGCACGTCGGTTGCGACGATTTGAAGAAGCTTGGTCATGCTGACTTGCTGCCAGTGGAGCTTGAGCGAAGCAAGGTCCGCAATGGGGCGAGAGCCGCCGTCGCACTGCTGCTGGGGCTTAACCCCCACCCCGCTCCGGCTGAGCTTGGGTGGGCCGTGTTGACGGCTGGGCTGGACCGCCCGCAAAGGCCGCGCCGGACGCGACCGGCCCGTGCCGTTCAATCGCCGGGCGCGGCTTTCGCGTCTCCGAAGGTGACGGGCACGGCCAGTCGGTACGGCAGTTCGGGGGACGCGATGCGGGATTCCGAGCCGTTTTCGTGGATCAGCACCACGCGGCCGACGCCCGGCGTCGCGACGACGGCGGTGACGCTGTCGACCCATTCGTGAAGCAGCGCGCGGACGCGGGCGAGCGCCTCGGCTTCGCGGGTGGTGGTGCCGGCGGCTTCCAGTTCGGCCTCGAGGTCGGCGATGCGGGTGGTCGCCTCGGCGATCCGGTCGGCATTGGTGTCGGTCATTGCGGGTCTCCTTGCCGTTGCAGCCGACTTGGGCCGCCGGGCCGCGTCCGGCAAGGGGAGCGCGCGCGCAATCGCCGCCGCGTTGCCTGCGAATTGCCATGATCGTCGTCCCCGCGAAGGCGGGGATGACGGCTTAGAGCGGGTTGTCGAGCTGGATGATCGCTTCTTCGCTGGCGCGCTGGGTGGTCTTGAGTTCGCGCGCGGCCTTGAAGCTGGCGAGCACGGGCGCGTCGCGCTCGTAGATGTCGTTGAACGGCTGCAGCGTCCCGTCGATCGAGCGGGCGAACGTGAAGTAGGTGAGGTAGACCGGGAAGGTCCGCGTCATCGGCACCTTCTTGTACTCGCCCGCGCGCGAGAGTTCGGCGGCGTCGGTGGCGGTCATGCCCGCGCCGAGGATCGCCATCGTCATGCCCAGCTCAACCGCGCGTTCGGTGCGGATGCAGCCGTGGCTGAAGGCGCGCACGTCCTCGTTGAAGTACTGCTTGGAGGGCGTGTCGTGCAGGTAGATCGCGTGGGGGTTGGGCATGTCGATCTTCATCAGGCCGAGCGCGTTGCTGGGACCCGGCTGCTGGACGACGGTAATCATGCCGTTCTCGGCCTTGTAGCCCTTGTAGTGGTTGGCGGCGGCCCACTTGGGGTTGTTGAGCACCTTGGCGCCCAGACCCTCGCCCTTGACGATCGACTGCGGCACCGTCCAGGTCGGGTTGAACACCACCGCGCTGACCGTCTCGGCCAGCTGCGGGGTGGCGGTGCGGCCGGGCTTGCCGACCACGGTCTTGTAGGTGCGCAGGATCTTGTTCTTGACCACCAGGCGCAGCTGGAATTCGGGCACGTTGGTCATGAGGTAGACCGTGCCGAGATCGCGGGCGAGCCAGCGCCAGCGGTCCATGTTGGCCTGGATCAGCGCGCGGCGCGCCTTGTTGGCGACGGGAGTGGCGTTCAGCTCGGTCCTGAGCGCGGCGTAGTCCGGGTTGGTCGGCGCGAGCTTGTTCACCACGCCCGCGATGTCGTGGTCGGACAACGCCTGCGCCATGATCTCGCCGGTGGGCATCGCGTCCTGGTCGGGATCGACGGCGAACCACTGCACGCGCGCGGGCATCGGCGTGCGACCGTCGCGCAGGTCTTCGATCAGCCAGCCGAACACGCGGCTGGCGAGCGCGTCGAGCGCGTCGCCCTCACCGGCGGCGATCGCGGCCTTGAGCGCGGTGGGCTGGTAGTCGCCCGGGAGCAGGCCCTCCTTGCCGATGTATTCGATGGTCTTGAGCAGCGCCTGCGCGTCGGCCAGAGTCCACGGCATGACCGGCTCGGCCACCACCGTGTCCTGCACCATGGGGGCGGACACCATCGGCGTGCCGGTGCCGGTGGGAGTGGCGGTGGGCGTTCCGGCGGCGGGGCTTACCGGCGCGATGGGCGCCGTCCGCACAGGGGCGCGGGTCGGCGTCGGGGTCGGCGCGGGAGTGGACGTGCTGCGGGGAAGCAGATCCTCGGGCATCTCGGTCTTGATCTTCTGGGCCTG
>DATKFS010000100.1:0-3615 GCA_035511275.1 Novosphingobium sp.
CCCGCGAACGAGCTGCGCTCGTAGCGCACAAAGGGCTGGGTGCGCAGCAGCGCGCGCCAGTCGCTGCCCTTGAGGCCCTTGGGCACGGCCAGCACGAAGGGCTCGCGCAGCAGGGTCTGCCATCTGCAGGAGGATGGCGAACTCGTCCCCGCCCAGCCGCGCGATGGTGTCGTCCTCGCGCAAGTGTTCGCGCATCCGCCTGCCGATGGCGACCAGCACCGCGTCCCCGGCGGCGTGGCCGAGACTGTCGTTGATCTCCTTGAAGCGGTCGAGGTCGATCATCACGACCGCGAAGGGATCGCCGCTTCGCCGCGCCCGCGCGCAGGCCTGTTCGAGGCGGTCGGAGAACAGCGTGCGGTTGGGCAGGTCGGTCAGCGGATCGTGGAGCGACCGGTGGGTGAGGTCCTCCTCCTGCCGCCGCAGGTCCTGGCGGTACTGGCGCCAGGCCATGCCTTCCTCGACCGAGGCCGCCACCCGCTCGGGCGAGAGCGAGCGCTTGGTGAGGTACTCGGTCATGCCCGACTTCATGGAATCCGCCGCGATCTGCTCGTCGGCGTTGCCGGTGACCGCGATGATCGGGCAGTCCGGGTCGATCTCGCCGCGGATCGCTGGCAGCAGGTCGCGCCCGTCGCCGTCCCGGAGGCCGAAGTCGAGGAAGACGATGTCGAAATGGGTCTCCGGGCGGCGGATCATCTCCAGCGCCTCGGCCTGCGAACCTGCCTGCTCGACACTGATCTCGCGCGGTCCCCGGCGCAGCATCCGCACCAGGCGCTCGCGATCGACGTCATCGTCGTCGACGATCAGGGCGTGGATGTTCTGGGTGCCGTTGTGCAGGTGATCCATGGGTGCAAAGGTCCTTGCAGGCGGAAGTGCGGAAGCTAGGGCAACTTCTGGGTGCGGGCATATTTCCCGATGAAATCGGCGAGGCGGGCGAATTGCGGGCCGACGCAGGACTTGACCATGTAGCCGGCGACGTGGCCGTCGTAGGCGCGGCAGCGGTCCTGCTCGCGCGCGGACGTGGAGAGCACGAAGACCACTGTGCGGCGCAACAGCGGATCGGCGCGCAGCGCGTCGAGGAACTGGAAGCCGTCCATCCCCGGCATGTTGAGGTCGAGCAGCACGATCACCGGCGTGTCGAGCTGCTTGCTGGGGTGGCGGCCGCGCAGGATCGACAGCGCCTCGCCGCCGTCGCCGGCCGTGATGGTGCGGCAAGGCACGTCGTGCTTGCGGAAGCTGCGCAGCACCCCTTCGATCGCGACGTCGTCGTCGTCCACCAGCAGGACCGTGCAGTCCAGCAGGGCGCGCACCGTGGTGTCGCATTCGCTGGGCACGGGGGCGAGTTCAATCATCGTCGTTCTCCCTCAGGAGGATGCGCGGCCAGTGGACTTCGAAGCTGGCGCCGCCGAGCTGGCCCCTGCCCTGCGCGGTGACCATGCCACCGTGCGCGTTGATCATGCGGCGGGTGAAGGCGAGGCCGACCCCGTCTCCGTCGGTGCCCGGAGAGGCGCGGTGGAACAGCTTGAAGATGCGTTCCTCGTTGCCGGGCGGAATGCCCTGCCCATCGTCCTCGACCGAGAAGATCGAGAAACGGCCTTCCTCGCGCATGGCGATGCGGATGCGCCCGTGGTCCCCGCCGTGGTGCTTCACCGCGTTCGCGATGAGGTTGCGCAGCGAGGTGGAGAGCGGCGCGCGGGGAGCCATCAGCGCACTTCCCTGGACGTCCACCTCGACGTCGAAGCCTTCGGGGATGACGACCATGGCCATGGCTTCCTCGATCAGTTCGCGCGGCTCGATGCGGTGGAGCTTGGGGTCGCGGACCCCGGCGCGCGCGTAGCTCAGCAGGTCGTCGATCATCTGCTCGCAGCGCTCGATCCGCTGGGTGATGCGGTCGAAGTTGTGGCGCACCGCCTCGGGCAGTGCGTCTTCACCCCATACCTCGGCGAGATCCTCGCGGATCCAGCTCACGAGGTCGCCGATCCCCCGCAGCGGCGAGCGCAGGTCATGGCTGGCGACGTAGGTGAACTCTTCCAGTTGCGCATTGGTCTGCTGCAGCGCGGATTCCGAGCGCTTGCGGTGGGTGACGTCGCTGACGATAGCCATGAACAGCGGCTGGCCGGGGTTCTCGAACCGGGTCAGCGCGATCTCGACGGGAAATTCGCGGCCGGTACTGTGCAGGCCGGTCAGGTCGCGGCCCGAGGCCATCATGCGCGAGGCCGGCGCGGCGCGGTATGCGGCGACGTGGCCGGCATGGGCGATGCGGTAGCGTTCGGGTATCAGCATGTCGAGCGGCTGGCCGACGAGGTCCTCCACCGGATAGCCGAACTGGGTCGCCAGCATCGTGTTCGCCTGCGCGATGCGCCCCTTGCCGTCGATCACCACCAGCCCGAGCGGCAGGTTGTCGAACATCTGCGCGAAGCGCCGCTCCGCCGTGACCTCGCGCGTGGTGTTGCGCACGTAGACGACGGCGCGCCCCCCGTCGCGGTCGCCAGGATCGGCCACCGGGGCCAGCGTCAGCGCGATGATCGGGCGCGAGCCGTCCGTCGCGTTGAGCACGAACTTGCGGGTCCAGGGGTCGCGCTGCGCCACGGGAGCGGTGAAGAACAGCTCGAACATCTGGCGCAGCGTCTCGGCGTCATCCTCGCAGAACCAGACGAACAGCAGGCCCAGGCGCAGGGTCTCGGGATCGGGCTCGGCGAACAGCGTCGCGCAGACCGCGTTGGCCCAGCAGATCACGCCCGACCGCTCGACGATCATCGCGCCGAACGGGGCGTGGGTCAGCGGAGCCTGGATGTCGGGCGCGATGTGCGTTGCCAGCGTCATTGCCTGCCTTTGCGGGAGGGCCGGCACGCGCGGGGAGCACGGGAAATCGGCACCTGTCACTAAGAACAGGTACCGGGAGGGGGTTAGCGATCAGACAAGCAACACCTAGGGGAGCGCCCCTAAGAGCCAGTACTGGCAACGATTGCAGTGGTTAACGGGCGACAAACTTCCCGGCCTCTCGATCCTTGCGGACCTTCAGGCCATCGAACACCGAGCCGCTCATCGTGATCCACACGCCCGGTTGCGCGGCCTGGCAGGTGGCGATCGCCATGCCCAGGTTGAACGCCGCGTCGCTCTCGGCAAACCGCGCCGGGGCGAGCGCGCCGCAGAGCACCACGGTCTTCCCCTCGATGTGGGCGAGCGCGGCGGCGGTGTCGGTCATCGTGTCGGTGCCGTGGGTGACGACGACGAGGTTCTCGGGCGCGCCGGCGATGGTCGCGGCGATCAGCGCGCGGTCCTCGCCGGTCAGCTCCAGACTGTCCTTGCGCAGCAGTTCCACCACGCGGACGGGATGGGCGACCCGCGCGGTCTCCAGCAGCTTCGGGATCACGCTCTCGGCGATCTGGTACTCGCTCAGCGCGTCGAAGTACTGCTTGTCGATGGTGCCGCCGGTGGTGACGACGAGGATGGGGGAGAGGGTCATGCGCGTCCTTTAGAGCCGATCGGGCGCATTTCCAAGATTGCGCGATCGGCGAGGCGGTGGAGGAATGTCCGCTCTGCGATTTTACGCACCTGTCACAGGTGCGGGGAATGCCGAGCCGTGACAGCATGGCACCATGAGCACGCCCCATCCCG
>DATKFS010000101.1:0-21322 GCA_035511275.1 Novosphingobium sp.
CGAAGCACCGATCTATGAGACTACAGGCCAAGCCGGGCTGACCTGCCTTTACCCGGCATCGCTCGCAAGGCAGGAAAACTCGCAGCCCACAGCATGGGCGCTCCTTGACGCCGACCCGATGTTACCTCGGTTCTCGCGCGACTTTCCCCGGCGTAAGGCCCGCATTCGCCAGCGGGCGTTTTCGTGTGCCTGCGATCTTGAGGCTCAGGCCTTGCCCATCCGCTCCAGCACTTCCAGCGCCGCGCGTTCGCCGGTGGCGGCGGCGGCTTCCATGCCGGGCTCCACGTCGCGGGTGTGCTCGCCCGCGAAGTGCAGGCGCTGCCAGGGATCGGCGATGGCGGCGCCGAAGCGGGAGACCTGGCCGGGGCGGAAGATGTGCTTGTTGCCGCCGATGAAGGGGTTGCGGCGCCAGCTGTGCTGCCCGATCGGCCGGATCGCCCCGGCCATCGCCGGGCGAATGCGCAGCAGTTCCTCGGTGACGGCCGCCAGCGCCTGGTCGGGGGGCAGCGCGTCGAAGCGCAAGGTGCCCGCGCCGTTCATCCAGACGTCGAGCCATTCCACCGCGCCGCTCGTCCCCTTGTTGGCGAAGACGCGCTCGATGGCGGCGTCGGTCACGAGGCCCGGCTCCAACCCGTCGCGCTCCCAGTAAGGGGCGGTGACCGCGAAGAAGAAGTGCGACGTACCCATGTAGAGCGCATCGTCGATCGATTCGGCGCGTAGCCCGGTGGGACGCGGCGAGATGGCGATGCGCGACAGCGCGCCGAGCGGGACGGCCGAGATCACGTAGTCGCAGGCGATGCGCGAACCGTTCGCGCACGTGACGGTGCAACCGCCGCCGTCCATGTCGATCGCGGCGACCGCCGTGCCGCAGCGCACCGGTACGCCGAGCCCCTGCGCGATCGCTTCCGGCAACCGGTCCGACCCGCCGGCGATGTAGTGGAACTCGCCGGTCCCCGCCTCGTAGACCGAGTTCTTCTGGCCGCCGCCTTCCTTGCCCCATGCCGAGATCGACTGCAGTTCCTTCATCTGGAACAGCGCCGAAGTGGTTTCCAGCGTCTCGCAGTTGCTGGTGATGCCGATGAGGCGAATGGCTTCCTCGGACAGGCCGCACTCGCGGAAGAAGCGGTCGAGCGGGATGTCCCAGCGCGCGAATTCGGCATCGCGCCAGGCATCGGGGGCGGGCAGCTTGCCGAAGCGGTTGATCATCGCGACTTCGAGCTGGGCGATGGCGATCGCGCGCTCGTCGCCATGGGTGCGGTTGGCGGGCGAGGTCGCCCAGTCGGCGCCGTTGCCGCTGGCGCCGTTGATCGCCCAGGCCATGCCGCCGCGCCGGTGCGGGGCGACCAGTTCGACGCCGAAGCGCTCGGCAAGGGCGCGGACGCGGCCGTACTCGGGGCCGATGGTGGTCGCCCCGCAGTCGAAATGACCGTCCGGCGTCCGCAGGGTGTGGAGCCGCCCGCCGGGCTTGTCCTGCGCTTCCAGCACGATGGCCCGGGCGCCGAGGTCGGCAAGGATGGTCGCGGCATTGAGCCCGGCCAGTCCCGCGCCGATCACCACCACGTCGCAGCGCTCGACCGCCGGTGGCGCCGCCCTGACCGGCCCGGCGGCGAGCGAGAGGAGGAACAGGCTGGAGTTGCCCAGCAGGCGTCGGCGGGTTGTGCCCATCATGGTCTTCCGATCTTCGCGGTTTCCCCCGCCATCACCCGAGGCCGGGCGCGCCGCCACCGCAGCGCGGGGCCGCGTCCGCCTGCCGGGCAGGGCGAGCGGGCGCGACCGCGCACGGCGGATCGCCGCGCCGGAGGGGACGCCCCGCGCTACCGGATGGCCGCCCCCGCAGAGGGTGGCCGCCGCGGCGTCACTTCATGGAGAAGTTGATCGTGTTGGTATTGGCGCTGCACGCGGTCGCCGCCTCGCCGGGGCGGTAGCTCATGTCGTACTTGACGTCCTTGCCGATCGCGGTCGCCGCGTCCCCGAAGATCAGCGGCGGATAGGCGGCGAGCGGCCGCACGTTGCCGGTGGAGCCGTCGGCGTTGATGTCGTACTCCAGCCGCACCCAGCCTTCGAAGCCCATCATCGCCGCCGACATCGGATAGTCCCCGCTGCCGACATTGGTGCGGCGGATCGCCGGCGGCAGGCTGAGGAGCGCGCACTGCTCGTCGTTCAGGCCGGTCTTGGCATAGTAGCCCTGCGCCTCGGCGACGTTCCCGGCGGCGGCGGAGCGATTGGCGAGAGCCAGCCAGCCGAGCTGGCGCAGCGCATGGGCCTCGGGCAGGCGCGTGTCGTTCGCGACCTGGGCGACCCAGCCGTCAGACTGCGGATCGCGCCGGGTGGTGCGGGTGCCCGCCGCTTCCAGCAGCAGCGTATCGGCGGCGAGCGGGTCGGCGGCGAAGGCGGGTTCGGCGGCCAGCGCCACCAGTTCGCGGTTGCGCGCCTGGTCCCGGCCGCGCCCCTTCTCCTGGACGTGCATCACCCGCTGCATCCGCAGCCAGTTGACCACCTCGGCCGGAACCGAGGCCTTGCCCGTCAGCGCCAGCGCCTTGTCGGCGGCGAGGGGCGGGGTATAGGGTTCGACGGCCAGCAGGGTGCCGAGCGCGGCCACCCGCACCGTCGGCGAGGTGGCCCCGCTTTCGTCCTCGCCGAGGCGGCGCAGGGTGGCGAGGGCGGCGGTACGGTCGGACCCCGTGGCTTCGGCGGGGAGCTGGCTGCCCGCCCACGCCGCGAAGCGCCCGTTGACGGGCGCCCACAGGCCCGGCCCCTTGCCGAGGCGATTGCTGCAGCGCAGCTCGACCCGCGCGGCGAGACGGTAGAACTGCGGGATCGCCGCCGCCGCATCCGGGCGCCAGTACCAGTCGCCGACGGCCTGCTCGAAGGCGGCCGCCACCTGCGGCCCACCGCGCGAATAGACGGTGCGGGCATACATGATCGAGCCGTCTTCGTTGATGCCGAACTCGACCACCGCGACGTCCTCGGGGCGCAGGCCGGTTTCCGAACCGCAGAGCGGCAGGTCCATGGCCTCGGCCCGCGCGAAGGAGGTGTCGCCGATGCGGCCCGCGCCGGTGTAGGCGAGGTAGAGGCGCGCATCGTCGCGCTTCTTCATCAGCATCGCCGCCATGGCGAGGTCACCGCGCAGCGACACCTCGTCGAGCGAAGTGCGCGTGGTCAACCCGCCGGTCAGCGACAGCGCCTGCTTCAGTTCCTTGTAGGCCTCGTCGGTGCGTCCCTGGTTGAGGAGCGTGCGCGCATAAAGGGTGCGGTAGCTGGCGGCGACGGGCTTGGGCATGTCGGGCGTCGCGGCAATCAGGTCCAGCGCCTCGCGAGCCGGACCCAGCGCGACTTCCCCGCCGTCGAACGCCATCGCCCGCGACAGGCTGGCGAGCAGCGGCAGCCGGGCCGAGCCGGTCTTGCCTTCGAGCGCGCGCCGGTAATAGCGGGCGGCACCGGCACGATCGGAGTGCGCGAACCGCGCGTCGCCAAGCGCCTTTCGCGCGTCGGAGACGTCGTTCGTGAAGCCTGCACCGGCTTCGACGAGCGCGGGAAGGCCGATGGCGATGGCCTGCTCGCCTTCGTCGGTGCGGTCCAGCGCGACGAGGCAGATGCCCTTGCGCACGCTGATCGTCGATGCAGGGAACGAGCCCGGCTTGACCCGGGGGTCGCGCTGCAGCGCCTCCAGCGCGGGAACCGCCTCGGCGCACTTGCGGGCGGAGGCAAGCTCGCTCGCCGCGTTGAATGCCGCCTGGAGCGAGGACGGCTTGGACGCAGCAGGTTCCGCCGGAGGCGCGCTCGCCGAAGCACCGGCCGCCGCCGCGGCCGCCAGAAAGACCAGGAAATTCATCGCGATTACCCCCGCTTGCACAGTCGCCTGCATGCAAAGTACTAAGCAGCCATGCGCAGACTGTCCATGGCCGCGGCCGTCCTGTCATGTATCTTCGCGCCCTGCCCGGCGCGTGCGCAGGCGGTGCCCGAAAAGTTCACGCTCGTCCTGTTCGGGGCGAGCTGGTGTGCGCCCTGCATCGCCGAAGTCCGCTCGATCGCGGGCATTGCCGCGGCGAACTCGGGCAACCCGGTGGTCGTCGCCTGGACGGACGGCGGGTTCGCGCGGATGCGGCTGGCGGTGCCGGAAAACGTCACCGTCGTGCCCCTCCCCCGCGCCGAGCAGCTGTGGGAAGCGCACGGCCAGAGCGCGGGCGGACTGCCCTTCTCGGTCATGCTGGACGGTGCGGGACGGCGCTGCGCCCGCTGGTCGCGCCCGCTGACGCCGGAGGCCGTGGCGATCATGCGGCGGGCCTGCCGAAGCTCCTGACTCGGCCGGGGCGGCTTCCCCTCGGGCGATCCTGCCTCTAGGGAACGCGCATGAATCGAGTTCGCTTGCTGCACGCCGCCGTCCTGGCCGTCCTTCCCGTCGTCGCCGCCCTCCCCGCATCAGCCGCCACCGCCAAACGGAGCTCCTCCGCCATGCCCGAGACCGTCCGCGACCTGACCTTCGAGAGCGTCTTCGCCAGCCCCTCGCTCGACGGGCCGCAACCGAGGGCGGTCAAGGTCTCGCCGGACGGGCGGTACATCTCGCTGCTGCGCAACCGCCCGGACGACAAGGACCGCTACGACCTGTGGGCCTTCGACCGTCGCAGCGGCGAATGGCGGATGCTGGTCGATTCGCTCGGCCTCGGCTCCGGGCGCGCCTTGAGCGAGGCGGAGAAGATGCAGCGCGAACGCCAGCGCGTGGGCAACCTCAAGGGCATCATCTCATACGAATGGACCGAAGACGGCAGCGCGATCCTGGCGCCGCTGGACGGCGACCTCTACCTGGCGGGGATCGACGGCTCGGTGCGCCGCCTGACCGATTCCCCCGAGGACGAACTCAACGCCGCGCTCAGCCCCAAGGGCAGCTTCGTATCGTTCGTGCGCCAGGGACGGCTCTGGGCAGGCCCGCTTTCGGGCGCGGAGCACCGGCCGATCACGCCGCCCGAGACTTCCGACACCGTCCACTGGGGCGAGGCCGAGTTCGTCGCACAGGAAGAAATGGGCCGCATGGCGGGCTACTGGTGGTCGCCCGACGAGACGCGGATCGCGGTCGAACGCCATGACGAGGCGCCCGTGGGCGTCGTCACCCGCACCGCGATCGGCGCGGAAGGCACGCGCACCTACCAGCAGCGCTATCCGGCGGCAGGCACGCCAAACGCCCTGGTCTCGCTGCACATCATGAAGCCCGACGGCAGCGGCGCCGTCCAGGTGGACCTCGGCCCCGATCCGGACATCTACCTCGCCCGCGTCGACTGGGCGCGCGACGGCGGCAAGCTCTACGTCCAGCGCGAGAACCGCGAGCAGACCCGGCTCGACATGCTGGAGGTGGACCGGCGCAGCGGCGCGAGCCGGGTGCTGTTCACCGAAACCGCGTCACAGGGCAGCTGGATCAACCTCACCGACAACTATCGCTTCCTGAAGGACGGCAGCCTGGTCTGGTGGTCGGAGCGCGACGGCCACGGGCACCTCTACCACTTCCGCGACGGCACTTGGCGGCAGCTGACTTCGGGTGACTGGATGGTGACCAAACTCGTCTCGGTGGACGAGGCGAAGGGCACCGTGCAGTTCCTCGGAAACCGCGACGACGTGCTGGCGCCCCAGCTCTACGCGATCGACCTTGCCCATCCGGGCACGCCCCGCCAGCTCACCGAAGCGGGATGGTCGAACGCGGCTTCGGCCAGCCGGGACGGCTCGACCGTGGTCGTCACCCGCTCGTCTACCAGCCAGCCCTCGCAGACGTACATCGCGGACGATGTGGGCAAGCGCCTGGCATGGGTGGAGGAGAACAGGCTCGACGCATCGCACCCCTATGCGCCCTACCTCGCCAGCCACCGCCCCACGCGCTTCGGCACGATCAAGGCGCAGGACGGATCGGACCTGCACTGGATGATGATCACCCCTCCGCTGCAGGCGGGCAAGCGCTACCCGGTGTTCTTCGAGCACTACGGCGGTCCGCACGTGCAGACCGTCACGCGCGGCTGGAAGGGCGCGCTGGCGCAGGCGATCGTCGATCGCGGCTACATCTACTTCGAGATCGACAACCGCGGCAGCGCCAATCGCGGCGTCGCCTTCGAATCGCAGATCCGGCAGGCCATGGGCACGGTCGAGGTCGAGGACCAGCGTGCGGGCGCGCAGTATCTCAAGACGCTGGACTTCGTCGATCCGGACAAGATCGCGACCTACGGCTGGTCCTATGGCGGCTACATGACGCTCAAGATGCTGGAGGCCGACCCCGGCCTCTACGCGGCGGGCATCGCGGGCGCGCCGGTGACGAAGTGGGAACTCTACGACACCCACTACACCGAGCGCTACATGGGCGATCCCCGGCAGGTGGCCGAGGCCTATCGCAAGGCCGATACGCTGGAGGACGCAGGCAAGATCGCCGATCCGCTGCTGCTGATCCACGGCATGTCGGACGACAACGTGGTGTTCGAGAACAGCACGACGCTGATCGCCCGGATGCAGGCCGAAGCGACACCGTTCGAGATGATGCTCTATCCCGGCCAGACCCACGCCGTGCGCGGCCCGCGCATCAGCGTGCACCTGTGGGACACGATCTTCGGCTTCCTCGAGCGGCGCGGCGTCACCCCTCCGGAGTGACGCGGGCCGCGACGGCGGACTACTTGCGCAGCAGCCGGAACTGCGAGGGCGCCAGCGCCTTCGCGGTGAACCGGGCGCCGCGCACCGCGCCGTGGAAGAAGTTCACGCCGTTGTACCGCACGCCGACGGAGGTCCGCCCGGTGCCCTGCGGCCTGAAGTCGACCTTCGCCTCCCCTTCGAGCACGCCGTCGACGTAGCTGCGATAGGTGGTGCCGTCGAAGGTCTGCGCGACGTGATACCAGCGGCCGACCGGGTGCAGCTTCGCCGGGTCGATCAGCACTTGCGAGTACCCCTTGCCCTTGACGAAGGCGTCGAGATACCAGGCATTGCCGACCACGCGGATCTCGAAGAGCATCCGCGTCTGGTTCGCCGCCGCGTCTCCGTTGTCGTCCGAGGCAAGGTGCATCCAGCGCTGCTCGAACGCGCCTCCGTCGGGGCGGAACTGGGCTTCGATGGTGAACTGCCCCGCGCCCGCCAGCGGATGCCGGTCGAGGTAGACCGCATCGTCGACGCCGTCGAACTCCACGGCCTTGCCCTGCGGCGTCTTCACCACGCGAGGATTTCCGACGACGCGCGGCTTGAGCCCGCCGATGCGATCGAGGTTGTCGAAGCGCCAGTCGACCGGCCGGGCCTCGGCATGGTGGGCGCCGGGCACCAGCGCGACGGCGGCGAACGCGAGCAGGGCCTTCTTCATCACCGCTTGTCCTCCAGCACCACGACGTCGTTGCGGCGGGTGACTTCGGGCGCTCCCGTCGATACCCGGACGTGGAGCGGCCCCACGGTCCCGGTGGGCACCGGCAGGGTGACGGTGGCGGTGCGGGGCTGCAGGTCGAGCGGCGCGGCCAGCGCCGGGATGGCCGTCGATGCCAGGACCTTGCCCTCCGCCGTCTCCAGCGTCGCGGTGCCTGCCGGCGCGGGCACGGAGCCGAGGCTGTGCACGGTCACGCCGATGCGGTTGCCCTTGCGCACCACATCGTCCGCGCCGATGCCGAGGTCGGGGCGATCCTCGGGCTGGGTCGCGGCCTTTTGCTTCAGCGCGAAGGTCATGACCGTCGTCGTCCCCGCCGCGAACGACACGGGGAGCGAGCCGCTGCGTTCCAGCTCCACTTCGGCGGTGGAGACGGCGCCCTGCGCGGTGTCGCCGCCGTCGGCCGCGATGCCGCGGGTCATGGTCCAGGTGCCGGCGGTGACGTTCCACGCCCCCATGTCGGCGCGTTGCTCGACATCGGTGGTGTTGTAGGCGACGACGGTGAAGCGCTCCGGCGTCGCGTCGCGTACCAGGATCGCCACCTTCAGCGCCGCCTCCGGATCGGCGAAGCGCCAGCTCACCGCATTGCCCGGATAAGTCTGGTTGCGCTTGAGCGCGATGCCGCCAAGCCGCTCGCGCTGGAGCAGTTCGTGCGGCGCCTCCACCCGGTCGCTCCACCAGTGGCCTTCGGTGTACATGTACATGTGCTGGGCCTTGCTGGCGATCCCGGCGGCATTGAGCGCCTCGAGCCACGACCTGTCGCCGGTGCCGTTCCACGCCTCGAACCGGGCGAAGTGGTTGCCGCCCGCAGCGCTCTTGAGGATGCCCGCCTGCCAGTCCTTGCGCCGCCCGAGGACGGTGATGGCGTTCTCGTTGATCTCGGCCAGTGCGCCGAAGTTGCCCTTGCCCACCCGGCCGGTCACCGGGCGCAGGTACTTCTCGTCGCCGGTGAAGCGCCATGCCGCCCACGCGGACTGCATCGGCAGCGATGCGCCGCCGCCGTCGCCCGCGCGCTCTGTGTCGTGGTTCCAGCTGATGTCGTTGGGGAAGCTCCAGACGCCGTCCGCATCCTGCCTGCCGTGCGCCAGCAGGCCGTCGATCATCCCGGTCACGAAGCCGCGCGCCGTGGGGTTGGCGTTGTAGACGCCCAGCAGGACGGGCGTGTGCATGATGACGAAGCCATAGGGCTTCTGCCAGGCCCACGGCTCGTCGCGGTAGATCTTGCGGCCGCCGTACCAGCTGGACGAGAGGTGCATGTGCCCGGCCGGGTTCACCCGGATGACCTCCTTCAGCCCCGCGACCGTCGCCATCATCCGCTCCAGCGCCTTGGGCTCGCCCCAGTTGAGGTAGAGGCGCTCGGCGTCCGAGTTGATGCCCTCCTCGTAGACGTGGAGTTCGTCGGTGCTGATGTAGCTGAGGCCGTTCACGATCATGCCGTTGGCATAGACCGCATCCGACATCGCCCGCAGCGAACCATTGATCTTGTCCGGGTCGACGCCCATCAGCGCGAGCCCGGGCCATTGCTGGGTCAGGTCGGTGTCATCGGAGATGCCGCCGCCGAAATCGCCGTAGGGCACCTGCCGCTCGTCGATCCACCAGTTCACGAACTGGCGCGTCAGCTTCAGGTCCTCGAGCTGGCGGAAGGCCCAGAGCGGCGTCCCCGCAGGCGCCTCGGGCTGCACGAAGGGCGGAAGCTGCGCCTCGGAGTAGCTGATGTCCGCCCAGTAGCGCCGCGCCTCCAGGTTGTCGGGATCGACGCGCAGCAGGTCGGTGATGTCGCCGTAGAGCCGGCGGTAGAGCGCCGCGCGCTTGGACGCGGTGTGCTCCTCGACGAGGAAGGCCCAGTTGTCCTTCACCTGGTTGAAGCGGTCGGCGGCGTGCTCGACCTTCGCCTCGGCGCGGTCCTTGAAGACGAGGCGGACGGTCATGCCGTCGAGCGACTTCGCGCCGAAGTCGGGCGCGGCCGAGGCGACCGTCAGGTAGAGGCTGTCGGCCGACAGGATACGGTCGCGCAGGTCCAGCCAGAGCGTGCGTGCCTGCCCCGGCCGCACGGAAACCTGCACGTCGATCATGTCGCGCTCGGGCCAGATCGGGTCCTTCACCCGGATGTCGAGCGGGATCAGCCCCTTGGCATCGGGCTTGGCGTCGATCGCGGGAAGGTCGATGGCAATGCCGTCGAGCCCGTCGTGGACGTTCTCCCAGCCGTAGTTCCAGGCTCGTGCCAGCGGCCGGCCGGCCGGGGCATCACCGAAGTTCGAGGGGATCAGCACATGGACCAGCGGCAGGTCCGCGCCGCTGCGCTGCGCCGTGCTGCCCGAAGCGCCCGCGTTGCCCGCGCCCACTGCGGCCTTCACGCCGCTGGTCGGCAGGGCGACCACCGTCGAGCGCTCGTTCGCGGGGTAGCGCCCCGCGATGTGGGTGTTGAGCCGCTCCAGCGCGCCGAGGTCGGACGCGGCATCGGCGCGGACGGTGTAGCTCAGTTGGAATGTTCCCTGGGGAACCTGCCCGGCATGGACGTCGTAGGCCCATATCTCCTGTATGGGCTGCTCCTGCATGACGTTGGTGAAGCGCAGGGTGCCGCCGGTCTTGGTCGGCGTCTCGGTCACCGAGCGGACCACGCCCTTCGGCCGCGCGGCGAGCTTGCGCCACGAACGCCCATCGCCCGACCAGTCCAGCGCGCCGTAGGCCGCGCCGCGAATCTCGACCCGGTTGAACGCGACGTTCTCGGGCAGGGTCAGTTCGTAGGTCTTGCCGCCCTCGACATAGACGTTCCAGTCCGGAAGCTGGAAATAGTCGTCACGCCCGGGCAGGCGGGAGCGGTTGTAGACGCCGGGCCAGGTCGTCTCGGCGATGCCGTCGACGCCCTTCCACATCCATTCCTTGAGGTCCTTGGCGTCGGCGAACTCGACCTTGCGCACGACGGTCACCGCATCGCCGAGCACGGGCGGCGTCTGCGTGTCCCATCCGAAGCGGTGGAGCCATGCGCGGCGCAGGTCGGTGGCGGACGGCGTGGAAGCGGTCGGCGTCGCCGGCTCCCGGTGCGCGGCGAGGCTGGCGATGTCCTCGCTGCCCATCATGCGGTCGTAGACGCGGATGTCGTCGAGATCGGAGCCGCGCATGAAGTTGTAGCGGCTCTGCACCTGATGCGGCGCGATGACGCGGCCGGCGAGGCCGAACTGGTCGAGCGCCATGTCGAGGTCCGCGGCCTGCTTCTTCTCGGCCACCTGCGCGCCGTCCCAGAACAGGCGCACGCCTTCGTTCTCGTCCCATGCGAAGGCGACGTGGTGCCATGCATCCGGCGTGGGCGGCGTGGGGATGGTCCAGCTCACCCGCACGCGCGAGAGGTTCGCGTCGGTGACGAAGGCGTCGAAGCCGTGGCCGTTCCAGTCGATGCGCAGGAACGCCATGTCCCAGCTCGAATGATCGCCGGCGCTGGCGCGGAAGATCACGAAAGGCGCCTCTCCCACGGCCGTGTGGCTGCGCCAGAAGAACGAGAGCGTGCCGCGCTGCGCCTGCATGTTGCCCGGCGCTTCCCATGCGACATAGCCGCCATCGGACCAGCGCCCCGCACCGCCCTGCGCGCCATCGGAGACGATCGCGACGTCGCTCTGGAAATTGGGCACCGAGGCGCCGCCGGCCACGGTCGCGTTGAAGTCGGCGTCCAGCGGCGCATGGAACAGCAGCCCGTCCGCCTCCCACGCCTGCGCAGTGGCCGCGCCGCCCCACAGACCCACCGCCGCCACCGCAAGTGCAAACCGCGAAGCCGCCAGACCTGCCCGGCTGCGTATTTTCGGATGCATCACGGTTCCATCTCCTCTGAGCGGCGCTTTCGGCCTGCCTGTCGGGGAACATCTATGACACCGGTATCATTATGCCAAGTGCCAATGGTGATTGCGATTTTGCTTTATCGGGGAGCCGCCGGGAAGCCCGCTCAGCGTTCGAGGAATTCGAGGACGTTTCCGACGCCGTCGCGGATGAACAACCCGCGTCCGAAGGTCACGCCCACTTCGAGCACGAGTTCGATGCCCCGCGCGATCAGGTCGGCGCGAAAGGTGTCGTAGTCGGCGACGGTGAAGGCCGCGTGCTTGTTGCCCAGCGTCTTCAGGTCCTCGCGCGGGTCGAGCCGGGCGGCGGGCATTGGCTGGGGGTCGAGGACCTGGAACAGCTCGATCCTGAGGCCGTCGCGTTCCAGGAACATCGCCTGCGTCCCACCCGGAATGACGAAACGACTTTCCTCGCGGAAGCCGAGCACGTCCTCGTACCACCGCGCGGCGGCATCGATGTCAGGCACCGACATCGCCGCGTGGTGGAAGGCGAGGCCGGGCATCAGCCCGCCGCCGCGATCACCGCGAGCGCGGCATCGGCATCGACGACTTCGCCGATCTTGGCGCGGATGTCGAACAGGTTGCCCTCGTGCGGACCGGGCGCGCGGTCGGCGCAGGCATCGGCGACGACCAGCGGGACGAAACCGTGGCACAGCGCATCGAGCGCCGTCGCCCGCACGCAGCCCGAGGTCGAGTAGCCACCGATGAGCAGGGTATCGACGCCTTCCGCCACCAGCATCGGCGCCAGCGCGGTGCCGAAGAATGCCGAGGGGTAGAACTTGGTCAGCACCCGGTCGCCCGGCTGCGGCGCCAGCGCCTCGGGGAAGGCGCCGAGCGGGGAGCCCTCCATGAAGTGCCTGAGGCCCGGCACCTTGCGGAAGAACATGCCGCCCTCGGTGCCGTCGCGGTACTCGACATTGGTGAGGATCACCGGGATCCCGGCCTCACGCGCAGCGGCGGCGAGGCGCACGGCGGTCTCCAGCGCCGCCTCGCCATGCGCGTAAAGCGGCGAGGCAGGGTCGAGATAGGCCATGACCATGTCCACCAGCAGCAGCGCGGGCCGCTTGCCGGGTTCCAGCCCGCCACCAAAGCCGGCACCGGCGTAATCGCTATCGAGTTCGTGCGGCTCAGCAGCCATAGATCGCTCCCTGGTCGAGCAGCGCCTTGGCGCCGGTCAGTTCGTTGAGTTCGTGCAATTCGCCGGTTTCGGCGCGCAAGCCGCGTGACGATCCGGCCTCGGCCAATGTCGCCAGCCAGCGCGCGCCCGATGTGGCGAGGCCGCCCATGAGCAGCAGCGGGTGCAGGGCGACCGCGATTCCGAGCGGCTCCAGCACCGCCTCGTCGTCGGTCGGCGAGACGCCGCCGGCGGCGAGGTTGTGGACGAGCGGCACGCGCGCGGCGAGGCGCTCTGCCACCTGTGTCAGTTCCTCCATGGTGCGCGGCCCCTCGACGAAGACCGCGTCGGCGCCTTCGGCCAGGAAGGCCTCGGCCCGCTCCAGCGCCGAGGCCAGTCCCTCGACGCCCAGCGCATCGGTACGGGCGACGACGAGCATCTCGTCCCGCGCATCGAGCGCCGCCTTCACCCGGCCCACGGCCTGGTCGAGCGGCACAACCTGCTTGCCGGCCATATGGCCGCAGCGCTTGGGGAAGGTCTGGTCCTCAACCTGCACCGCGCTCGCCCCGGCGCGTTCGAGCATCCGCACGAAGCGCTGGAGGGTCAGCGCGTTGCCGAAGCCGGTGTCCCCATCGACCAGCAGCGGCAGGTCGCTCGCGTCGCGCATCAGCGCGACGGTGTCGACCACGCGGTCGGCGGGCACGAGGCCGAGGTCGGCGCGCCCCAGCATCGCCATCGAGAGCCCCGCGCCGGAGACGAACCCCGCCTCGAACCCGGCGCGCTCGACCAGCAGCGTCGTCAGCGCGTCCCAGCATCCCGGCATCGAGACGAGCCCACGCGTGGTCCGTTCGGCCAACCGGGTGCGGAGGCGCGCGACGTGGTTCATCCGAGCTGACCGGGAATATGGTCTTCGTGGTTTTCGAGATACCACGCGGCGATCTCCTCGCGCGTTGCCCACCAGACGCCGGGCAGCGACTTCGCGTGCTCGATGAACTCGCGCAGCGCACGGACGCGGTGCGCGCGGCCCGAGACATGCGGGTGCAGGCCCACGTTCATGATCCGCCCGGTCTTCTCACCCTCCGCGTAGAGCACGTCGAGTTCCTCGATCAGCGCGTCGCGGAACTGGTCGGTGGTGAAGTTCTTGCGGGTGATGAAGGTGAAGTCGTTGATCTCGTTGGAATAAGGGACCGAGACGATCGGGCCGTTGTCCGTGCGCAGGAGGTACGGCTGGTCGTCGTTCATGATGTCGCAGTAGAACGTGCAACCCTCGCCCGCGAGGATGCCGGCGGTCTGCATCGTGCCGCGCAGGCTGGAGGACAGCCAGCCCTTCGCCTTGCGGCCGGTGAACTTCTCGTACTGTTCGAGGCTGCGCAGGACGATCTCGCGCTCCTTCGCGGGATCGCCCGCGAAGCCGGTGAGCAGTTCGCCCTGCTCCCAGTTGTGCGCCAGCAGTTCCCAGCCACGCTCGAGCACGGCGTCGGTCATCGCCTTGCGACGCTCGAAGGTGACGGCGTTGGTGGTGCAGGTGGCGGGCACGCCCAGCTCGTCGAACAGGTCGAACAGGCGCCAGATGCCCACGCGCTGGCCATATTCGCGCCAGGAGTAGTTGGGGAAATCGGCCACGTTGCCGGGCAGGATGTCGGGCAGGATCGCCGGGCCGCCCGCGTAGTAGGGCTTGTCGGTGTCCTTGGTGAGATCCCAGGTCTCGAGATTGAACGTGAGCATCAGCGCGACGCGGGCGCCGTTGGGCCACTTGAGCGGCTTGCGCTGCGGCAGCGGGACGTAATCGTATTCCATCGCAAGAACTCCGTGCGTTCGGGACGAGTCAGGTGCGCGCAGGCGCGCTCAAAGGGTGCGCGTAGGGCGAACGGCGGCTATTGCGCCAACGGTCGATATCGAGGTGCTCGCATGTCGAGCAGGGCTCAACCGGCCTTGAGCGCGACCAGCAGGTTGTCGACGATCTGGCGCCGCCGCGTATCGAGGCGCGCCTCGACCTCGGCGTCGGGCTGGAAGGTGTCGATTTCCTGCGCGGTGATGCCGTGGCGGGCGAGCAGCGCCTCGGTGACGATCTGGCGGTCGGCGACGACCCACAGTTCGCGGGCCAGCGCCAGCACGGCCTCGGCCACGTCGTCGATGCGGGCGGGCGGCAGGATCTGGCGCTCGGCCGTGACGTCGCCGCCGATTCCGGTCGGCACGGTGAAGGTCTCGTCGCTCATGCGGGCCTGTTCGCTCATGCCGGTTTACGTCCGTAGATGATGTAGGGGTCGCGCCCCGGGTTGGGCTGCCAGCCGCGCACGTCGACGAAACCGGCGGCGCGCGCCATCGGCTCCATGTCGAGCCGCGCGGTCGAGCGCCAGAACGGCTCGCCACCCCAGCGCGCCAGCCAGTCGAACCGCCAGGCGGTCAGCTTGTCGAGGCTCTGCGTGCGGGCGACGTCGGCCATGGCCATGTCACCGCCCGGTTCCAGCACGCGGAAGGCCTCGGCGAAGATCGCCTCGATCGCCTTGACCGGCATCTCGTGGTGGATGGCATAGGCCGTGACGAGGTCGAAGCTGGCATCGGCGAACATCGGCATGTCCTCGCCGACGCCGGTATGCAGATCCCAGCCAAGCCCCTTTTCGTTGGCGACGCGCTGCGCCTGCTCCAGCATCCGCAGCGAGGGGTCGATGCCGGTCAGGTGGGCATCGGGGAATACCTCGGCGATGGCCACCGCGTGATGGCCGGACGACGTGCCGATCTCGAGGATGCGGGCGTAGTCGTCGCGCGGAAGCGCGCGCAGCACCGAGCGGCGGTTGCCGTAGATGTCGCCGGGGAAGACCTTGGAGACGTACTTCTTGTGGACCAGCTCGCCGTGGATGAAGCCGTTCCACGGCCCCGCGTCCCAGCCGCCGCGAGTGCGGTGGAACCACACCTTCGACCAGTAGTTCGGCGCGGTGAAATCGTGCTGCGTGATCGTCGTGCCGCCTTCGCGCAGCGCTTCGAGCTGCGGCAGCAGTTCGTCCTCGATCTCGGCGAAAGCCTGTTCGGCGGCACGGCCGTGCTGCTTGGCGGTCCATTCGCCCAGCAGCGCGCGCGCCTGGTAGGCGGGCGAATCCGCGAGAGCCGCGTCGATCGCGCGGTGGCGCTGCTCCATGTCTTCGGGCAGGGCATCGGCACCGAGCCCGGCGTCGGCGAGTTCGCCCTCCACCTGCTGCTGCAGGCGCGAGGCCGCAAGCCGGGTCGTGACTTCGAAATCCATCAGCGCGCGGCCGCGCTGACCGAGGCTGAACTGCATCGCTCGCTCTCCATCTAGCTGCCGGTCGGTTGCCATGCCTGCACCGGCGGGGCCAGCAAACCACCCCCGCATATTCGCAGTGCGACAATCGGAATGTCCGAGCGTTTGGCCGGGGACGGAGGTGTGACAGCAAGGGCCCGCCAGATCAACACCGGCCGATGAAGCCGGATCAACAATAACCCGCAAGGGGGGAAGCACACCATGAAGACCGTTTGGATGGCCGGATCGGCCGTCGCCATCGCACTCGCCACCAGCCTGGCCATGCCGGCCATGGCGCAGGACGCCGCCGCGCCCGCCATGGAGGATGCCGAGAACGTCGGCGGCGACATCGTCGTCACCGCCCGCAAGCGCGAGGAGACGCTGCAGTCGATCCCCGCCGCCGTCGCCGCCGTGACGCAGGACGCGCTGGTCAAGGCCGGCGCGCAGTCGCTCGACGACGTGGTCCGCATGACGCCGGGCGTCACCTTCAACTCGGGCAACGCCGGCGGCCTCGCCGCGCCGGCCATGCGCGGTATCACCAACATCACCTCGACCACGTTCGACAACAACGTCGGCGTGTTCCTCGACGGCGTGTACCTTTCGGCCAAGTCGAACCTCGACATCGACCTGTTCAACCTCGCCCGCGTCGAGGTCATCAAGGGCCCGCAGAGCGCGCTCTACGGCAACAACGCCTTCGCCGGCGCCATCAACTACGTGCTCGACCGTCCGGCCGATCACCTCTCGGGTCGCATCAAGGCCTCGGTCGGCACCGACGACCTCTACGAAGTGGCGGGCAAGATCTCCGTGCCGATCACCGATTCGCTGCGCATCATGGGCGTGGGCACCTACTCGCACTTCGGCGGCACGATCGACAACGTGCAGGGCTCGAACCTCGGCGGCTGGGACTACAAGGTCTCGGGCTCGGGCATGATCGACTTCGATCCGGGCACCGGCCTCACCGCCAACCTGTTCTACTACCACTACCAGGACAAGCTGGACGGCGGCGCGAACTACATGTTCACAAACGACTGCGGCGGCACCATCTCGCCGATGATCCAGCCCAACCGCGGCGGCAGCGACCGCCGCTTCAAGTGCGGCACGCTGGACGCGCCGGACGAGGTGAACGTCGATCCGGGCTCGTACTCCAAGCGCAAGACCAACCTCGTCATCGGCCGCATGGGCTATGACTTCGGCCCCGTCGCGCTGCGCTACACCGGATCCTACGCGAAGTACGACACTTTCGCGCTGCAGGACCAGCACCTCAATTCCTACGGCGGCACGCTGACGACCAATCAGCGCCGCTTCACCCAGCCCTACGTCGGGCCGGTGCGCGAGATGAGCAGCGAACTGCGCCTCGAATCCTACGGCAACGCGGTGTTCGACTGGGCCGTCGGCGGCTACTGGTACGACCGCAAGGCGAACCAGTCGGTCAAGGTCGGTTACGGCTACGACCAGACCAGCCCGTCGCTGGACCTCGAGAACATCGAGAACACGACGATGAAGTCGGTCTTCGGCCTCGCCAACTTCAAGATCACCCCGACCCTCAGCCTCGAGGCGCAGGGCCGCTGGACCTGGGAAGACAAGGACGGCACCTATACCAACCGCCTGACCAACGCGGTGCTCTCGCCCGCGCAGGACTTCTCCTATGGCACTTACCGCGTGACCGGCAACTGGGAGTGGAACGACGACAAGATGCTCTACGCGGTCGTCGCCAGCGGCACCAAGTCGGGCGGCTTCAACAACACCGCCGTGGTGAGCGAACAGTCCTACGGCCCCGAGAAGAACACCAGCTTCGAGATCGGCAGCAAGAACGCGTTCCTGAACGGCCGCGTCGTCATCAACGTGGCGGCGTACTACATCGACTGGAGCGACGTGCAGATCTCGGTGCCGTCGTCGATCACCGGCCAGGTCAACCCGGTCACCAACATCGGCTCGGCCAGCGTCAAGGGCTTCGAGTTCTCGACCGCGCTGCGCCCGACGCCGGAATGGGACGTGACCTTCGGGTACAACTACAACAAGTCGGTGTGGGACAAGGGCACGGTGGACTACTCCTCCTCGCGCATCTGCCCGACGGCCGCGGCCTGCGGGCTGACCCAGGTGGGCACCGGCATCGACGTCGGCGGCTTCGAGATCCCGCGCATCTCGGCGCACCAGATCTCGGCGGCGAGCACCTACACGATCCCGCTGGCGGCCTCGGAGCTGTACCTGCACGCCGACATGTCCTACCGCTCGGAGCAGGCGACCAACGCCATCGCGCTCCAGAAGGTGCCGGCGCAGACCTTCGTCAACGGCCGCATCGGCTGGAAGAAGGACGGGTACGAACTGGCGATCTTCGCCAAGAACCTGTTCAACGAACGCTACGTCATGTCCTCGGTCAACGAGCCGGAATTCGTTCCCTCGACGACCTTCACCACCGGCTTCCTCGGCAATGGCCGCGTCCTCGGCGCGACCTTCGAGGCGGCATTCTGATCGTGGCACGGCAAGGCATCGGGACGGCGGCGCGCGCCCTTGGCGCCGCCTTCGCCCTGAGCCTCGCCCCCGTGGCCCCGGCCCTGGCATCCCCTCCCGGCGAACCGGGCGCGGATGCGGGGCCGGCGCCGGACTATGCGGGTCCCGATAGCTGGGCGCTGCATGGCGAGACCGGCGCCGCGCGCGACGTCGACGTGTTCTACGTCCATCCCACCACGTTCATCTCGCAGGACTGGAACCAGCGGATGGACGATGCGGCGACCCGCGCCTGGACACGCGAGAGCGTGGCCGACCGGCAGGTCAGCGCCTTCGCCGCGTGCTGCCGCCTGTTCATGCCCTTCTACCGGCAGGCCTCCAGCCACGCCTTCACGGAGCGCGACGGTCGCGGCGCGGCGGCCTACGACATCGCCTACGACGACGTGGCCCGCGCCTTCCACGCATGGCTGGCGGGAAATCCCGGCCGCCCCTTCATCCTTGCCGGACATAGCCAGGGCGCGCTGCTGGGCCTGCGCCTGCTGAAGCAGGAGATCGCCGGAACTCCCCTCGCCGCACGGCTGGTCGCGGCCTATCTTCCCGGCATCGGCATTCCCGCCGGAGCGCTGCCGCCCGACGTTCAGCCCTGCCTGACCCCGTCGCAGACGCGGTGCCTCGTTTCCTGGAACGGCTTCACGACGAGCGCCGACGTGACGGCATGGACAAAGCGCTCGGTCGACGACTACGCCGTCCCCGGGCACGACACGCGGATCGTCTGCGTCAACCCGATCACTTTCGACGCCGCCCGTCCGTCCGCCGCCGCGGCGGAGGGCAAGGGCATGATGCCCGTCGCGCGGAAGGGCGCGCCCCCGGCGCCGATGGTCGCGAACCCTGCCGCCGCGCGCTGCGAGGGCGGCGTGCTTCGCGTCGCGCCCTCGCCCGGAGTGACGGCCACGCCGCTGCCCAACGGCAGCCTGCACATGCACGACATCGCCCTGTTCTGGGGCGACATTTCCGCCAACGCCGCGTTGCGCGCCATCGCCTGGCGCAAGGAGCACCGATGACCCTCGACCGTCGCACCCTGATCGCCGCTGCCGCCGCCCTGCCCCTCGTGGCCGGAACCGCCCGCGCCGCCGCCGCCAAGGCCGCCCCTGCATCGCTCCCTCCCGCGGGGCCCTGGACCGACAGCGGCTTCGTCGAGCGCGCGGGCGGCCGCCTTGCGTGGAAAGCGCTCGGCCCGAAGGACGGCGAGCCGGTGGTGCTGCTGCACAAGCTGGGCGGCTGGGCGGCGGACTGGCGCGGCGTCGCGCCGCTGCTCGGCGACAAGCGCAGGGTCATCGCCTTCGACCTTCCCGGCCACGGCGATTCCACCATGGCGAGCCTGCCGCCCACCGTGCAGACCGTGGCGGAAACCGCGACGATGCTGCTCGCCGCGCTCGACGAACTGGGTATCGAGCGCGCCAGCTTCGCGGGCAATTCGCTGGGCGGCGTCGTCTCCACCGAGATCGCCGCGCTGTGGCCGCAGCGGGTGGACAAGCTCGTGCTCGCCAGCGTCAGCCTGTTTTCCGGCTACAGCCGCGCCGAACTCGTGGAAGCGGAAAAGAAGCGCGATCCCAAGACCTACACCGCCGACTGGCGCCCCGTGCCCCGCGCCACCGGAGGCGGGGCGGCCGGGTTCGGCACGCTGGTGGCGTCGGTGGAAGTCGAGCAGGACGCGAGCCGCGCCCGCGCCGACCGCTGGATCCGCCCGTCCGAACGCGGCGTCGGCCTGCTGAACACACAGGCCGCACTCGGTCGCACGATCGCGCCGCTGCTGTTCGTCTATGGCGACCGGGGGCACTACGTAAAGTATGTCGAGACTGGCAAGGCGATGCGCCACGATGCGAAGATCGTCCAGCTCGCGGAGACCGGCTCGTTCGTCCACCAGGAACGCCCCGTCGAGGTGGCGGCGGCAATGCGCGCCTTCCTCGACGACGCGGGCTGATCGTCAGCCGACTACGCGGATGGTGAAGCGCCCTGCCCTTGCGCGCAGCGGCGCCAGCCCCGCATATTCGGGCGAGGCGATGTAGGCGCGCGCCGCCTGCGCATCGGCGAAGCCCAGCGCGACGACCATTTCGCCGGTCGCGCCCTCTCCCTCCAGCACTTCGCTGACGGCGCCGCGCACCAGCATGTCGCCGCCCAGCTTCGCGTTCACCTGTGCAACGGCCGCCCGGTATTCCGCGAAGGCATCGGCGTTCTCGACGGTCACGGTGGTGAGGATGAAGGCGCCGTGCATGGGATTCTCCTGTGTCTGGAACGCCCCGCCTATCACCGCCGCCCGCGCTTCGGACGCGCCGTGGGATCGCGTCTTCGCGGTGCGAGAACTCGCGGTACGCGCAAGCGCCAGACCTCCCGGCGCCATGATAGTCCGGGGGACCAACAGGGAGTGCGACGAGGATGATGCAGGAAGCCGAGACGATCTACAGCGAAGTGCCGGCCAGCGTCTCCGGATGGATCGCGTCGCTGCGTCTGGAACAGACGATCGGCAACCGCGACGTCGCCGCCGACCGCCGTCAGGTGGTCCACCCCGCCGACGGCGAGGTGATCGCCGAGTGCCCGGAAGCGCAGGTCGCCGACGTGGACGCCGCCGTCGATGCCGCGCGCGCCGCCTATCCCGGCTGGGCCGCGCTGTCCTGGGCGGCCCGGCGCGAGCGGCTGGAGGCCTTCGCCGATGCCATCTACCGCAACCGCAAGGCGCTCGCCTTCATCATCTCCGCCGAGACCGGCCGTCCGCTGCGCCGTGCGTGGAGCGAGGTGTTCTTCTCGGTCGATTTCGTGCGCACCATCGCCGCGCAGGAACTGCCCGAGACCGTCTACGACCGCGCCGGCCTGAAGGCCCGGCTGGTGCACCGTCCGCTCGGGGTGGTGGGCGCCATCGCGCCGTGGAACGCGCCGGTGATCCTCGCCGTCGCCAAGATCGCCAACGCGCTGCTGGCGGGCGACACCATCGTCCTGCGCCCCGCGCCACAGACGCCGCTTTCGGCGCTGTTCATGGGCCAGCTCGCCCGCGAGGTGTTCCCGGCGGGCGTCTACAACACCATCACCGGCGACGCCTCGGTCGGCGCGGCGATGGCATCGCACCCCGGCATCGCCAAGATCTCGTTCACCGGATCGACCGGCACCGGTCGCCTGATCGCCGCCGCCGCCGCGCCCACGCTCAAGAAGCTGACGCTGGAGCTGGGCGGCAACGATGCCGCGATCGTGCTCGACGATGCCAACCCGGCCGACATCGCGGCCACTGCCTATGCCATCTCGCTGCAGAACGCGGGCCAGTTCTGCGCCGC
>DATKFS010000102.1:0-8972 GCA_035511275.1 Novosphingobium sp.
CCGCCGCCCTCACCCGCTCGCGAAACCGCAGCGCCTGGCGCCCGAGGGTCACGTTCAATTCCAAAAACACGGACTGCAACGGCTCGATCTCCAGTTCGAAGAAGCTGTCGAGCGCCTTGGCCGGATCGCCAAAGCCGCCGGCATTGGCAGGGATGATGCCCAGCAGCTGCGGCGGCACGCGGTGCGCAGCGAGCACGTCGTCGCGCGTCATGTTCTTGATCCCGAGAAACTCGTCGTTCGCCCCTACCGAGGCGACCGGCAGGATCTTGATCCCGTTCTCCTTCCCGTCAGCCGCATGGACGAAGAGATTGCGGAAGTTGCCCGGGCCCTTCGACCGCCGAAGCGCGTCGCGCATGGCATCGACGTCACCATCGGCGAACTGCCCGGTGGCGTAGAGGATGTAGCCCGCGTGGTTGCCGTTCTCGTAGTACCGGCGGCGGAACAGCGTCGCGTTCTCGTTCAGCAGCGCGGACTGCAGCGCCGAGAGGTACTCCGGCAAACCGTAGATCTCCTGATTGATGTCAGGCGCCATGATCTGGTGGACGGTGCCCGCGTCGAACTCTACCTCGTTCTGATAGCCGGGCACCCACCAGAAGCTCCCCGGCGCGACGCCGCGCCGCGTGTACTTGGCGAGCACATGGTCGATCCGCAGCAGCCCGCCCAGACGGTTGCGCACCTCCTGCACATAGGCATTCCCGAGCACCAGGTAGTCCTGCACCATGGCGGCGAAGTCGCGCCGGCTGATCAGCGACGCCGGATCGAGGCTGGCGGCCAGCATGTTGCGCTTGAGGATGATCGCGCTCGAATGGTGCGGCGAGGCCCGGAACGAACGGGAGAGGCCGTCGAGCGAGATCGGCGGCTCGTACCAGCGCTGGTTGTGCCAGCATTCCAGCATGTCGAGCATCGTGGCCCGGCTGTTGACCGGCTCGGGATCGCCGAAGGTGAACGCCTCGATCGACTTGCCGCGGTTATCGTTCGCCGCGACGATCGCGCCGCCCGATGCCTCGGCGCTATCCTGACGGCTCATCCTGCGGGCACGGCTTCGGCTGCGATTGGGCTTGCTCATTCGATAATCTCCATCGTGCCCTTGGGCTTTTCCTTGCCGTCGAGCGGCTCGTTCATGAGGATGTGCATCGCGGCCCAGGCGAGGTCGGCGTGGCCGTCGCTGCCGCCACGCCCGGCCTTGAAGGTGACGTTGCGGCCACTGGTGGTCAGCGTCTTCTTGATCGAGACGAAGGCCGAGACGATGTCGAGGTAGCTGCTGTCGAACAGCAGGCGGCCCCGGCGAATGACGTTCTGCGCCTTCATGATCATGCCCGCCTTCACCTCCAGGGAGTATTCGATCTTCACGACAGAACAGCCGGGCATCTCGCCGACCTTGGCGAGCAGCTGGTAGACGCCGGCGCCAACGCCCTGCGCGTCGATACCGAGATAGGTGCAATTGTAGCGGCCGAGGACCGCCTTGATGAACTCGGCCTGCTGCTGGAAATCGAGCCCGCGCAACTGGTGGCGTTCGAGGATGCGGAACTTGCCGCCCTCCTCCAGCGGCGGCGCCGCGATGACCAGCGCCGCATTGTCGCCGGTCTCGCTTTCCTGCGGGTCGTAACCTGCCCAGACCGAGCGGTTTCCATAAGGGCGCGCCGCCTCGATGTTGAAGTCGGTCCAGTCGACCAGGCTGTCGCAGCCGCAGGCGATCATGTCGTTGAACTTGAACGCCGACATGCTGTCGTCGACGAAGTCGCACATGAACAGGTTGGCGAACTCGTCGGGCGCGTATTCGTCCTCGAGCTCGGCGATGTCGAACAGGTCGCACCCGCCCGCCTCGGCATCGCGGATGTTGACGATGTGGCGCCAGATGCGATCCGGCCCGACACTGCCCTCTTTCGAGAGCGCGGCATGGCTGACGTCGAGCTCGACCTGGTCTTCCTTCTTGCGCCGCCGGTTGCGCCGCTCGCCGGTCCAGTAGGGATAGGCCGGATGCGCCACGGTCGATGGCGTCGAGAAGTAGGTTTTGCGCCACTTCTTGTGCGTCGCCATGCCCGAGGCGACCTTGTTGAGCTCCTCGAACGAATGGACCCAGAAGAACTCGTCGAAGTAGAAATTGCCGTGCCGGCCCTGCGCGGTGCGGAAGTTGGTGCCGAGGAAGTGCATCTCGGCCGCCGCTTCCTCTTCCGGCCGCAGGTCCGAGGTGATCAGCATCGGATCGCCGGTCAGCGCCACGCCCACCAGCTTGGCGAAGCTGACGATGTAGGAGCGGAACTGGTGGGCCTGCGCCTTGGAGGCTGACAGGAAGATCTGGTTCCGGCCGGTCTCGATCGCGTCGATCAGCGCCTCGAACGCGAAGTAGTACGTCGCGCCGATCTGGCGCGACTTCAGGATCATGCGCGTTCGCTGGCTCAGCGCGTTCCACCAGGTCAGCTGGTAGTCGTAGCAGCCCTCAAGGAAGATGCGCTTGAGCTCGGCCGCCTGCTCGGCGGTGAAGTGGTTCTTCTTCGCCTTCTTGCGCGGCCCGGCGTTGCGGTTGCCGACCTTCTCGTTGAGATCGCCGCTATGGCCGCCCGGCTCCTGATAGCGGCGCACGCGCGCCAGGCTCTCGATCTGGCGGGACAGCGCTTCCATCTCGACCAGATCGCCGCTGGTCTTCTTCTCCTTCGCGATCAGCGTGAGAAGCCGGATCTCCAGCCCGTCCTCGATCTTCCGGATCGACGGCGCGTCGTCCCACCTGTCGCGCTGCTTCCATGCCGCGATCGTCGCGCGCGGGATGGCGCCGCCCGTGTCGCCCCGGACGCCATGCAGCGCGAACTCGTCGGCGATCTGCTGGATGCCCCACCCGCGCCAGTACAGGCTGCAGGCGTGGCGGCGCGGATCGAACTGCCATGCAGACGCGGGCGCGCCGGACTGGGGAAGGAATGGGCCGGTCATCGCGCGACCATGGCGCCCGCTTTGCGCTCCGATCACCGCCATGCATTTCGCTGAACACTAGGCGAAATGCATGCCCTTGAGAGATCTCCTCGGACCGTCCCTTTCTGGCTTCACACCGCTGCCGAACCTCAAGGGAACCGGACCGATCATGGCCAAGAGCAAATTTTTCCGCGTCTTCGTCGAAGGCTTCACCGCGAGCGACGGCCGCAAGATCGAGGCGTCGTGGATCGACGACATCGTCGCCACCTTCAACGCGGAAACCTACAGCCCGCGCATCAACATCGAGCATATCAAGGGCTACAGCCCCGAGCCGCCGTTTAACGGCTATGGCGATGTCGTCGCGGTGAAGGCGCAGACCGACGAACTGACCATCGGCGGCCAGACCCAGCGCCGCCGCGCCCTCTATGCGCAGGTAGAGCCCAACGGCCAGCTGCTCGCGATGCGCGCCAAGGGCCAGAAGCCCTATCCCTCGGTCGAGATCTCGCCCGACTTCGCCGGCACCGGGAAGGTTGGTCTCGTCGGTCTCGCCCTTACCGACAATCCTGCATCGCTTGGCACCGAGGCCTTCAACTTCTCCGCGCTCAAGCCGATGTTCGACGCGCGCAAAACCTCGCCGGCCAACCTGTTCTCCGAGGCCTTCGAGCCGGTCGAGATCGACCTTGAAGACGTGCCGTCCGATGCGGCGACCATGGCCGAGGCGACCAAGTCCGGCATGCTCGCGGCCTTCTCCGCCTTCTTCAAGCCGGAAAAACCGAAGGAAGAGCCAAAGCCGGCGCCGGCGCCCGCCAACGACAATACGTTCGACATGGGCGAGTTCGCCACGATTCTGAGCGACCAGATCGCCGCCGCGACCAAGCCAGCCAACGAAGGGCTCACCCAGCTGCGCGCCGACTTCGCCACCCTCAAGGCAAAGCTGGAGAGCACCGAACAGGTCCCGCCGCTCAACTTCAAGCGCAGCCCCGCGACCGGCGGCACCGGCAAGGTCGCCACCGACTGCTGATCCTGCCGCCTCGCCTTGTCCCTAACTGTCCGCCCTCGCCCTACGCGCCCCTCAGGAGCCCACGCCCATGCGCAATGACACCCGCCTGCTGTTCAACGACTACGTCGGCCAGATCGCCAGCCTCAATGGTATTGGCGATGCCACCGTCCAGTTCAGCGTTGCTCCCGTCGTCGAGCAGAAGCTCGAAGAGAAGATCCAGGAATCGAGCGACTTTCTCGGCCAGATCAGCATCATCGGGGTTCCCGCTCAGTCGGGCCAGAAGGTCGGGGTGGCCGTTACGCGCCCGCTCGCCGGCCGCACCAACACCAAGGCCGGCAACCGCCGCACGCCGGGCGATCCGACCGATACCACCGATAACGGCAAGTATTTCTGCCACCAGACTAACTTCGATCATGCGATCCCGTATGCCAAACTGGACGCCTGGCGCCACAAGCCCGAATTCCAGACGCTGCTGCGCGACGTGATCGTGAAGCAGCAGGGCCGCGACCGGATCATGATCGGTTTCAACGGCGTTGAAGCGGCAGACGACACCGATCGCGCGTCGAGCCCGCTTCTGCAGGACGTCAACGAGGGCTGGCTGCACAAGATCCGCGTCTTCGGTGCCTCGCGCGTGCTCGATGACGGCGAACTGAGCACTTACGTCCCGGCTGCAGGCAACAACCCCGCGACCGGCACCAAGGCGATCTACGTCGCCGCCGGCGTGGAAGTGGTCGATGGCGACGCTACCAACACCGATGATGCCGAGGCCGACTATGCGAACCTCGATGCGCTCGCTTTCGACGCACTCGACCTGCTCGATCCGTGGAATCGCAGCGACACCGATCTCGTCGTCATCGTCGGTTGGAAGCTGGTCAAGGACAAGTACCTGAACCTGCTGCAGGCCGCCGGCGATACCGCGACCGAGCGCGAGGCGGCCCACCGCATCCTGACCCTGCCCAAGCAGCTGGCCGGCAAGCGGGCCATCATCGTGCCCTTCTTCCCGGAAGACGCGCTGCTGATCACCAGCCTCGATAACCTCGCAATCTACTGGCAGGAGGAAACCCGCCGCCGTCAGGTCAAGGACGAGCCTGCGCTCGACCAGATCGAGAACTACGAGTCCGTCAACGAAGCCTACGTCGTCGAGGATTACGGCCGCTGCGCGCTCGTCGAGAACATCGTCATGGGCAAGAAGCCCGCCACCGCTCCGGAGGAGGACGGCGGCGCCTGACGGCCCGTCCCCTCACCTGAAAACCGCCCCGCATACAGGACACCGCCATGAGCCTCGCTCGTCGTAAACGCGATCGCATTCTCGCTGCCCAGACCATCATCGCAGCGCAGACGATCATCGCAGGCGCTGCACCTGTGCGCGGGGCGGCTCCCGCCCCCGCTGCTGCCCCCTCCCCGGCAGCGGGGGCGACCCCCTCGTCATCACCCGCCGCGCGGGCCGCCGCCCAGATCGCCCTGCGCCTGACGCACGACCTGCGCCGCCTCAAGGAAATCCGCTCGATCGACCGGAAGATCGAGGCGAAGCGCGAGATGCTGCCTGAGTACAAGGCATGGGTCGAAGGCATCGTCGAGGCCGACGCCGGCGTCGGCACCGGGATCGCTGCCGACGTGGTGCCGACCTACATGGTCTGGCTGCTCGACACCGGCGCCTACATGGCCGCACTCGATCTCGTCCCGTTCCTGCTGCGCCACCGCGTGGAGATGCCTGCGCGCTACGCGCGTGACGTGCCGACCATCGTCGTCGAACTGGTGGCAGATGCCGCCGCCAAGGCGCAGAACGCCGGCCAGTCGTTCGACCCGGCAGTGCTCGACACCACCGACAACCTGACCGCCGGCATCGACATTCACGACGAGGTGCGGGCCAAGCTGCTGAAGGCCATAGGCATCGAGCAGCTGCGCAAAGCCGAAGACATGCCGGCGCAAGACAGCCGCATCGTGCTGGAGAGCACCCTCATCCATCTTCGCGATGCCCAGCGCCTGCATGACCGCGTCGGCGTCAAGGATCGCATCAAGCGTGCGGAAAAGCTGCTGGTCGCCGCCAGCGCCGCCCCGCTCGCATCGGACACTGGCGGCGCTGCCGCCTGACAAGCTCGCCCCCGGCGCTCAGGGGCGGATCGCGCGCTGCGGGAGGCCTTCGGGCCACAGGGCCGCCAGCTGACCCGATCCCCACCCCTGTTAGCCGGCGGGCCGTTCGGAGAAGCCATTGTCTTTCGTCGCCATGCCCCCGTCCGCCGATGCCGAGCAGCCGCCTGCGGCCGAGACGCCGATCGCCAACGACGGCTTCTTCCCGGACATCGAGCCCGCCGCCGTGCGTGAGGCCGCGAGGATCCCGACCAGCATTACCCCGGCGCGCCTTCGCGCGGCGATCCTCGGCGCCATCATGACGGCGGAATATGACCTGCGAGCCTTCGCCGCACGATCAATCGCTGACGGTCACGCGACCCTCGCAGCGGTTCCTGCGATGCAGCTGGATGGCCAGAATGTGCTGCTGATCCGCTACAACCGCGCCGTCGCCCTCTACGCCAAGGCCGAACTGATCGAGCGTCACCGCGACTTCGACACGACGGCGGCGGGCGGCAGTCAGGCCGATGAACTCACGCCCACTATTGGCGAACTGCGCCGCGATGCGCTGCATGCCGTGCGCGACATCCTCGGTAAGCCCCGCACCACGATAGACCTGATCTGATGGCGGCCGAGCAACGCCTGATCGCGCAGCAGGGCGACAAGCTCGACCAGCTGCTGTGGCGCGACGCCGCGCTCGGCCCCGGCGAGCTCACGCGCGTGCTCGATGCCAACCCCAGCCTCGCGGATCTCGGCACCATCCTTCCCCTCGGCACCCTCGTCATAGTCCCGGCGACCGCCGCCCAGGAGGGCAACGCCAACCGCGTGCTGCCCCTCATCCAACTCTGGAGCTGACACCATGGATCTGCGCACCATCCTCCACATTACCTTCGAACATTGCGCGGAAGTGGTCGGCTCGCTGACGCCGTCGCTGATCGGCTCGGCCGTCGCCCAGGCATGGAAGCCGGCGATGTCGTGGCGCGACCGGATGCTGCAGTGGCTCGTCGGTTCGACCGTCAGCTACTACGCCACCCTCGCGATCGTCGCCGTCACCGACTGGAACGGTTTCGTCGCCCAGTCGATCGCCTTCGGCATCGCGCTCCTCGCCTTCGATGCCACCCCGCGCGTCGTCAAGGCCGCGATCGACACCCTCGTCACCATCCCCGGCCGCATCGCCGACCGCTTCCTGCCGAAGAAAGGCTGACCCATGTCCGTGCTGACCACCGTCAAGACCAGGTCCCGCCAGATCGGCGCTGCCGCGCTGACCATCATCGGCGCCGCCATCGCGCTCGAAGGCGGCTACGTGAACCACAAGGCCGACCCCGGCGGCGAGACCAACATGGGCATCACGGTGCAGGTCGCGCGCGAGAACGGCTACACCGGCCCCATGCGCACGCTGCCGCGCGACGTCGCTGAAAGCATCTACTACGACCGCTACCTGGTCGCCCCCGGCCTCGCCCCACTGATCCCGATCGACGCCGCGGTCACCGAGGAACTGTTCGACACGACGGTGAACATGGGCCCGCCCCGCCCGTCGCGCTGGTTTCAGGAGAGCATCAATGCGCTGTGCGACGCCCGCCTCGCGGTCGACGGCAAGATCGGCGCCAGGACGATCGCCGCCTATTCCGCCTGCCAGAAGGATGCGGGCGCCGTGAAGCTGTGCGGCCGGATGCTCGACCGCCTCGATGCCAGGCAGCGCGCCGAATATGATCGCCTCGTCCGCGTGAACCCCAGCCTGAAGGCATTCTACAAGGGCTGGATCGCCCACCGCATCGGCAACGTCGATCGCCGCAAGTGCGGGCGCCCGCCCGCATGATCGGCTACTCGCACCTCGCTCTCGCCGGCGCGCTGGCGGCATGCGTCGCCGGCATCGGCGGCTTCGCCTACGGCACCCGCATCGGCGCGGCGCAGGAGCAGGCCGCTCAGAAGCGCGCCGACGACGCGGCCGAGGCCGAGCGCGCCAGGCTGCAGGGCCAGATCGACGCCAGTGCGCAAGCTCACCAGTCGGCTGAGTACACGCGGCAGGCCAACGTCAGGGAAATCTACCATGAAACGCAAAAAGTCATCGAGCATCCTGTCTATCGCAATGTCTGCGTCGATGCTGATGGTGTCGGCCTGCTCGACCGTGCCGCTGCCACGGCGAACGGCGAAGGTCTCGCCGGGACTGCTGGCACCGCCGCCGACGCTGCCACCGGTCCAGCGCAATAGCGCCGGCGAGATGACCGGCGCCGAGGCACTGCCCAGCCTGACCGCGCTCTACGACGTCGCGGGGCAGATCCGCGCGGCCTTCATCGAACTGCAGGCAGAAGTTCGGATCGCGATGGGAGGTCAGAATGCGCAAAGCCGATAGCCTGCGTCGGTGGCTCGGTGCCTGCATCCCGGAGTTCAAAACGCACCCTGACCGGCTGCAGATCTACCTCGAAGCCGGGCAAGTGGCAACGCGCCAGTCCCGCACCCTCTCGTTCGTCTATCAGTACACCCTGAAGGCGCTGGTACTGGATTTTGCAGGCGATGCGGACCGGCTGATGGTGCCGATGCTGGCATGGATCGCGAAGGAACAGCCTCAGCTGCTGCGCCGGCAGGACAGCCAGCCCTTCGCCTTCGAAGCAGAACTGCTCGATGCCGACACGTCCGATATCGAAATCTCGCTCGATCTAACCGAGAACGTCATCGTCATGCCGCGCACCGACGGCAGCGGCTACGACGTCGAGCATCCACCCGAGCCCGACTTCACCGACAGCTTCGCCGGTGTCACCGCCAGCTTCACCGATGCCTTTGCGGGCGACATAGCGCTGCGAATCGCGGGCGAGGCATGACGGACGAACTGGCCGAGATCGAGCAGCTGGCCGGCACGATCCTGCGCAGTCTCTCATCGGGCCAGCGCCGCGCCCTGATGCGCCGCATGGCGCGCGAACTGGCGATCAGCCAGCGCGAGCGTATCACCGCGCAGCGCCAGCCAGACGGCACCGTCTTTGAAAGACGCAAGGCCAAGGCGCCGCCGGTC
>DATKFS010000103.1:0-3033 GCA_035511275.1 Novosphingobium sp.
AGATCGTTGTCGATTCCGGCCTGTTTCAGGGACCCAGGGATCTGCGCCGCCTTAATTGGGCGCCAATTCCACCCGAAGTCGCGGATGTCGGCCAGGTCCTGCTGACCCACGCTCATCTCGATCACTCGGGGGCGCTGCCGCGCATGGCGCGCCTGGGCTGGGACGGTACCGTCCTTGCAACGCGGGCGACCGCGGCCCTGTGCGAGCTCCTTCTTCCCGACAGCGGCCATCTGCAGGAAAAGGATGCGGAGTTCGCCAACCGGCACGGCTTCTCAAGGCACCAGCCGGCGCTGCCGCTCTACACCCAGGCCGACGCGCGTCTGGCATTGCAGCTCTTCCGCCCGATCGAGTTCGGAGCGTGGCATGCAGTCACGGACGGCATCAGGGTGCGCTATCATCGCGCCGGCCACATCCTCGGCGCGGCGTCGATCGAGATCGACTGGAAGGGGCGGACAATCCTCTTCTCAGGCGATATCGGCCGTTACGGCGATGCGGTGATGAAGGATCCCGAGCCGCCCGCGCGCGCCGACTATGTCCTGGTGGAATCGACCTATGGCGATCGGCGCCACGAGCAGGTCGATCCGACAAAGACGCTTGGAGATCATGTCGAGCGATGCGTCGAGAGAGGCGGGACGGTGGTGATCCCGGCCTTCGCCGTGGGACGGGTTCAGTCGCTTCTCTATCATTTCTCGCGTCTGCGCGCGCAGGGACGCCTCCGCGACATCCCGATCTTCCTCGACAGCCCGATGGCGATCAACGCGAGCGGGCTGATGTGCGATTTCATGGACGAGCATCGCCTGGCTCGCGCCGAGTGCGAAGCGGCGTGCAGCGTCGCGCACTATGTGCGCGAAGTGGAGGAATCCAAGGAACTCACCGCCAACCCCGCCCCCAAGGTCATCATCTCGGCCAGTGGAATGGCAACGGGCGGCCGCGTGCTCCACCATCTCAAGCGCTTCGCGCCGGATGGGAAGAACCTCATCCTCTTCTCGGGCTTCCAGGCGGCGGGCACCCGCGGCGCCGCCATGATCGGCGGCGCCCGGACGATCAAGATCCACGGCGAGTATATCCCGGTCGAAGCCGAGGTCGCCAACCTGACGATGCTCTCGGCGCATGCCGACAGCGACGAACTCATGCGCTGGCTCGGGTCGCTGCACGAGGCCCCGCGCCACGTCTATGTCACCCATGGCGAGCCGACCGGCGCCCAGGTCCTGGCGAAGCGTGTCTCGGAGGAACTGGGTTGGGCATGCAGCGTACCGGCGCTGGGTAGCTGGGGCATGCTCGCGTGAAGCCCGGGATCATCGAGGACGCCGAAGCAGAGCCTGTCGCGACGACGCTGCGGGCACGCCGCATCGGCCTGTCGGCTGCCGGAAGCGATCTGATCGCGGTCATGCGCCACGACTGTCCCGTCTGCCGCTCGGAAGGTCTTGCGTCCCGCGCGCAGGTCGCGCTGCGCGCCGGCGGGCGGGAAATCGTCGTCTCGCTGCTGCACAGCTCCGCGGAGACTCCAGCGCCCGGCGAGATCGGCCTCTCCGAATCCGCATGGCAGCGGCTCGGCGTCAGCGATGGCGATCCGGTCGAGATCGCGCACGCCCAGCCTCTCGCCTCGCTCGCCGAAGTGCGTCGGCGCATCTATGGCAATCGTCTCAGTGAAGGGGCTTTTTCAGCGATCATGACCGACATCGCCGAGCGACGCTATAGCGATGTCCATCTCTCGGCGTTCGTCACGGCCTGCTCAGCGGTCCCGCTCGATACGGACGAAACGATCAGCCTGACCAGGGCGATGGTCGATGTCGGCGAGCGATTGCAGTGGCCCGGAACGGTCATCGTCGACAAGCATAGCGTCGGTGGCTTGCCGGGCAATCGCACCACGCCGATCATCGTCTCGATCATGGCCGCGGAGGGCCTGATCATGCCCAAGACATCGTCGCGGGCGATCACCTCGCCGGCCGGCACGGCGGACACGATGGAGGTGCTGGCACCTGTCGACCTCGACGTTTCCACAATCCGCAAGGTGGTCGAGCGCGAAGGCGGCTGCATCGCCTGGGGCGGCGCCGTCAACCTCAGCCCTGCCGACGATGTGATCATCCGCGTGGAACGGGTGCTCGATATCGATGCCGTCGGGCAGATGGTCGCCTCGGTGCTGTCCAAGAAAATCGCGGCCGGTGCGACCCATCTGGTCATCGACATCCCGGTCGGGCCGACCGCCAAGGTACGCGGAGCCGATGCCGCCGACACGCTCGAGCGGGCGCTGAGCTCTGTCGCCCAAGCCTTCGGGCTTCGCACGCGCGTGATGCGCGGCCCCGGCGCGGAGCCGATCGGACGGGGCATCGGTCCGGCGCTCGAGGCGCAGGATATCCTTGCCGTGCTCCAGGGGCAGCCCGGCGCCGAGGATCTCGCCCACCGGGCCTGCGAGCTGGCGGGAGGACTGCTTGAGCTCGCGGACGCGGCCCCGGCCGGCGAAGGCCATGCGCGTGCGCGGGCGTGCCTCGAAAGCGGCCGGGCCTGGGCCAAGTTCCAACGTATCTGCGAAGCGCAGGGCGGCATGCGGGCTCCACCGGTCGCCCGGTTCCAACAGGATATGATCGCTCCCTATAGCGGCCGCCTGGTGAGTATCGACAATCGCAAGCTCGCGACGGTCGCGAAGCTTGCCGGCGCGCCGATGGCCAAGGCCGCCGGCGTCGCGCTGCAGTGTCGGCTGAACCAGATGGTGGATGCCGGGGCTCCCTTGTGCACCATTCATGCCGAGAGCCCGGGCGAGCTCGACTATGCGGCGGCCTATGCGGTGAGCGACGGGCCGATCTTCGGGATTGAAGCGCTATGAACCGTCCCGTGCTGTTCGCGCTGTCTGGCAGCGAGGCCCTGGCACAGCCGCTATCCGCCGCGCTCGATGCAGAGGTCGGCACGATCGAGCATCGTCAGTTTCCTGACGGGGAAACCTATCTCAGGGTCGTAAGCGACATCAGCGACCGCGAGGTCATCCTGCTGTGCAGTCTCGATCATCCGGATGCCAAGCTGTTGCCGCTGCTGTTCGCA
>DATKFS010000104.1:0-17425 GCA_035511275.1 Novosphingobium sp.
GCGTTGTTGACGAGCGTGGGGTTGGTCCCGGCCGCGTTCACCCGTGCGTCGAAGCAGTAGTCGTCCGGGGTGATCTCGGAAATGCTGGTGCCGTTGGTGAAGGGCTGCGGGTTGAAGCCCGCGAAGCCCGTCGTGCTGCGGAAATAGGTGTAGAGCCCATCGACATAGACCTGCAGCGAGGGCGTCGCCTGCCACTGGAAGGCGGCGTTCACTTGCGCGCGCTCGACCCGGCCGACGTCGGGCATGTTCTGGATCACCTGCGGGATCAGGTAGCCCGGCGTATTCAGCGGCGTGGTGCCCGACGAGCGGCGCTCGGTCATGTTGCTGGCGCCGCGGATCGTGTCGGAACGGGAATAGGTGCCGTTGACCAGCAGGCCGATCTCGCCCACCGGCGTGTCGGTCCGGAAGGCGGCGAGCGCGCCGAGCGCCGGGTTGCCGGCCGAGGCGTTGACCGCGTAGTTCTGGCGCGCGGTGAACACCAGCACCGGGTCGCGGAAGTCGAACGGGCGGTTGAGCTTGAGGTCGATCGCGCCCGCGACGCCGCCCTCGATCTGGTCCACCGTCTGCGACTTGTACGCATCGATGCGCGAGAGGGCCTCGGCGGGAACGTCCTGGAGATCGAAGTTGCGGCCCGTCGTGGTGATGACCTCGCGCCCGTTCACGGTCGTCAGGATGTCGGTGAGGCCGCGGATGCGCACGCTCGACAGTTCGTTGTTGCGGTCGTTCTGGACCTGGATGCCGGGAACGCGCTGCAGCGCCGCCGCCACGGTGGGATCGGGCAGCTTGCCGATGTCGGTCGCGACGATGGAATCGACCACCTGCGTCGCCTCGCGCTTCACGTCGGCGGCGCGCTCCAGCGACTGCCGGATGCCGGTGACGACGATGTCGTCGCCCTCGCCCTCGGGCGACGCGGCTTCCTGCGCCGCCGCGATGCCGCCCGGCGCCAGTGCCGCGATGGAGATGGAAAGAGAGCCTGCACGCAGAAGAAACGAACGACGACGGTCCGCCAACCAGATCGATCTCATGGAATCCCTGAACATTTGTGATGGGCACGGCCGCACCCCGCCATGTCCGGCATCGCACGGAACATACGTGTGGGGGTCGGGCGCTGGGAATGGATGCGGAACCTGGCGCTGTCGCCTCGGGCCCAAGGCCCCGGGGGCCTCTAATCTCAATCTAAAAGATAGACTTATAGGCTCAACATAGTTGTGCTTGGCAAAGGCCAAGCTGGCCTTGTCGCACCGCCGCGCGCCGGTCCGGGTTTTCCGCGAGGGCGGCGGCAATGCCGGGACGAAACGCGCGCCCGTTCGTTACACGTCCTCGATGAACCACGAGGACGACGCATGATGCCGGTCGAGGCCAACGAGATCGAGGTCGAACTGAAGCTGGAACTGACCCCGGAGGGGACAGACGCGGTGGAAGGCTCCGGCCTCTTCGCGGGGAGCGCCAGGACCGTCCGGCAGCACTCGGTCTATTTCGACACGCCGGGCCACGACCTCGCCCGCGCCGGGCTGTCGCTGCGCATCCGGCGCGATGGCGAGCGGCGGGTGCAGACCGTCAAGGCGGGTGGCGCGGCGGCGGGCATGTTCATCCGCCCGGAGTGGGAGCGCGAGGTGGCGGACGACGTGCCGATCATCGACCACACCACGCCGATCCTCTCGCTGCTCGGCGACAAGGCGGACGCCATCGCGCCGGTCTTCGTGGTGGAGAACGAGCGCCGCATCTGGAACGAAGGGGGCATCGAAGTGGCCCTCGATCGCGGCCGGATCGTCGCGGGAGACCGGGAAACGGTGCTCCACGAAGTCGAACTGGAGCGCAAGGGCGGCAATCCCGTCGCGCTCTTCGCGCTGGCGCGGCGGATCGACGGCGTCGCGCTCGTGCATCTGGGCGTGCTGGCCAAGGCGGAGCGCGGCTATCGGCTGCTGGGGCCCGCCGCCTCGCGGGTCAAGGCGGAGCCCGTCGCCCTCGACCGGACGATGACGGCGGCGGCGGCCTTCCAGGCGATCGCCTATGCCTGCCTGCGCCATTTCCGGCTCAACGTCCCGCTGGTTATCGACCACCGCGACGCGGGCGCCCTGCACCAGGTCCGCGTGGCGCTGCGCCGCCTGCGCTCCGCGCTCGCCATCCACCGGGACATGCTCACCGACGGGCGCGCGGAAGCGTTCAACGATGCGCTGCGCTGGCTGGCGGGCGAACTCGGCAAGGCGCGCGACATCGACGTGCTGATCGAACGCGCCGACGACGGCCCGCTGCAGGCCCGCCTCCACGCCGCCCGCGACGCGGCCTACGACAATGCCCTTGCCGCGCTCGGGTCCGACCAGGCGCGGCTGCTGATGCTCGACCTCGTGGAATGGATCGCCATCGGGGAGTGGACCTCGCGCGATGCCGATGCCGACATCCGCGACATGCCCGCCCGCGATTTCGCCGACGGCGCGCTCGCCCGCTTCCGCCGCAAGGTGAAGAAGGGCGGCCGCAATCTCGAGAAGCTGGACGACGAAGACCGCCACACGGTGCGCAAGGCGGCGAAGAAGCTGCGCTATGCCACCGAGTTCTTCGCCGGCCTCTACGACCGCAAGCGCGAACGCCGGCGGCACAAGCGGTTCGTGTCGGCGCTGGAGACGTTGCAGGACCGCCTGGGTGTGCTCAACGACCATGCCGGGACGCCCGACCTGCTCCGCGAACTCGGCCTCTCGGGCGATCCGCAGGCGGCGGCGTTCCTCGGAAAAGGCCCCGACAAGGGTCTGCTGGAAGCCGCCGCGGAGGACTACGACGCGCTCGTCGATGCCAAGCGGTTTTGGCGCTGAAGGCCCGGTTTCAGGCGGGTTTCAGGCGCGCACGTTGAGGTCGACGTGGATGCGGATGGCGTCGTGGCGCCAGTATTCCTGGTCGTACTCGACCACCCGCCCCGCCGCATCGAAGCTGGTGCGCACCACCAGCAACCCCGGGGTGCCCGACTTGACCCCCAGCCCGTCCGCCGCTTCCTTGACGAGCGCGCAAGGGCGCATGTCCACGCGGTTGCGCGCCACGGTGACGCCATAGGTCTGGGTGAGGATGTCGGTGAGCGACCCGTCGAGCGAATGGCCGAGCAGGTCGGGCGCGAGGGCGGGATCGACAGTGATCTGCTCGACCAGCACCGGGCGGCCGTCGATCGTGCGGCGACGGTCGATGACGTGCATCAGCGTGCCGGGCGCGACGCGGAAGATGTCGGCCACGGCGGACGGCGCGGGCCGCGCTTCCTTGGCGAGCGTCTCGGTGCCGGGCGTGCGGCCCTGCTCGCGCACGTAGGCCATGAACCCGGCCCAGCGCGTGGGATCGTAGGTCACCGCCGGGGGGGAGACGTACCACCCGCTGCGGTCCTTGCGGTAGATGAGCCCCTCGGCCTCCAGCTGGAACAGCGCCTCGCGGATGGTGCCGCGCGCGGTTCCGGTGCCGGTCTGCAATTGCCGTTCGGAGGGCAGCTTGGTCCCGGGGAGCAGCTTGCCCATCTCGATGTTGAGCGCGATCTGGTCGCGCAGCGCGAGGTATTGCGGCCCCTCCACCGTGCCGGCCGTGCGGGTCCAGGGCATCATTTCGGTCTTGGAGCGCATCGGCCTGCCACTGTGAGGGACGCCGGAAGACGGGCGCCGCGCATCCATGGCAGGCCGCCCGCCGGGCCGTCAATGCGCGGATGCGCCCGCTTCCATGGAAACGGGCGCATTGCGAGGCTCGACGATCAGAAGCGGTAGCTGCCGCGCAGCAGGAAAGTGCGGCCGGTTTCCATGTAGTCCTTCATGTAGCTCGGGTTGTCGCCCTTGGAGGTGTAGTACTTGTAGTCGTTGAGCACGTTGCCGACATCGAAGTCCATCGCCAGGTGGCTGGTGAAGTTGTAGCGCAAGTGGAAGTCGAGGCTCTTGTTCGGGCGCACCCACTTGTCGACCGCGTTGTCGCGCAGGGATTCGATGAACTTGCCGCGATAGTTGTACGACAGCTTCGTCTCGAACCCGTACTTCTGGTAGGTGATTGCCGCATTGTACATGAGATGCGGCGCGTTGATGAAGCGGATCGACTTGCCCTGTCGGTATTCCAGCCCCGTCTCCGCCGAGCTTTTCTGCACCGTCACGTTGCCCTCGATGCCGAAGCCGTCGAACGGCGGCGCCAGCCCCTGCAGGCTCTTCACCAGGTTCAGCTCGATGCCGTAGATCTCGGCCGTCTGGCCGTTCTGCGGCTGGCTGATCTCGATCGTGCCGTTCTGCGTGTCGGCGTTCACCTGGCTGCCGTTGGTGAAGATGAAGTTGTCGATGTGCTTGTAGTAGACGGCGGCCGAGAGGATGCTGGTGGCGTCGGGGTAGTATTCCAGCGAGAGGTCGGCGTTGATCGACTTCGCGGGCTTGAGGTCCGGATTGCCGCGGCTGATGGCGATGATCTCGTTGGTGCCGGGGTCGCGCGTGATCGACTGGCCGGACGAGAGGTAGCTGTATTCGGGCGGCGAGTAGCCTGTCCACACCGCCGCGCGCAGCACCTTGTCGTCGGCCGGGCGCCAGATCGCGGTCACGCTCGGCAGGAACATCGTGTAGCCGTTGCTGGTGCTGTCGAAGCCGCTGTTGTCGCCGTCGTCCGACCAGAACACGTTCTCGGTCTCGCGCCGCTCGACGCGGGCGCCGGCGATGATGCCGAGGTCGTTCAGCTGGAAGTGCGCGAGCGCGTAGGCGGCATAGACCTTCTCGGTGCTGCGCTTGTCGTCGGAGAGGAACGCGGTGTCGTCCGGGTCCATCGGGTTGGCCGCCATGGCCGCCTTGATCGCGGCTTCCACGCGCGCGCGGCTGAGGATGTCGCCATAGTAGTACTGGCCGCGCAGGATGCTGGTGACTTCCCGCTCCACCAGCCCCGACTGTTCGAGGTTCAGGCCGTCGAGCGCGGTGCCCGACAGGTCGCCGTCAAAGATCGGCGTGTAGTCGTAGTCGCGCTTGGAACGCATGAACTTGCCGCCGGCCTTGATGTAGTCCAGCGCCCCGTCGAAGTCGTAGCGCAAGTCGAGGCGCGCCGCGATGCGGTCGTCCTTCTGCTTGCTGCGCGACGAACTGGCGCCGTCGAAGGCGAGCAGCGAGGAGTCCTTCTCGACGAACTCGGCATAGGCGGGCAGGCCCGCCTTGGGGAAGCGCGGATCGCTCGATACCCAGTCGATGCCGGTGGCGTTGAGCGGGTAGGTGCACTTGTCGCAGTTGTAGCTGATCGAATAGCCCTGCGGCGAGCTGCGGTCGCCGCCCGAATAGCTGACGTCGTAGTCGAGGTGCAGGCGGTCGAGGTCGCTGTGGCCGCCCAGGTTGATGGTGTAGAGCGTCTGGTCCATGTCGATCGTGCCGAAGTTGCGCGCGAACTGGAACTGCTTGGGGTCCCACACGCCCGACCGGCCGTTGAGCGACCAGTAGCCGTTGGACCCGGCATCGAGGTCGGTAATCACGCCGTCCCCGTCGCGGTCGACGATCTGTCCGGTGGTGTAGCCATAGCGGTTGTAGGTCTTGCCGTCCTGCTGGAACTGGCCGGTAATCATGCTCTCGGGCTGGGCGAGGCCGGTGTCGTCCTCGTTCACCTGCGTCAGGCGCGCGGTGGGGCGGTTGCGGTAGTCGGTGACTTCGTTGGTGCCGCGCTGCTCCTGCCGCGAATACTGGCCGCGCAGGTAAAGCTGCGTATTGTCACCGTGGAAATCGAACGAGAAGTTGCCGCCGTAGCGCGTCTGCTTCAGGCGCCGGTAGTCGAGGTCGATGCCCGGCAGGTGCATGTTGCTTTCGTCGATGACTTCCTCGGAGTCCTTGCGCCAGTTGTAGGGCTCCCACTCGCCGTCGTTCTCGGTTTCCTGGCCGTTGCCGTGGCTGACGCCATAGTTGGCGGAGAGGAAGATGCCGAAGCGGTCGTCGGCGAAGCGCCGGCCGAAATCGGCCTGGCCCTGGAAGTTGCTCGAATCCTCGTCGGCCTTGCGGGCCTGCTGGTTGAAGCCGCCCGCACCGTAGACACGCAGGGTCGTGCGGTCCTGGAAGTCGAAGGCGGTGGGAGTGCGGAAGTCGATCGAGCCGCCGATGCCGTCGCCGTCCTGGTCGGGGGTCAGCGTCTTGGTCACGCGGATTTCGGCGAGGCCGTTGGGCGGCAGCACCGTCAGCGAGACGTCGCGGCTGCCGGGATCGGTCTGCGCCACGCGCACGCCGTTGATGTAGACGGCGTTGTAGGTGCCCGAAAGGCCGCGGATGGCGACGTATTCGCCCTCGCCCGTGTCCTGGTTGACGATCACCGACATGCCCGGGATGCGGGCGAGCGCATCGGCCACGTTGGCGTCGGGCAGCTTGCCCAGGTTGTCGGCAGAGATGATGTCGACGACGTTGTCGGCCTTCTTCTTCTGCTCGATTGCGGCAGCGGTGCTCAGGCGCTGGCCGGTGACGACGATGTCGGCTTCCGGCGGCGCCTCGTCGGCCCATGCGGGTGCGCCTGCGGCGGCCAGCGCCAGCGACGCGGTAGATATGCTCAGCAGCACGCGCGAGGCGTGTGCAGTCTTCGACATGCCCATGATTGTATCTCCCCAAGATCTCGATGCCATCCGCCGGCAGCCGTGACTGGCTGCCCTCTACGCGGCGGGGCCCCGGTCTGGCGGAGGGGCGGGCCGGACCGGGTCCGACCGCCTCTCCGCCGAATCAGCGGCCGCTTGGCCATCTGGTATACACCAGTTGTTCATTGCAGGCCGGTGACAGGATCGAAAGACACCGGCAATCGACCTGCAATCATCCGGCGGGCGATGTTGTCCCGCGCTCTGCCGCGCCGGGATGCACGATCAGTGATTCGAGGAGCGGGCGGTAGCTTTCCAGCCCGGGGACGTCCCATTCGGGACGCTTGCCCTGGTCGTCGTAGCGACGCAGTCGTACCGCGTCGCGATAGGCTGGCTCCTTGCGGAAATCCTCTATTTCCTGCGGATTCATCGGCCCGCCCTGCAGCCGCAGGCTGAGCGCGGACGCACGGCTGAGCGCCTCGGCGTAACCCGGCTCCACCGCGCAAAGATAGCGCTTGGCGGCGACGTGCAGGCGCACCGGTTCGGTGACCTCCGGCGGGAAGTGGGTGGCAAGGAAAGCCGCGCCGCCGATCTCGTGGCGGGCGTCTATGCCCTGCGTTTCGGCCGCTTCCCCGGCGCCGTCGATGAACTGGCCGATGTCGTGCAGGAGGGCCGCCGCGATCAGGCCGGGCGAGGCGCCGTCCCGCCTTGCCAGTTCGGCGCATTGCACCACATGCTCCAGCTGGGTCACGTCCTCCCCATAGCGTTCGTCCGCGAACTTGTTGATTAGATTGAATATCGTATCGATCACCGGTGATGCCATTCCTCTGGAGCCAAGAATTCCGCGGCGGCGTCCCCATCGAGAGCGATCTCGTGGAAGCCCGGCGACGCGGAGCTGTAGTCAATGTGTCGCAAATTTGGACTATACCAGTTTTATGGCTGGTGTGCGACACCTGATGCCGGTCGAACCGCAAAATGGAGCTGCAGTGATGGACAAGGGCAATCGGCGCGATTTTCTGCGCATGGCGGCGCGGACCGCGGGTGCGGGGACGGCCCTGTCGATGATGCCCGGCCTGCTCGACCGGGCGCTGGCGATCGAGCCGGCGCGGCGTTCGGGCTCGATCATGGATGTCGAGCACATCGTCGTCCACATGCAGGAAAACCGCTCGTTCGATCACTATTTCGGCATGTTCAATGGCGTGCGCGGCTTCGGCGATCCCCGCCCGCTGCGCCTGCCGGGTGGGCGCACCGTATGGTCGCAGCCGTCCAAGCAGCACGCCGACGGCTATGTCATGCCCTTCCACGGCGATTCAAAGACCAGCCGCTCGTTCCTCGTCGACGGCGCCGAACAGTCGCACGTCGAAAACATGCATATCTTCAACCATGGCCGCTACGACCGCTGGGGCCACACCAGCGAACTGCACAACCGGATGCTCCACTACGGCGCGGGCGACCTGCCGTTCTACTACGCGCTGGCCGACGCCTTCACGATCTGCGACGCCTACCACTGCTCGACGATGACGCAGACCTATCCCAACCGGATGCACCTGTTCACCGGCTGCAACGGCGGCGGCACCACCGGCGGCGACCCCGAGATGCACAACTACGGCGAGGACGAGACGCCCAGCGCCGACATGGCGACCGACAAGCCGCTGCGCCCCGACGCCTACCGCTGGACCACTTATGCCGAGCGCCTGCAGGACGCGGGCGTGAGCTGGAAGGTCTACCAGGAATACGACAACTTCGGCGACAACCTGCTGTCCGTCTTCCCGCCCTTCCGCCCCTGCCCGCGCGATTCCGAACTCTACAAGCGCGGCCGCTCGTGGGTGAGCGAACATGCTGCTGGCGGCGACCGCACGCGCTCCGACGGCGAGCAGCTGGTCGAGGCGTTCCGCCGCGACGTCGAGGGCGGCACCCTGCCGCAGGTCTCGTGGATCGTCACCGCCGCCGACCTTTCGGAGCATCCCGCCGCCGAGCCCTCCAAGGGCGAGCACGTCACCGCCGGGCTCGTCGCCGCGCTGGTCGACAATCCCGAGATGTTCGCCAAAACCGCGTTCATCCTCTGCTACGACGAGGCCGGGGGCTTCTACGACCACGCGCCGCCGCCGGTGCCGCCGGTCGGCCGGTATCGCGGCCACAGCACCGTCGCCCTCGACGGCGAGGCCAAGGACTATCGCGGGTCGGGCAAGGCGGACGACGCGGTGCATCCGGTGGGCCTCGGCATCCGTACCCCCACCGTCATCGTCTCGCCCTGGACGCGCGGCGGCAACGTCTGCTCGCAGCTGTTCGACCATACCTCGGTGCTGCGGTTCATGGAAAAGCGCTTCGGGGTGAAGGAGACGAACATCAGCGACTGGCGGCGTTCGGTCTGCGGCGACCTGACCTCGGCGTTCGACTTCTCCGGCGCCCCCGCCCGGCCCGGCGCGCCGCTGCCTTCCACCGACGACTTCCGCGCCCGCGTCGCCCGGTCCGCCGCCGGGACCGCCAACGCCATTCCCGAACGGCAGCGCGCCACCGTCCAGATGCCCGGCCAGCGGCCCCACCGCGCCCTGCCCTACCGCTTCTCCACGCAAGGCGAGGTCGGCGAGGACGGCCGCTTCGCGCTGCTGCTGGCGAACACGGGCAGCGTGGGAGTCACCTTCACCGTGCACGACAACACCGACCGGCAGGAACCGTGGCACTACACCATCGGCGCGGGCGATCGCTTCCAGAGCCGCCAGTGGCACGACGCCGGGCCGCTGGAGCACTACGACCTCACCCTGCGCGGCCCCAACGGCTACTGGCGCCGCTACGCCGGGAAGCCGGGCACCGCGCTCGAGGCGCTCTGCACCGACGCCGCGCGCGGGGTGGAACTGAAGCTCGTCAACGATAGCGACCAGCCGCGAACTTTCGTGATCGCCATGGAAGCGACCTACCCGGTCAACGGCCCCCGCCGGCGCACGGTGACGGTGCCGCCGCGAGCCACGAAGGTCGATCGCTGGCCGCTCTCCGCCAGCGACGACTGGTACGACCTCGAAGTGCGCGCGGAAGGCTCCGACGCGTTCCTCCGCCGCTTCGCGGGCAAGGTCGAGAGCGGAAAGCCTGGGCGCACCGATCCCGGGATCGGTGTGATGCGCACCGCCTGAGCGGCGTCAGCCGCTCGCCGCGAGCAGGAGGTCGATGCCCGACGCGTGCGCGGCGGGGCCGGACTGGGACGGGCCGACGGACCAGTCCGCATCGATCGGGCGCGCGCCCGAGGCGCTGAGCGTCCAGACCGCCGCGGCGTTGGCCTGCACCCAGCCCATGAGTTCCGCGCGCTCCGGCCCGACGGGCATGTCCTCGATCAGGTGGCCGAGGTGGTAGGCGAAGATGCCCTTGAACATCAGCCCGTCCGCGCCGATCGCGTCCACCGGCTCGCGCAGGATGCCCTGCGGGGTCGAGAGGCCGCGCGTGGCGGCGAGCGCCGTCCGCACCGCCGCCGCGCGGTAGTGCGGGTCGCCGGTGATGGTGGTGAGGTCGCTCAGGCCACCGAGCAGGACGCCCTGGTTGTAGGTGAAGCGCGGCTGCCCGTTGTTGCGGCAGGCGCCGTCGAGCCCGTCGTTGACGAGGCCGTCCGGCCCGATCATCGACGATCCCGCGAACCAGGACCAGCCGCGCAGCGCCCAGTCGCGATAGCTTTGCTGGCCCGTCGCGAGGTAAAGCTGGGTCGAGGCGTAGAGCAGCAGTTCGTTGGTGATCGCGTTCTTGTAGGTGCGCTTGCGGTCCCACCACAGGCCGCCGCCGCAGTGGTCGTCCCAATAGGTCGTCACGATCCGGCGATAGGTGGAACTGGCATAGTCGAGCAGTTCCGGGTCCCCGTCCTGCCGCCAGGCATGGACACTGGCGATCACCGCCCAGAGGTCGTCGTCGTTGAGGTAGAGGCCCGCGCGGTTGCGCACCGCCTCGCCGATCTGCGCCTTCCAGCGACGGTCGCCGGTCCGCCGCTGGTAGTCGATCAGCGCATCGACGATGACGAAGCGCTGCCACGCCTCGCTGCCGTTCCAGCCGCCGGGCTTGCCCCATTCGCGCTGGAGAGTGGCGATCGCGGTTCCGGCGCGCTGCGCCCACGGACTTTCCTGCGCATGGACGGGCACAGCGCACAAGGCGGCCGACAGGGCGGAAAGGCGAAAAAACCGGGTTATCAAGGGCTTGACCGAATCCGCAAACCGGCGAAGCTGCTCGCCACCGGCCCCATGCCCGATCCGCCCGGACAAGAAAAGCATGGCGCCGGAACGCCAGCGCTAGGGACGGGCCAGCCGTTTCCCGAAGTAGAGCGCCGACCCCGCCATCATCGCCACGCAGATACCGGCGGAGGCGTAGGCCAGCCAGATGAAGAAGTGCAGCCAGTCCAGCGTCACGCCGGGCACGTTGCGCAGCAGCGTCAGCGCCACGCTGCCCGCATAGCCCGAGGCATCGGCGACGTAGATGAGGAAGCCCGCCGTCCGGCTCGCGGCGACCAGCCGGTCAAACAGCATGGCGTTGAACGGCGCATAGCCGAGATAGAGCCCGAGGCCCGAGAGGATCATCCAGGCCAGCGGCGAGATCATCGCGAACTGGAAGGCCAGCGTCGACAGCCCGATCAGCAGCGCACCCGCCATGACGATCGCGTGGACCGCCATCAGCGCGCGGCGGTTGTCGCGCACCAGCACGAGGCTGGCGAGGATCAGCAGCGTCACCACTGCGACCGGCACCTCGCTGGCGGTGAAGACTTCCGAGACGCCGGCGTAGCCAAGCTCGGTCCAGATCTCCGCGGCGAAATTGTCGCGCAGGTCCCGCAGCGCGGTGAACAGCACGTAGGCGAAGACCAGCAGCGCCACGCCGGGACCATATTCGCGCAGGAACGCGCGGCGCGCCTCGGCGGGCATCGGCGGGCGGGCCATGCGCTCGGCCTGCTCCTGCGCGCTCGGCGGGGGAAGCTGGGCAAGCCCGATGACGGACACCAGCAGCAGCGGCAGGAACAGCAGGCCGGTCGCGGCGGGCATCCAGAACTCGCCGACGTGGACCACGGTCATCAGCCATAGCCCGACCGACTTCACCACCCCCGACGAGACGATGAAGCTCGCGCACAGGATCGCCGCCAGCACCTCGCTGGTGCGCCTCCCCTCGATATAGCCGAAGACCAGGCCCCAGATCATCCCCAGCGGCAGCCCGTTGAAGAACAGCGCCGCGACCTTCCACTGGGTCGGCAGCACCGCGAAGAGGACGAGCGCCACCCACGAGAACGCCACCAGCCCGACGATCGCCACCCCGCGCCGCGACGCCGCCATCTCGGAGACGACCTTGACGCCGATGAGCTTGGACAGCGCATATCCCGCGACCTGCGCGATCACGAGCGCGATCTTGAAATCGACCACGCCCTCCCACCCCTGCACGTCGGCATACGTCGCCGCCGTGAACGGCTTGCGGAAGGCGTACATCGAGAAATAGGCCGAGAAGCTGGCGAGCCCGCCGTATAGCGCGAGCGCCCAAGGATGCCCCTGCGCCAGCCACTGGCGCAGCGAGGCAGGCTGCGCATCCATGCGGTCCGCCGCAAGCGTGGTCATGGCAGGAACCGGGTCGGCGCCGCGCCCGGCACCTCGCCGCGCTCCAGCGCCTTGCCGACGGCGGCCACGGCAAGGTCGAGGCGGGCGACGCTCTCGATCACGAAGTCGGCACCGGCGCCGCCGAACTCGGCGACGACGGCCGCCATGCGCGCGGTGCGCTCGTCGGGGGAAAGGGCGGCGAAGGCGGCATGGTCAAGGCCGACGCCGTTGCCCGAGCCTGCCAGCCCGACGGTCCACATGCCCGCGTTGCGGCCCGCCTCGATGCCGACCGGCGCGTCGTCCACCGCGATGCAGGCGGCGGCGGGCCAGGTGCCCATCTCGACCAGCGCCTTCCACAGCATCAGCGGCGCCGGGCGGCCCTGCGCGGTCTCTCCGGCGCAGACGACGACTTCGGGGGTATAGCCCTGCTCGGCGGCGGCGGGGATGATCCCGGCCATCATCGTGCGGGTATAGCCGGTGGTCGAGCCGACGCGGATGCCCCGCGCGCGCAGCATCTCGAACGCGTCGCGCGCGCCGGGCACGAGGTCGCGGCAGATCGCGGCGCATTCGCGCATCGCCGGTTCCAGCCGCTCCATCAGCGCATCGACGTCCGCCTCGGTCCAGTCGGCACCTTTGGCTTCGCGCCAGCGCGCGGCGATTTCGGGTTCGCCGAGCATGGCAACGACATGCTCGCGCTTGGCCTTGCCCATGTAGCGGCGGATGACCGGCTCCTCCACCGCGACGCCGACCCCGGCGAAGACGCGCTCCATCGCCATGACGGGCGCGCGGCTGCCGAAGTCGATCATGGTGCCCGCCCAGTCGAACAGGACGGCGGCGACGGGGGAGCGGGGGCCGGAAGGCTGGGGGTCGGGCATCATGCAAGTTCCTTCAGGGGAGCGTCGATCGCCGCGCCGACCACGCGCTCGCCGATGGCGAAGGCCGTGGACATGCCCGCCCCGCACGTCACCACGGTGACATGGACGCCGGGCGCGACTTCGCGGGTGAACCAGTTCTGCCGGGGCGACGAGGCGTAGACGCCGACCCAGCGCTCGACGACCCGGGGAGCCGGGCCGAGCACCGCCTCGAACTCGTCGAGGATCAGCCGGTCGATCGCCTCGTGGTGGAAGGGATCGGGCGCGTCGCCATAGTCGTGGCTGTCGCCCACGACGAGCGAGCCGTCGGCCGACTGCACCGCGATCAGGTGGACGCCGGCATCGAGCTGCGCGCCCTGCTCGGCGCGAAGCTGCGCGACCAGCGCCGCCGCCTCGGGCAGCGCGGAGTAACCCTCGTAGCGGGCGAGGCCGAGGTCGCTCATGACCGGGCGGGCAAGGCGATAGCCGGGCGCGGCGAGGCGCATCATCTGCAGCTTGCAGCGGGTCACCTCGTGCTCGGCCATGACCTCCGGGAAGAGCGCGTTGAGGTCGTCGCCGGGGCAAACGAACACGGTCTCGGCCCGGTACTCGCCCATGCTCGTCGCCACGCGGCCCGTATCGCACTGCAAGACCGCGCTCGGTGCCGCGAAGGTCACGTTCATGTCGCGTTCGAGCCATGCCGAAATCGCCGGAATCGCGTCCCTCGCCTCGACCCGCAGTTCGTGCGGGCTGACCAGCGCCGCCTCGCAGGGGGCGAACGGAGTCGATGAATCGAGGCGGCGCAGCTCGCGATCGGACAGCAATCGGCACCCCTCCGCCATCTCGGTCGCCATGAATGCCTCCAGCACGGCGGCGGCGGCGGGCCTGCGCACCGGCAGGACGAGGCCGTCCTGCTCTATGCCGATCCCCGCGCGCGGCGCCACCTGCGCCCAGATGTCCCGCGCCCGGCGGGCGAGCGGCCACATCTCGCGGCGCTCCTGCCCGGTCACGGTGACGAAGCCGAAGTTGCGGATGCTCGCCCCGGTGGCGCGGGCATGGCGGTCTATCACCACGACGCGCTTGCCGCTCCGCGCCGCCGCGAGGGCATGGGCGAGGCCCACGATCCCGCGGCCGACCACCGCGACGTCGTATCGATTTCCCGTAGCCGCCATGGCCTGCCTGTGACCGTCCTGTAACAATCCTGCGTCACAAGCGGTCTGGGCCGAACGCCCGGCCAGTGCCAATGCATCCGGGGAATGGCGACCATAGACGCCGTGGTCCAAAGCGGAACGGAGGGCCAAACCAGAGAGGGTTCGTGAGCGTCAATTTCCTCCACCTGCGGTCCTTCTACGCCGTCGCGTCCGAGCGCAGCGTCAGCCGGGCGGCGCGCCGACTGAACATCTCGCAGCCGACATTATCCAAGCAGATCAAGGCGCTGGAGGAGCGCTACAAGGTCAAGCTGGTCGAAGGCGCGCGCCCGCCGCTGACCCTGACCCCGGCGGGACAGGCCCTCTACGAAAAGGCCGGGCGCCTGTTCGGCATCGCCGACGAGATCGGCGCGCTGCTGGGCGAGGACGACATCGAAAGCGGCGCCCTGCTGCGCCTCGGCACCGACTCCCCGCCTTATGCGGCGGAGTTCATGGCCGCGTTCCAGGCCGCCGTGCCGGGCGCCGGGTTCCGCGTCACCATCGCCAACGCGGCGCAGACCAACGAACTGCTGCTGCAGGCGCAAGTGGACATCGGCATCATATGCGAGCCGCCGGTGCAGAACGACTATACCTATACCCCGCTGTACCGGGACCATCTGGTCGCCATCGTGCCCGCGAACTGGCCCGACGAGGGCGCCGCCGCACTGCCGCTGGAGCGGATCGGGCAGGAAGTCCTGCTGGTGCGCGAGCCCGGTTCGCGGACGCTCGCCGCCATGAACGGCCTGCTCGCGGAGGCCGGGATCGTCCCGGCGCGGACGATGGCGTTCCACACCCGCGAGATGATCCGCGAGGGAGTGGCCCACGGGCTCGGCATCAGCCTGATGTTCGCCAAGGAATGCCCGCCGGACCAGAGAATCCGGGTGCTGCCGCTGGCCACTTCATCCTCGGTGATCGAGGTGAAGGGCTATCTCGCCGTGCGCACGGAACGCAAGCGGATGCCGCTGATCCGCCAGTCGCTCGCCATAGCGCGCGAATTGAGCGGGCGCGGCTGAACCACCGCGCCCCGCCGGGTCCGGTGGCCGGGCGCTTGCCGGCCACCGGAACGCAGGGTCACTTCACGCGGGCGCTTGCGAAACGCTGGGCGAAATCGGCGAGGGGAAGCGTGAACTCCTCCTCGGCGATGAAGGCCGCATCGGTCAGCTTCGGCTTCTCCTTGCCCTTGTAGAAGGCCGAGTACGTCGGCAGCTTGGCCGCCGTGCTCTTGTAGAGCGTGGAGTACGTGCTGACCACGATGCGCGGCTGCTCCCCGCCGAGGTCGAAGCGCATCATGCGCAGCCAGCCGTCGCCGATGCCGGTTCCGAGCGGCGCCTTGCCGTCGGGCGAGATCTGCAGGTAGGCCTGGTTGCGGTCCTGGTAGTCCGCCAGCACCTGGAAGACATCGTGCCCGGCCAGGTTCTTGTCGACGCGGTGCGCCTGCCCGTGCTGGTGGCCGCTGAGGACGAGGAACACCTGGTCATGGCGCGAGAGGAACTTGCGCCAGAGGTCCTCGGCGTTGTTATGCTGGGCATGGACCAGCTTGAAGTCGACCGCCGGGTTCGGCTCGCGCTCGGCATCGGGGTTCAGGTGGTCGTGGATCGAGACGATCGTCGGCACGCCGGGGTTCGCCTTCACCTGCGCCTCCGCCCAGCGCAGCACGTCGTCGGCCGGGGCCATCTCCAGTCCGATGTGGAGGAAGCGATAGCCGCCCGCCGTGAAGTGCGTCACGCTGTTGGCGCCGCCGTTGTAGCTGGCGGTGTACCACGGCTTGCCCTTGAAGAAGGCGGTGTCCTTGCCGAAGACGCTGTTGAAGTTGTCCAGCCCGCCGTAGTGGAGCTGGCCGAAGGGGTACTTGTTGTCGCCCGGGTTGCGATAGTCCCTGGCCGGCGGGAAGCGGCTGTCGGACCAGTTGGCGTCATAGTCGTGGTTGCCGGGGACGACCGCGAAGGGCAGCTTGCCGGCGATCATCGCATAGCCCTGCCGCGCGATCGGCATCTCGACCGTCGCGGTGCGCTGGTCCGGGGCGAGGTGGGCGTCGAGCAGCGGGTTGGGCACCGCCTTCAGGCCCATGCGCGCGTGGACCTCGTCCATCTTGCGGGTGGCGTGCTGCCACACATCGCCCACCGCCACGGCGAAGGCGATGTCGCCGCCCTCGCTCTCGGAGTTGCGCGCGATCCATTCCATCTGGTCGTAGAAGATCTCGCGCGCGTCGAAGGGGAAGCCCTCTTCGGTCTGGTGGGTGTAGTCGAGGTAGTTCTGGGTGTCCGGGATCACCGCGATGGAGAAACTGCCGGGCTCTGCGGCAACGGCGCCGCCGGACCCCGCGAGCAGGGCCAGCGACAGGGCGAGGAGCTTTATCTTGCGGGAAAAGCGCATGGTCGATCCTTCCGTCAGAACTGCAGGGTGGCACCGCCGCCGAACACGCGCGGCGATCCCGAGAGGCGGCCACCGGCCGTGCGGTCGATGTAGTAGACTTCGTCGGTCAGGTTGCGGGCATAGGCGAAGAACCCGAGCCCGGTCTGGGTCAGTTTGAGGTCGATGCGCGCGTTGAGCAGGGTATAGGCTGGCACCTTGGCGCCCAGCGCATTGTTGAGGCGCTTGAACTCGCTGCTCTTGCGCCGCGCGTTGACGCTGCCGGTCACGCTCCAGGTGTCGGCGGTGAAGGTATAGGCGACTTGCGCATTGCCCGAGAACTTGGGCGATGCCGGCAGCGCGTTGCCGAGGTTGATGGCGACGATGTCGGCGTTGGAGGAGTCGAACTCGAGGATCTTGGAGTCGAGCAGGGTCACGCCGCCGTCGATCGTGAGGCGATGCGGGCCGGAGCGGACCAGCGTGGCGCCGGCCGCGATGTCGACGCCGTAGATGCGCGCCTTGGCGACGTTGGTGCGCACGTTGGCCGAAGTGGCGGTGCCCGCCACGATCGTCGTCGTGTTGGCCTGCAGGTTGTCGAAGTCGTAGTAGAACCCGTCCACATTGAGGAACAGGCCGTCACGACCGGCGAACTTGAAGCCCGCTTCGTAGGCCAGCACGTTCTCCGACTTGAAAGGCAGGGCCTCGGGCGCGCTGAAGATCGTCGAGCCGTCGAAGCCGCCCGCCTTGTAGCCCTTGCCGAACGAGGCCCAGACATTGGTCGTGTCGGTGGGCCGGAACGCCAGCGTCACGCGGCCCGAGAGGTTGTCCTCGTCGAAGTCGTTGTCGAAGATCACCGGGATCGTCGGCAAAGCAATCGGCGCGATGGAGACGCCGAGCGGGTTGGCGTCGGTGGTGGCGCCCTTGTAGCTGGCGTTGTCGGCGGTGTAGCGCAGGCCGCCGGTCAGGGTCAGGCGGCTGGTCAGGTTGAGG
>DATKFS010000105.1:0-20645 GCA_035511275.1 Novosphingobium sp.
GCAAGGTGCTCGCCAAGGCGGGCCTGACGGTGGACGACATCGACGTGTTCGAAGTGAACGAGGCTTTTGCCGTCGTCGTCGAGAAGTTCATCCGCGACCTTGACCTCGACCGCTCCAAGGTTAACCCCAACGGAGGTTCGATGGCGCTCGGCCATCCGATCGGCGGAACCGGCGCGATGCTCATCGGCACGGCCCTCGACGAACTGGAACGGACCGGCGGGCGTTATGGCCTCATCACGATGTGCGCGGCGGGCGGTATGGCCCCCGCGATCATCATCGAACGCGTCTGAGGGCGCTGGGATCATCGAGCGCGCCTGAGGGCGCGCGGCAAGGAGCAATGCGTGGCCACTGAGGCGGAAGCCAAACCAACGGGCAAGATCAGCGACCCGTTCAACATGCGCGACGAGAGCCCCACCCGCCAGGTGGGCCTGCGCATGACCATCATCGCCCGCCTGCAGCGCAACAACTTCGACCGCAAGGTCGCCGCACTCAACGTCACCCGCTCGCAATGGGCGATGATCGCCATCGTCGCCCGCTACCCGGGATCGACGCAGCGCACCGTCGCCGAATATCTGGAGATGTCGGAAGCCTCGGCAGGCCGCCTGATCGACCGCCTCTGCGCCGATGGCCTGCTCGAACGCCGGGACCGCCGCGACGATCGCCGCGCCCGCGCGGTCTACCTGACCGAACAGGCCAAGCCGCTGCTCGACCAGCTCGGCGTCATCGCCTCCGAGAGCGAAAAGCGCATGTTCGCCGGCTTCTCGGATGAGGAAGTCACGCAGCTCCTCGATTTCATGACGCGCATCTACGAGAACGTCAGCCGGGGCTGATCGGCGCGGGGCTAAGCAGAGTTCGAGGTGATTGATCGTCCGGGAAACGGGCGTGGTAAGTCACTAAAACGAACTCTCTTCCCTGAGCAGGAATGCCGGGAAGCCCACATCCCGTGCGGTGCAGTATCCCGCACTGTTCCCATACAACAAAAAAGGGCGGCGCCATCGGCGCCGCCCTTCTTCATGAGAGATCCTCGCGAGGCTTACTTGGCCGCGGCGATTTCCTTCTTCGACAGCGACGAGGTCACCTTGCCGCCGACGTCGCTCAGGCTCGAGGCCGGGACGGTCACGAGGCGGCCGTTGAGGATGACCTGCGGGTTGCCCTCGGCAGTGACGCGGTAGATCGGCGCGATGCGATAGCCGTCTGCGGCGTAGAGCATCTTGCCAGCGTTGAGGGCGACCGGCGAAGCAGCTTCTTCGGTGGCTTCACGGACCTGGGTGGTCTCGGCGAAAGCGACGGCCGGAACGGCGGCGATGGTGGCGAGCGCGATGATCGATGCAAACTTCTTCATGGTGTGTCTCCGAATCTGCAAACCTGGGGTAGGTGATGTCTGGAAATTACTAAGCTAAGTTAGTATCTAGTGCGCCCAGGGTCAATTGCAATTGTTGCAACTTTCTGCGCGCTTTGATCAACGTTATCGCTGCTGCGTAAATTCATCGCCACTGCCCTTCTGGCGAGGTCCAGAATCGCGGATATCCGCGCCCTCGCGGCCATGATCGTCCGCACGATGGGGTCCCCGGTTGATCCTCCCGGCCTTTGCGCGCACATCGATCCAACACGCGGAAACGGCTGGAAAACGGGCCGTTGACGGCAAATCACAAGATAAAGACTAGGGACTGGCAGCAGATGTCGACAAAGGTCATGGAGGGCGTGCGCGTCCTCGAAGTCGCACAGTTCACCTTCACACCCGCCGCCGGCGCCGTGTTGGCCGACTGGGGCGCCGACGTCATCAAGATCGAGCATCCTGTGCGCGGAGACACCCAGCGCGGCTTCCTCAACATGGGCGGCGTCCAGCTCGACCCGCTGCGGCACACGCTGTTCGAGCATCCCAACCGCGGCAAGCGCAGCGTCGGCATCGACCTGTCGACGGCCGAAGGCCAGGAAGTGCTTTACGAACTTGCCAAGCAGTGCGACGTGTTCCTGACCAACTACCTCCCGCAAGTGCGCCAGAAGAACAAGTTCGACGTCGAGCACATCCGCGCCGTCAACCCGAACATCATCTACGCCCGCGGCTCCGCGCTCGGCAACAAGGGCCCCGAGCGCGAGATCGGCGGCTTCGACGGCACCTGCTTCTGGGCCCGCAGCGGCGTCGCCTACTCGATGACGCCCGAGGAACTGGGCGCCCCGCTCTCACAGGGTATCCCGGCGTTCGGCGATTCGATCGGCGGCATGTTCATTGCCGGCGGCATCTCGGCCGCGCTCTACCACCGCGAGAAGACTGGCGAGGCCACCGAACTCGACGTCTCGCTGCTGAGCACTGCCGCATGGGCCTCGGGCGCGCTGATCGCGCAGGTCGCCGAGACCGGCATCCTGACCCGCAACCCGATGCCCGGCTCGGGCGGCGCGGCGCGCAACCCGTTCATGGGCAATTACCAGACGAGCGACAACGGCACGATCAACCTCTGCACGATCTCGCCTACCGGCCACATCGCCAGCCTTTTCGAGCACATCGGCGTGCCCGAGGCGGCCGAGGACCCGCGCTTCTCCGAACCGCGCGCGCTGTTCGAGAATGCCGGCGCCGCCAGCGACGTGCTCGTCAAGGCGTTCGGCTCGCAGACCTTCGAATACTGGCGCCAGAAGCTCAAGACCTACTCGGGCCAGTGGGCCCCGGTACAGAGCTTCCACGACCTGCTGACCGACGATCAGGCCAACGCCAACGACATGATCCTGGAGGTCGAGGGTGCCGACGGCGGCGCACCGCTCAAGCTGGTGCGCGGACCGGTGCAGTGGAACGGCGAAGCGACCGAGACCACGCGCTCGCCGCAGGCCTCCGAGCATACCGAACTGGTGCTCATGGAAATGGGCATCGAGTGGGACAAGATCGAGGAATGGAAGGCCAAGGGCGCGATCGCCTGAGGCTTTCGCCGCACAGTTGAGAAGGCACGAGCGCACATGAAGCAGGTGATGAAAGGCGTCCGGGTGCTCGAAGTCGCCCAGTACGTCTTCGTCCCTGCGGCCGGCGCGGTGCTGGCCGAATGGGGCGCCGACGTCATCAAGGTCGAGCATCCCGTGCGCGGCGACACCCAGCGCGGCATGCTGACGATTGCCGGCGCCCGGCTCGATCCGGTCGTCAACCCGATGCTCGAGCACCCCAACCGGGGCAAGCGCAGCATCGGCATCGACGTCGCGACCGAAGAGGGCCAGGCGCTCATCTACGAACTGGCCAAGAGCGCGGACGTGTTCCTCACCAACTACCTGCCCTCGGCCCGGCAGAAACTCAGGATCGACGTCGAGCATATCCGCGCCGCCAATCCCGACATCGTCTATGCGCGCGGCACCGGGTATGGCGACAAGGGCCCGATGCGCGACCGGGGCAGCTTCGATGCCACCGCGTTCTGGATCCACTCCGGCCTTGGCGACGCCCTCACCCCGCAGGAATTCGACGTTCCGCTGACCATGGGTGTCGGCGGCCTCGGCGATTCCGTCAGCGGCATGTACCTTGCCGGAGGCATCGCCGCAGCGCTCTACAGCCGCGCCCAGACCGGCGAGACTTCGGAGGTCGACGTCTCGCTCCTGAACAGCGCGATGTGGTCCATGGGGCAGGTCGTGGCGCCCTACCTGCACACCGGCAAGCAGATGCGCGTCGGCACGCCCAAGGCCGGAGGCGCCGCCGTAAACCCGTTCATCGGCCATTTCCGGACCTCCGACGGGCGCGTCATCAGCCTCTTCATCATGGTTCCCGGACCGTACATAGCCGACACCTTCGCGCACCTTGGCGTCCCCGAAGCCGCCACGGACACGCGCTTCGCCGACGCGCTGTCGCTCATGGCCAACAGCGAGGCGGCGAGCGCGATCGTAACCGAGGCGATCGCCGCCCGGACCTTCGCCTACTGGTGCCAGCACCTCCAGACCATGCGCGGACAGTGGGCGGCGGTGCAGACCCTGCTCGACCTCGGCGACGACGAGCAGGCCATCGCCAACGACAGCTTCATCGCAGTCGACCCGATCGACGGCTCGGCGCCGATGCGCATCGTGCGCAGCCCCGTGCAGTTCGACCACGAGGCCTTCGCCACGCCGCGCGCGCCGCAGCTATCCGAACATACTGAGACGGTACTGCTCGAACTGGGCCTTGAATGGCCGGAGATCGAGCGCCTAAAACAGTCCGGTGCCATCGCGTAGAAAACGCAACGCCCAGCCGGACATGACGCACACACGAGAGACGAGGAATTTGAAATGAAGCCTGGAACCCGCCTGAAGAGCGCCGCCTGCGACACCGAGGTCATGGTGATCCGCGCCGCCGACGGCCAGATCGAATGCGGCGGCTCGCCGATGGGCGAAGCCAAGCCCGCCGAAGCCGCCCCCCTCGCCGCCGACTTCTCGGCCGGCACGCTGATGGGCAAGCGCTACGTCGATGCCGACGGCCAGTACGAACTGCTTTGCGTGAAGCCCGGCAAGGGCTCGCTCGCGGTCGACGGCACCGCGCTCGTCGTCAAGGACGCCAAGCCGCTGCCTGCTTCGGACTGATGGCCGCTTCCGACTGACCTCCCCTCCTCCCGACAGGCACACCGCAAACCGATGAACATCGCTCTCCTTCTCGAAATGGCTGCCGAGGCCGCCCCCGACCGCATCGCTCTCGTGTGCGACGGCAAGCGCTGGACCTACGGCGACCTCCTCGCCGCCGCGCGCGGGGCCTTCGAGCTGATCCAGGAAAGCGGCGCCGAATACGTCGCGCTGCTCGACGAGAGCAGCGAGGCGGCGGTGATCGCGGTCTTCGGTGCCGCCCTGGCGGGCGTTCCCTACTGCCCGCTCAACTACCGCCTGCCCGACGCGGACCTTGCCGCCCTGCTGGGCCGCATCTCGCCCGCGCTGGTGATCGGTGACGAGGAACGGGTGCTGCGCATCGCGGCCGAGCAGGACCACACCGTGCTGGCGCGCGAGGAGTTCACCCTCAAGGCGCAGGAAACCGTGCCGGGCGACGACGCGCGCGAATACGATCCCGGCGAAGGCGTGGCGATCCAGCTCTTCACCAGCGGCACCACCGCCGCGCCCAAGGCGGCGATCCTGCGCCACTCCAACCTCATCGGCTACATCCTTGGCACCGTCGAGTTCGCCAGCGCCGACGAGGCCGACGCCGCGCTCGTGGTGGTCCCGCCTTATCACATCGCCGGCATCTCGGCGCTGCTCTCGTCGATCTACGCCCAGCGCAAGATCGTGATGCTGCCCAACTTCTCGCCCGAAGGCTGGCTCGCGCTGGTCGAGGGCGAGACGATCACCAACGCCTTCGTGGTGCCGACCATGCTGGCGCGCATCGTCGATGCCATGGAAAAGGGCATCGCCGCGCGGATCGACAGCTTGCGGGCGATCGCCTACGGCGGCGGCAAGATGCCGCTCGAGGTCATCCACAAGGCGCTCGAGCGCTTCCCCGCCGCCGGCTTCACCAATGCCTATGGCCTCACCGAAACCAGTTCCACCGTCGCCCTGCTCGGCCCCGAGGACCACCGCGAGGCGCTCGCCTCCGACGATCCGAAGATCCGCGCCCGCCTCACCTCGCTCGGCAAGCCGATCCCGACCGTCGAAATGGAAATCCGCGGCGAGAACGGCGAAGTCCTGCCCGTAGGCGAGCCTGGCGAGATATACGTGCGTGGCGACCAGGTTTCGGGCGAGTACAAGGAAAAGAGCGCGCTCGACGCGCAGGGCTGGTTCCCCACCCGCGACGCCGGCTTCATGGACGAGGACGGCTATCTCTTCCTCTCCGGCCGCGCGGACGACGTGATCGTGCGCGGCGGCGAGAACATGTCGCCCGGCGAGATCGAGGACGTGCTGCTCACCCACCCGGCCATCGCCGATGCCTGCGCCTGCGCGATCCCCTCGGTCGAGTGGGGCGAGGCGGTCGGCGTCGCCATCGTCACCCGCGAGGGCCATGCCGCGCCCGACGAGATCGAGCTCAAGGACCTCGTCCGCGCGCGCCTGCGCTCCTCGCGCGTGCCCGAGAAGATCGCCTTCGTTGCGAAGCTTCCCTACAACGAGATGGGCAAGCTGCTGCGCCGCAAGGTCAAGGACGTCCTTGCCGACTGACACCGTTCCCGGCCCGGCGATCCCAGCCCCCGCAATCCCACTCGCGCGCTGGGCCGGGAGGCAACTCGAGGCGATGGGCGCCGCGCACGGATGCGCGTTCCCCGACGGCGCGACGCTGATAGGCGAGCGCGGCTCGAACGGCGGCTACGTCATCGCCGGACGAACCTCCGCCGGGCTTGGCGGCAGCCGTTTCATGCCGACACGCGACGGCGGCTGGTTCGCGCTTACCCTCATCCGCGACATCGACCGCGAGCTTTTGCCCGCGCTGTTCGGGGACACGGGCATCGATGGCCAAGACTGGGACGCGATTGCTGCGGCCGTGCTGCAGCATGACTGCGCCGATCTCGTCGCCACCGGCCGCACTCTCGGCCTGCCTGTCGCCTGCGCCGACGAAACACCGGCCTCGCCGCCCATCGAAGTCCTGCTGCGCGGCGAGCGGCGCGAGCGGCCCGCCGGGCATCGCCCACTGGTGATCGATCTTTCCGCGATCTGGGCCGGACCGCTCGCGGGCCATCTGCTCTGGCAGGCGGGGATGGACGTCGTGAAAGTCGAAAGCCTCACCCGTCCCGACCTCATCCGCCGTGACGATCCGGCGACTTTCGATCGCATCAACCAGGGCAAGGCGAGCCTGCTCGTCGACTTCGCCAGCGCGGAGAAGAAGGCCGCGCTCATCGCGCTCATCCGCCGTGCCGACGTGGTGATAGAATCCTCCCGCCCCCGCGCCTTGCGGCACCTTGGAATCGACGCCGAGGCGCTCGTGCGCGAAGTTCCCGGCCTCGTCTGGCTGTCGGTCACCGGCCACGGCGCCAGTGGCGAGGCGACGGACTGGGTCGGCATCGGCAACGACTGCGCCGTCGCCGGCGGCCTGTCGCGCGCGATGGCCGATCTGACGGGCGAGGTCGGCTACGTCGGCGACGCCATCGCCGATCCCCTCACCGGGATCACCGCCGCGCGCGAGGGGCTCGCAGCCTACCGCAGCGGCACCGCGCAGCGTATAGGCCTGTCGATGAGCGCGATCACCGCCATGGCCCTCGCCGAGGAGCGCACCCACGACCGCGCCGCGATCGACGCCGAACTGCGCGCGTGGGGCACATCTGTCGGCCGCCCCTTCCCGCATGTCGCGCCGCGCCCGCTACGCGCTGAAGTCCGCCCGATCGGTGCCGACACCGCCCGCTATCTCGGCGAGGCGCTGCCGTGCTGATCCGCGATGCGGAGGTCGAGGGCGAGCGCTGCGACGTCCGCGTGGAAGGCGCCCGGATCGCCGCCCTCGGGCAACTCGCTGCGCGCCCCGGCGAGACGGTGATCGAGGCGCGCGGCGGCGCCCTGCTGCCGGGCCTCCACGACCACCACATCCACCTCGCCGCCCTCGCCGCCCGGCGTGCCTCGGTGCAATGCGGCCCGCCGCAGGTGACCGACGCCGAGGGGCTCGCCCGCGCGCTGCGGGTGTCGGGAAGCGGCTGGCTGCGCGCCATCGGCTTCCACGAAAGCGTGACCGGCGGCACCCTGCCCGATACCACGGCGCTGGACCGGCTCGTGCCCGACCGGCCCTTGCGCCTGCAGCACCGTACCGGCCGGATGTGGCTGCTCAACTCCCGCGCGCTCGACGAACTGCTCGCCATCGCCGAGCCGCCGCCGGGGCTGGAACGGGAGGGCGAGCGCTTCACCGGCCGCCTGTTCGACGAGGACGCGTGGCTGCAGCAGGCCCTCGGCAGCCTGCCCCCCGACTTCGCCGAAGTCAGCGCGGAACTGGCGCGTCGCGGCGTCACCGGCGTGACCGACATGTCGCCGCGCAACGATCCGATCATCGCCCGCCACTTCGCCCGGCAGGGGGCGGGCGGCAGATTGCTCCAGTCGGCCCTCCTCGCCGGATCGCTCGCACTGGTGGAGGAGGCGCCGCAGGGCTGGCGCCTCGGTCCGCTCAAGCTGCATCTGCACGAAGCCGCCCTGCCCGACTTCGACGAGGCGCTCGCCTTCGTGCGCGCCGGGCACGCACAGGGCCGCGCGCTCGCGGTCCACTGTGTCACCGAAGTCGAACTGGTGTTCACCCTCGCCCTGCTCGAAGCCGCCGGGAGCCTGCCGGGCGACCGCGTCGAGCATGTCTCGGTGGCCTCCCCCGGACTGGTCGCGCGCATGGCCGCCCTCGGCCTCCACGCCTGCGTCCAGCCCCACTTCATCGCCGAGCGCGGGGACCGCTACCTCGCCGACGTCGAGCCGCGCCACCACCCGGACCTCTATCGCCTGCGCACCTTGCGCAATGCGGGGATCGCCATGGCGGGCGGAAGTGACGCGCCCTACGGCAGCGCCGATCCCTGGCAGGCAATGGCCGCCGCCGTCAACCGCATGGCGCCCGGCGGCGCAGTGATCGGCGCGGACGAAGCGCTGACGCCTGACGAGGCGCTCGCACTCTACCTCGCCGACCCGCTCGACCTCTCGCGTCGGCGCCGGATCGCGCCGGGCGCGCCCGCAGACCTCTGCCTGCTCGACCGCCCATGGTCCGCGGCGCGCGCGCGCCTCGACAGCGAAGACGTGGCGGCGACCGTCGCGGGCGGGCTCCTAGTCCACCAGCGCGTCGACCAGTCCCCAGTCCAGCGCCTCACGCGCGCCGACGCGCCGGCCTGACAGCACCATGAGCGCGGTGCGCTGGCGGCCTATCCGGCGGCTCAGCGACACGCATCCGCCCGCGCCGGGCAAGATGCCCATCCGCAGTTCCGGCAGCTGGAACCACGACCGCCGCGTCGCCGTGACGTGGCCGGCGAACGCGGCAAGCTCCAGCCCAGCACCCACGCAGGCGCCGTCGATCTCGACCGCGAACCGATCTCCGCAGCGCACCGCCTCGTGCGCGGGCAAGGTCAGGCAGCGGATCATGTGCGCGGTGGCCGGGTCCGTGGTCGTGCCGAATTCGGCGAGGTCCGCGCCGAGGCTGAACGCCTTGCCGCTGGCGCGCAGCGTGATCCGCGCGATGCTCGTATCCATGTTCACCAGCGCGAAGGCTTCGTGGAGAGCATCGCGCATCGGCCGGTCGATGGCGTTGCCTGCCTCCGCCCGGTCGAGCGTCGCGACCACTTCATCCCCCTCCCGCTTCAGGATCACCGCTCCAGGGTCGAAGCGCGTCGGAGCTTGCGGGCGATTCGCTATCCAGTCGCGATGGGCGGAACTGCCCTGCAGCGCCGCATAGGCCAGCGACTCGGCCGCCAGCGCGTCTTCCGGCGCGAGCGAGGGCAGCAGTCGCAGCAATTGCACCAGCGTCGCCGCAGCGAGTGGCTGCGCGCTGGCAGCCTTCGCGATCACTTGTGCACTGACCGCCGATTCGACCACCGTATCCAACTTCGTCGCCAAGGGATGCCGGGCATCCCCTACGCCGACGACGGGCCAGGGCGGCAGGCGGATCGATGCGCAATGGTGCGGTGCGGCATCGAGATTCACGAACGACGCCGGCATGGACACGCCCGACCCGCCGCCGAATCCGGCCAGGTCAAGGTCCGTCACCGATACCGTCAATCCCGCAAAATCCATGGGTTTCCCGCAAGTCCAGAGCGATTCCGTTCGTCGCTGGAATGGCATGGCCCGGCACAAGCCCGTTGACCAGCCCCGACCGCCCTTCGCACACTCTCCCGGTTGCCGCGCAGGACCGGGATCACCGGTGAGCGTGCCCCTGCGGGCCATTCCGCAGGCTCGCGCAGCCAAGCCGCGTCGTATACAAAAGAGTCGCTTGATGAACAGGAGTGTTGATGCTAACCAAAGTGAGCAAAAAACGAGAATGACTCAGTTATCTGGGCAACGACTCGGGGATTGAGGCGGACTCGGAAGAAGCGAGTTCAACCACCAAGCAGAGGGAGGAGAGACCTCATGTCTGGCAAGACGTCGTCATCATCGAACAAGGCAAAGATCGCGCGGCGGGTAATCGAGGTGCTGGAGTACTTCGACGACGCCCACCGGGAAGCGACCGTCATGGACATCGTCCGACGCTACAACCGACCGCAGTCCAGCACGTCGGAACTGCTGTCGAGCCTGGTGGAACTGGGCCTGCTTCACAAGGACCCCTACTCGCGCGCCTACAGCCTGACGCCCCGCGCCGCGCTGATCGGCACCTCGGGCCAGCCCGAACTGGTGCGTGACGGCCGCATCGTGCGCCTCATGGACCGCCTCGTGGCGCAGACCGGCCTTTCGGTCGCACTGCACTCGATGGTCGGGCTCGATGCCCAGATCGTCAACTGGCGCCACGGCCCGCGCGCCCTCGCCGCCACCCGCGAACTCGCGGGCGGCGTCAAGGAACCGCTCGCCCGCAGCGCCGCCGGCTGGCTCATGCTGTCGACGGTCGCACGCCAGCGCTGCGAAGGCATGGTCCGCCGCCTCAACGCCGAGGCCGAGGAACAGGGCAAGTTCGCGTTCTCGGAAATGATGGCGCGCATCGACGCCTGCCGCGAACCGCGCCACCTGTTCGGCCCGGCTGGCTTCGGCACCGGCGCCGACGCGCTCAGCGGCCTCGTCCCGCGCCAGCCCGACGGCCATCCGCTGGTCATCAGCGTGGTCTATGGCAAGGACGACAAGGTCAATCCCGAAGGCCTGTTCCAGTGCCTGCGCGACGCCATGATGGCCTGCCTGCCCGACCCGGCGCCGCAGCATCCGCAGTCTTCGGTGGAGCAGTTCTCGCACGCCGCCTGAACTTTCGACGAACCCAACGGGAAAGGGCCTCGCGAGACATCTCGCGGGGCCTTTTCTTTTGCTGATCCTCCCTGTCGGCGAAGTCGATGGGGGGGTGGCAGCCCGCTGGGCTGACGGAGGGGTGTTTTGCACCCCTCCGCCACCGCTTCGCGGCGGTCCCTCTCCCCATTGCCGCGCAACAGGGAGGATGGGTTCACGCCTCCTGTCCGGCCATGCGGCTCATGCGGTCGGCGTCGTCGTGGCGCATGAACATCTGCATGATGTCGCCCGAGGTGACCGGCCGCACGTCGCCTTCCGCCAGCGGGCGCTCGCCCAGCGAGGACTTGGGCGTCACGTCCACGCCTTCCGCCCTGGCCCGGGCGCGCAGGGCGCCGACGGTGAGATCCGCCCTGGCGTGGTGCTGGAACGGGTCGAAGCGGAACCAGCGCATCGCGTTGCCGTGGGTGATCTTGTCGATCTGCGCGTCGGTCAGGTGGTTGATGGTCGGCCAGAGCCGCTCGGGCACTTCGGGCCAGAGCGTGTCGGAATGCGGGTAGTCGCATTCGTAGGCGATGTTGTCCTCGCCGATGAACTGGATGTTCTGGAGCCCGAAGGCATCGTCGATGAAGCAGTTGAGGAAGTGGCGCTTGAACATCTCGCTCGGCTTGAGGTGCTGGAAGCGCGAGTTGGTCCAGTACTTGTGGCGCGAATTCGAGAAGTCGGCGCGCTCGGTGAAGTAGGGCACCCAGCCGATCGAGCCTTCGGACAGGGCGATGCGCATGTCGGGGTACTTGTGCAGCGCTTCGAGCTGCAGCCAGTCCGACGCGGCGTAGGCGATGGTCATCGGCATGGTCGATATCCACGCCTCGATAGGCGTCTCCATCGAGGCGTGCGGCGCAGGATTGCCGCCCCCGATGTGGATGCAGATCGTCATGTCGAGGTCGGTGATCGCCTTGTAGAACGGGTCCCAGTACTCGTTGTGGATGCTCGGCAGGCCCTGGCAGGTCGGGTTCTCGCTGATCGAGACGGTGTGGCAGCCCTTGTCGGTGACGCGCTTCAGCTCGGCGATGGTGGCGTCCATGTCCCAGGTCGGCAGGATGGCGCAGGGGATGAAGCGTCCCGGATGAGCGCCGCACCACTCGTCGATGTGCCAGTCGTTGTAGGCGCTGACGTGCTTCACCGCGAGCGCCTTGTCGGGCACGCGGTGCAGGCGCCCGCCCGCGAAATCGAACACCGAGCCGAAGTTCAGCGAAGCGGCGATGCCGTTGACGTCCATGTCCTTGACCCGCTCGTCCACCATGTAGACGCCCTCGCGCAGCTGGTCGAGCGAGGTCGGCTCCATGCCGTATTCCTCGAAGGGACGGCCGACCACCGCGTTGAGCGCCACCGAGGCGAAGCTCTGGCCCTGGTAGACCCACACGTCCTTGCCGTTGTCGTCCTTGACCATGCGCGGCGCGGATTCGAGCAGGTCGCCGGACAGGTGGTTCTTGAACATGTCGGGCGGTTCGCTGATGTGATCATCCACGCTGATGATCACCATGTCGTTCATTTCCATCTCTCGTCTCCCATCTGTGGCGGTGTTGCCGGTTGTTCTTCCCCGGGTTCTGTCTGTTATCTTTGACTAAGCTCAAACCTTTCACGCAGGCCATCCAGCGGGCGGCGGGTACCCGAGCAGAAGTCGTGGGTCGGCGCGGCCTTCGCGGCCTCGCCCACCTGCCCGGGCTGCATCGTGAAACAGCTGGGACGGTGGAACAGCGCGGCGCGCTTGTCGGCATCGGACAGGGTCCGGCCATGCGCGACGAGGCCTGCCCACTGGAGCATCCGGGCGGCTTCCCGAAGTTCTGAGGACAGTCCGCCGATCCAGTCGCGCAAGGTGAGCAGCGACTGGCCGGCGAGTGTCTCAGGTTCGACCAGCATGTCGTCCCGCTCGGTCCAGCGGTGGATCGCGGCCCCGTCGCGGCGCACTTCGAGCACCCGTTCGCCCTGCCGCGGATCGCTGACGGCGAAGGTGTATTCGCTCGTCCGCGCGTCGCCCGCATGGGCGGCGGCGAGCACGGCGAGATCGTGGAGATGCGTGCAGTTGGCCTGCTTGTCGCGCCGTGCGGTGACTTCAGCCAGCGGCAGGCCGGTGAACGTGTCGCGCAGCACCCGCCCGGCGCCGGGGCAGGTCGTCCAGGGAATGCGGTCCATCAACGCGTTGACGCCGGTGACCCGCGTGCCGTCGTGACGGAGTTCGACCACCATGGCGTGCAGGTCGTCCTCCAGCAGCGCGCGCACCCGGTCCTTGCCCGGTTCGAGCCGGATGACCCGGCGATAGCCCGGCACCGCGAACACGTCGGGCAAGACGCAGGCGATCATGCGCCGAACCGCGCGGGCAGATGCGAGCAGGAATCGGACGGCGGACGGATCAAGGCGCTCCTCTCTCACGGTGGCCCGGGGATAGCCGACACTATCCCTGTCCCGGCCTGCTTGCCATACGGCCTTGCCCGCGCGTCGAGCCATCGCTTGTGCGATTGCCATCCCCGGACGGGAACTTGCGCCTTGCCCGTCGCGGTGCCTGCCCGTGCCCGGCGCGGCCTCCCGCATCGTGCCTGCGATTGCCATCGACCGTGGATTGAACACCCCTGCGACCTGTGTTCAGGACCGTAGGTGAAGCGCGCCTGCGTCGTCCGATCGCGTCCGCTGAACCGACAACGATAAGCCCCGGGAAAGCCTGCCATGAACTTCGACCTCACCGACGAACAGGAAATGATGCGCGACACCTTCGCGCGTTTCCTCGACGAGAATTCGAGCACCGTGCGCGTCCGCAAGGCGCAGGAAACCGACGGCTTCGATGCGGCGTTGTGGAGCGGCCTCGCCGAACTCGGCGCCTTTGCTATGCGCGTGCCGGAAGATGCCGGCGGCATGGACCTCGGCCTGTTCGACGCGGCCCTGCTGATGGAGGAGGCCGGGCGCACGCTGATCTCCGGCCCGCTCGCCGAAGCCCTCGTCGCCACGCGCCTGCTGGGGCAGTTCGGCGGCCAGGACGACCTCCTCGAAGCCGCGATCGGCGGCGAGGCAGTGGTCACCATCGCCATGCATGACATCGCCGAAAAGCCGGTCCAGTGGATCGCGGGCGGCGCGGTCGCGAAGGCTGTCGTCGCCAAGCGCGGTCCCGACGTGGTCCTCGTGACGGTGGCCGGCAAGGGCGAGGCGAACCTTGCCACTACCCCGATCGCCGAGATCGACCTTGCCTCGGGCGAAACGGTCGTCCTCGGCTCGGGCGACGAGGCGCTCGCCCAGTTTGCCGCCGCGATAGAGGAGTGGAAGCTCTACATCGCCGTCGGACTGTCCGGTATCGGCCGCCAGGCGCTCAAGATGGCCGCCGAATATGCGGGCGAGCGCAAGGCGTTCGGCCAGCTCATCGGCACCTTCCAGGGCATCTCGCACCCACTCGCCGACCTGCTGTGCGACGTGGACGGCGCCAAGTTCCTCGCCTGGAAGGCGATCCGCGACATCTTCGACGGCTCCGACGAAGCCGGCGCGACGATCTCGCTCGCCTATTGGTACGCCTGCGACGCCGCAGCGCGCGCGGTGGCGCAGGGGCTCCACACCTTCGGCGGCTTCGGCCTGTCGAGCGAGTACGACATCCACCTCTACAACTTGCGCGCCAAGGGCTGGCCCTTGGTCGCGGGCGACCCCGCCCTCGCGCTCGAGGAAGCAGGCCGCCGCCTCTACGCCGGTGAAAAGCCCACCCTCCCCGCCTCTGGCGAAGTCCCGCTCGACTTCGACCTCGGCGACGAGGCCCGCGCCGTCTGCGCCGAGATCGCCGAACTCTTCGCCACCAAGGTGACGCCCGAGATGAAGGCGAAGTTCCACTATTCCTGGGAAGGCTACGTTCCCGAAGTCCACAAGATGCTGGCGGAACACAGCCTGCTGTTCCCCGGCCTGCCCGAGCACCTCTCGGGCCGCAACATCACGCCTTATGCGCGCATCGCCGCGATGGGCGAGATGGAGCGGCAGGGCTACAACACCCCCGGCGCCAACGTCGCGGCCATGGTCGCGATGATGATCGACAAGTACGGCAGCGACGAACTCAAGGCCGAGGTCCTGCCCAGGATCGTCGGCGGCGACGTGCTCTGCTCGCTGGGCTATTCCGAACCCTCGTGCGGCTCCGACGTCTTCGCCGCGCAGTGCAAGGCTACGCAACAGGCGGACGGCTCCTGGCGGATCGACGGCACCAAGATGTGGACCAGCGGCGCCAACCTCTCCAGCTACGTGCTGATGCTGACGCGCACCAATCCCGACGTGCCCAAGCACAGGGGGCTGACGATGTTCATCGTGCCCCTGAAGACCGAGGGCGTCACCGTCCAGGCCGTCCACACCTTCCAGGACGAGCGCACCAACATCACCTTCTACGATGGCGTGGTGATTCCCGATTCGTGGCGTCTGGGCGAAATCGACGGCGGCGTGAAGACGATGAGCGCCGCGCTCGAACTGGAGCACGGCGGCGGCTTCTCCAAGGTCATGAAGGCCATGATCGAGGCCGCCGAGACGCTGACCGAGGAGATCGGCATCGCCGGCGAAGTGCGCACCCAGAGCCGCCTTGCCCGCAGCGTCGCGCACTTGTGGATCTCGGACATGCTGACCTACCGCGCGCAGTGGTCCAGCGTGGAGAAGAAGCCGAACTTCGCCTTCGGTCCGATGTCCAAGATGTACTCCTCCGAGAAGTTCCTCAGCGACAGTCGCGACCTGCTCGACCTGACCGCGCCGGTCTCGCTCTCCAAGCGCGAAGGGCCTGCCGGTTTCCTCAACCAGTGCTATCGCCATGCCGCCGGCACGACGATCTACGGCGGCACCAGCGAGGTGCACCGCTCGATGGTCGCCGAACGCGGGCTGGGCCTGCCGCGCACGCGCGGTTGAGGAAGGACAAGAGATGACCGAAGAAGCCCCGCACCTGCTGACCGAGGAAACGGACGGCATCCTCATCGCCACGCTCAACCGCCCGGACAAGCTCAACGCGATCAGCCGCGAGATGATGGACGGGTTGACCGAGGCCGTCCTGCGCCTGCGCGAAACGCCCGAGCTCAAGGTCATGCTGATCCGCTCGGCCGGGCGCTACTTCAGTTCCGGCGCGGACCTGCGCGGCGGCAACCGCAACATCCCCTCGCAGGCCAACGTCGCCGCCAACACCGCGAGCAAGATCCGCGAGAACCACCGCCTCAACCTCAACAACATGCAGCAGTTGTGGGACGAGATGGAGCACGTCGAGAAGCCCATCGTCGTCGCGCACCACGCGATGTGCGTGGGCGGCGGGCTGGAAATGAGCCTGTCGTGCGACTTCCGTCTCGCTGCCAAGAGCGCAGGGTACGCCTTCCCCGAAGGTCTGTTCGGCGTGCTGCCGGCATCGGGCGGCGTCTCGCGCCTGACGCGGCTGTGCGGACCGCACTGGGCGCGCTGGCTGATCATGGCGAACAAGCCCGCCAGCGCCGACATGGCCTTCACCATGGGCCTCGTCCACCAGGTCTACGAGGACGAGAGCTTCGAAGCCGAGGTCATGGATTTCTGCCGTCACCTCGCCAAGCAGAACGGCGAGCAGATGGGCGCCGCCAAGGTCGCCATCGACCTCTGCGCCGAAGTCGGCCGCGATTCCTCGCGCCATGTCGAGCGCATGGCCAACAGCGCGCTGATGCTGAACCCGGACTACATCAAGGGCATGGAAGCCTACCTCAAGGGCGTCGGCGGCAAGGGCAAGTAGCCCGGCGCCTCTTGCCAAGCCGCCGCCATCGGGGCACTCCTTGCCCCGATGAGAGGTACCCTGATTGCGATCGTCCTGATGCTGGCAGCCACTCCGCTAGCCGCGAAGGACAACCCCGCACCCGACAATGCCGCCTGGGCCTTCGAGCACAGCGACGTCCCGCTCGACCCCGCGTTCCGGTTCGGCCGTCTCGACAACGGCATGCGTTACATCATCCGCCACAATGCGACGCCGGCCGGCACGGGCATCGTGCGCATGGACGTGGCGGCGGGGTCGCTCGACGAGTCGGATGCGGAACAGGGGTTCGCCCACTTCATCGAGCACATGGCTTTCAACGGCTCGGCGCGCGTGCCCGAGGGGCAGATGATACCGCTCCTCGAGCGCGAGGGGCTGGCCTTCGGGGCGGACACCAATGCCTCCACCGGTCTCGATCGCACGCTGTACAAGCTCGACCTGCCGCGCGCCGAACCGGGCCTGCTGGACACCGCGCTCATGCTCATGCGCGAGACGGCGGGCAGCCTGACCATCTCGCAAGCCGCCGTTGACCGCGAACGCGGCGTCGTCCTCGCCGAAATGCGCGACCGCAACTCGTGGGCGCTACGAAACGTCATGGCCTCCACGCGGTTCTTCTATCCGGGCGCGCGCTACGCCGAACGCTTCCCCATCGGCACGGTCGAGACCCTCGACGCCGCCGATGCCCGGAACCTTCGCGCCTTCTACGAGCGGGAGTACGTCCCCACGCACGTAACCCTCATCGTCGTCGGGGATTTCGACGTCGATGCGGTCGAGGCCGGAATCGTTCGTCACTTCAACGACTGGACCGGACACACCGCCGAACCGCAGCCCGACGCCGGCCCCATTCGTCCCCGCGATCGCGATCGGGCCGACGTCTACCTCGACCCCGCGCTCGCGGAGCGCGTCACCGTGCAGCGCAACGGCAAGTGGCAGGACGAACCCGACAGCGTCGCCCAGCGGCGCGAGGGCCTGTTGCGCTCGATCGGCTACGACATCCTCAACCGCCGCCTCCAGCGGCTGTCTCGCAGCGCCGAGCCGCCGTTCCGGGGGGCCGGGTTCGGCACCGGCGACGTTTTCGAATCCGCGCGCTCGACGCGGCTGATCGTCGATACCGTGGACGGCAAGTGGCGCGCCGGCCTGGAGGCGGCCGGTCGCGAGTACCGCCGCGCGATGATGTACGGCTTCCAGCCGGGCGAGGTAGCCGAACAGGTTTCGCAGATCCGCACGGCGCTGGACAACGCGGCCGCTTCGGCGGGCACGCGCAGCAATGCCGCGCTCGCGCAACTCGCCCTCTCTCTGGTCGACGACGAACTCGTTCCCTCTACGCCCGAATCCGCCCGGAACCGTTTCGTCGCCTTCGCGCCGCAGATCACGCCCGCCGTGGTACTGGCGGCGATGAAGCGGGAGGCCCTCGTCCTCGACAGGCCGCTGATCCGCTTCCAGGGCCGGGTGGCGCCCGAGGGCGGCGAGGCGGCGCTACGCGAGACATGGCGCAAGGTCATGCACGCCCGGATCGCCCGCGAGTCCACCACAGCCGCCGCGCAGTTCGCCTATACCGATTTCGGAACCCCGGGCACGGTGGTCAGCGACCGGCGCGCCACCGACCTCGGCATCCGCGAAGTGCGCTTCGCCAATGGCGTCATGCTGAACCTCAAGAAGACCGACCTCGAGACCGACCGCGTGCGCGTGAGCCTCGCGGTCGATGGCGGCGACCGGCTCGCCACCCGGGAGAACCCGCTGGCGAGCGAGATGACCCCCTATCTCGACGAGGGCGGCCTTGCCCTGCACAGCCGCGACGAGCTCGATTCGATCCTCGCGGGGCGGACCGTTGGTTTCGGGCTATCGCGCGGGACCGCCAGTTTCGATTCGTCGGTCGCCACGACCCCGCGCGATCTCGAACTGCAGTTGCAACTCCTCACGGCGCTGATCACCGCGCCCGGCTACCGGCCCGAGGGCGAGGTCCAGTACCGCCAGCAGATCAACAACTACTTCGCGCAGGCCCGCGCCACGCCGGGTTCGGCGCTGCAGGCCGACCTCGGGGCGATCCTGTCCGACAAGGACCCACGCTTCAGCCTGCAGAACGTGGACGATTATCGCCAGCTCACTTATGCGCGCCTCCAGAAGGATATCGGCGACCGGCTGGAGCACGGCGCGATCGAAGTCGGGGTTGTCGGCGACATCGACGAGGACCGGGCGATTGCCTTCGTCGCCAGCACGCTCGGCGCCCTTCCCCCGCGCGAGGCGGCATTCCGGACTTATGACGGACAGCCTCCCCGCACGTTCACGCAGGATCGCACCCCGCGCATCATCCGCCATACCGGCCCCGCCGACCAGGCGGTCCTGCGCATCACGTGGCCGACCCGCGACGATGGCGATCCGTTAGAGACGCTGGCGCTCGAAATGCTGGAGCGGGTCATGCGCGTCGAACTGACCGACCAGCTTCGCGAGGCGCTGGGCAAGGCCTATTCGCCATCGGCGGCGAGCTACCTGTCGCACGACTGGAAGGGCTATGGCGTCTTCACCGTGAACGCGTCGGTGGACGTCTCCGAAGTGCCTGCCACCCGCGCCGCGATCCGGCAGGTGGTGGCAGCGCTGCGCGCCGGGCCCGTCAGCGAGGACATCCTGAGACGCGCGCGCCAGCCGGTCGTGGAAGGGCTTCAGAACGGCCTGAAAAGCAATGGCGGCTGGATGGCGCTGGTCGATCACGCGCAGACCCAGCCCGACCGCATCGAACGCTTCGAGAAGGCAAAGGATCGCCTGCTCGCCCTCACCCCGGCGGACGTGCAGGCGATGGCAAGGCGCTATCTCTCGCCCGAAGCGGGGCTGGAAGTGCTGGTCCTGCCCGAAGGAGTCGCGGTTCCCAGATAGGGAAGGGCCCTTTGGGAGCCTAACTCCCGCCCCGTCAGCGCGCGTGATTGGGCCGGGTCGGCTTGCCGGTGCGTTCGGCCCAATCGACGATCAGCTCGTCGTAGAGGTTCTGGTCGATCAGGTCGTACTTCTCGGGGAAGTTGGTGAAGGCGTCCATGGCGCTGGCAACACCGCCGGTCTCCATCAACTCACGCGCCATCCTGAGGTGGTTGACCGCAGCCGACACCCAGCCCCACCCCGTCGAGAGAGTAAACTGCGTGCCCGGCAGGTTGAACCCCAGCGTGCACACCGGGATTTTCATGTGCGGAATGACCTGGGCCTGCTGTTCCGGCGGCGCGCTGGCGAAGACGATGGCGTCCGCTCCCGCCTCGGCATAGGCATGGGCGCGGCGGATCGTCTCCTCCACGGAGCCGGTGCCGCCGCCGCCGTTGGCGCTGGTGTAGAGCTCGTCGCACCGCGCGATGATGACGAGACCCGAATCGCCGCGAGCCTTGACGCCCGCCTCGATTCTGCACTGCATCTCCTCGATCGAGCACAGGCCGTTGACGTGCTTGGAATGCTTGGGATTGACCTCGTCCTCGACGTGGTAGCCGGCGATCCCGGCCGCGACGTACATCTTCGTCAGGCGATAGGCATCGGCCACGGTCTCGCCCAGGGTGTCGGCATCGGCGACGAGCGGGATAGACATGGCCTGGGCGATGCGGCCTGCCTGATCAATCTGCTCGATCTGGCTGAAGCTGCCATTGTCGGGCACCGCGTAGTGGAAGGCCGAGCAGGCATGGCCGCCCAGGTAAGCCGCCTTGAAGCCCACGTGCTCGACGATCCGCCCCGTCAGCGCGCTATAGGCCTCCGCCGCCACGAAATGGTCGCCGTTCTCGATCAGCGCGCGCAGCTTCTCACCCGGTGTCGGCATCGCAATCGTCTCCCTCTTTTGCGCGAGGGCTCGCACGGTCGCCGTGTGCTGGCAAGCGCGGCGACTTGTCCCGGTAGGGTATCGGCAGGGCGTTACGCGCCGATCCGCTCCAGCGTGGGCACGAGTTCGTCGAAGTGGGCGATCACGGCCGTGGCGCCGAGTTCCTCGGGCGCGCGGTCGTTGAAGCCGAACGCGACGGCGATGCAGGGCAAGCCGGCCGCTGCCGCCGCGCGGGTGTCATAGCTCGTATCGCCGACGTAGGCCGCCCTGCCCCCGCCGCCGCGCTCCAGCATGAGGTCGATCAGGTCGGGACGCGGCTTGGCACGGCCCGGGCCGAGCGTATCGCCGCCGATCACGGTATAGAAACGCTCCGACAGGCCCAACTGCGCGAAGATCTTCACGGCG
>DATKFS010000106.1:0-6608 GCA_035511275.1 Novosphingobium sp.
CGCTCGATCGCGAAGGAACTCGGGCGCTACAACGTGACCAGCAATGCCGTCTCGCTGTCCTCGCTGATGCCCGACATGGCGGAGGAGAAGCTGGCCGAGCTGATGGCGAGCGACCACGCCAAGGCGCAGCTGGCCCGCTACACCATCCGCCGCTACGGCAAGTCCGCCGACGTGGCCGGGCTGGTGACGTTCCTGTGTTCGGATGCGGCGGAATGGATCACCGGGCAGACCTATCCGCTCAACGGAGGCTACGCGCCTTCGATGTAGGGAGCAGGCCATGGCCGCGAGACTGGACTTCCGCCGCATCGAACCCTTCGGGGTCGAGGTTCTGGACGATCTCTCGCGGCCGCTGACCGGCGCTCGCGAAAGCCACTTCCGCGAATTGTGGCGCGACCACGGCCTTGTGCTGGCGCGGGGGCAGGCGCTGACCATGGCGCGCCAGCGCGAGCTTTGCGCGGTGCTGGGGCCGGTTCTGCTGCGCGAGGGGGAAAACGGCACGATGTCCAACGAGGGCGGCGGGCCGAGCGCCTCGCCGCTCGCCTGGCATGCCGACGCAGCCTATACCGAGCATCCTTTCGACGCGCTTTCCCTCCATGCGCTGGACGTGGTGGACGATGCCTCGTCCACGCGCTTCTGCAGCGCCGAGGCGGGGCTGTCGGCCTTGCCCGGCGACTTGCGCGACCGGCTGGAAGGGCGTTGCCAGGACATGGTCTCGCCCCACTACACCGCGCTCGATGTGGCGGCCTGCGATGGCGACGGCGCCGAGCCGCTCCAGCGCGGCGTGCGTCCGGCGATCCTGCGCAATCCGCACAATGGTCGCGAGGTGCTCTGGGTCAGCGAGTTGCAGACGGCGCGGCTGCACGGGATGGTCCCGGCGGACAGTCGCGCCACGCTCCATGCGACGTTCGCGGTGCTCTATCGACCCTCGGCCCTGTTCGAGCACAAGTGGCGCCGGGGAGACGTGATCTTCTGGGACAATATCGCCCTCCAGCACGCCCGGGGTGACCTTGGCGGCGTGGGGCGGCGTGTGCTGCAGCGCGTGATCGTCGGCACGCAGGGACGCGCGCCGCACGTCGGCGGGTGATCAGGCCGCCAGCACTTCGCGTGTTTCCCCCCCGAGCCACTGCCGCACGACGAGGTAGCGTCCGTGGAGCGCGCCGCGATCCTGGATGCCGAAGCCGAGCAGGGTGCCTTCGTGCCCTTCGGCGGCGGGCAGCCACTTCACCTGCTCCAGCCCGATCCGCACGCCTTCGCGGGTGAGATCGGTGGCGCGGGCCAAGCCTTCGGCGACGAGGCGGCCGAGGTCGTGCCCCTTGGCCACCGCCAGCGCCTGCTGCCGGGGCGCCTGCAACTGCGTCATCTGGGCCTGGAGCGTGGCGTTCCCGTCCGAATGCATGTCCACGTAGAACCACCCCTCGCAGGCCTGCGCGAAGTCTCCGTGATAGCCGCGAAGGCCTGCGGTGTTCATGATGTTGGGGCCATCCCAGCCGTCGGTAGCCAGTTCGCGCGCCACCGCCGGGGCCGAGACGCCGAGGCCGAGGTAGACGATGCCGTCCGGCCCGCTCTCCAGCAGGACATCGACCGCCTCCGCCGCGTCGTCGGCGAGAGGGGAAAGGCCGTGGCGGGCGACGATCTCGATCCCCAGCACCTTGGCCTCGTCTTCGAGGTACTTGAGATGGCGGGTGCCGATCGGCGAGATGTCGTAGGCGACCGCGAGGCGCCTGCAGCCGAGGCCCGCCATGTGGCGAGCGATCACCAGCGATTCGTCCTCGTGGCTGCCGACCTGGTGCTGGAACATGTAACGCCCGCGCGCGCGCTCGGCGCCGGCCCAGTTGATGGTGGGGATGCGCAGCTGTTCGGCGAGCGGCGTCGCCACCAGCGCGTTGTCGCCGATGGCGGGGCCGACGATCAGCGCCACGCCCGCCTCCGCGAGCTGGCGATAGGCCCGCTCTACCGCTTCCGCCGTGCCAGAGGGTAGCCCGAGGCCATAGGCGTGCACGAACTCGACCGAGGCGGAGAGGCGGCCCGCGTCGCGCAGGACGGCGATCTCGCGCTCGAGCCAGCCGGTGACGTCACCGGGGATGGCGGCGCCCTCGTCCGGCTCGGAGAAGTCGGCCATGTCGTTTAGGACGCCGACCTTCACCGTTCCGGGCACGCTTGGTGGCATAGGTTCCTCCTGCGGTGGCAGGCGCGCACGATTGCGTCGCCTGCCCCATCGGGCCTAGCAATGAGCCAGCGGGGAAAAGGATGCATCCCGCTTCAGAAACGAGCGTTCAGCCGCGCGCACCCCGCGCGAAGAGGGGCTGCGAACAGACCGCGTAGCTGGGATCGCGTTCGCCGAGCCCCAGCAGGCCGCCGCCCTCGAAGGGGCGGCGCAGCTTGAAGTCGTAGGTCACCACGCGCTTGGAGAAGCGCCAGCGGCCATCGGCGCAGCGGCGGTAGTTGTCGATGTAGCGCACCGCCATGAAGTCCTCCTCGCTCCCGCCGTCGCGGCCGGGGATGAGATGGTAGGCGAGGGCGTAGACCTCCCCGCTGCCCACGTCGCCATCGACCGCGACCAGGTGGTTGCAGACGTGGTGGCCGGAGTAGGGCATGTAGGGAAACGCGCCCTCGATGAACTGGCAATACCCGTCCGCCGGGCCGTCGAAGCTGTCGCCGTGGGTGTCGGTCGCGTCCTCGGTGTAGAGGTCGCGCAGCAGGGCGATGTCCTGCCGGTCGATCGCGCGCGAATAGAGCAGCACGAGTTCGCGGATGGCATCCTTGTCGATCAGGGCCTGCAGCGCGGTTTGGTCAATGGTCATTGTTCTCTCTCTCTCTCCCGGTTCTTGTGTTCTGGTCAGAGCAGCGCGCCGCCGTCCACCGGGTAGACCTGCCCGGTGATGAAGCTCGCGCGGCCCGAGGCGAGGAAGGTCGCCATTGCCGCCATTTCCTCGGGGCTGGCGAAGGGCTTGCCGACGAAAGTGCGGCGCTGGCGAATGGCGCGATCCTCGTCGCTGACGCTGGCCTGCCCCTTGGAGAACAGGCCGGTCTCGGGGTTGAAGCGGCTCCCGGCGCTGAGGCTGGCGGGGTCGGTGGGGATCGTCGCGTAGGGCGCGATCGCGTTGACTCGGATGCCGTGCCGGCCGACTTCCTTGGCGAGCACCACGGTGAAGCTGTGCACCGCGCCCTTGGCGGCGGAGTAGACCGGCAGCATGTAGTCTCCCACCAGCGCGGCGGTGGAGCCGACGTTGACGATGGCCCCGGTCTTGCGCGCGATCATGCCGGGCAGCACCTTGTGGGTCATGCGCAGCACGGTGCCGAAGTTCAGGTCGATGTCGGCCATCCACTTGGTGGGATCGCTGTCGACGAACAGGCCCTGGTCGACGTTGCCGCCGACGTTGTTGACCAGTACCGCGATCGGGCCGAGCGCTTCGGCGGCCTCCAGGACCCTTGCGGGCGAGGCCGGGTCGAGCAGGTCGGCGGCGACGAACACCGCATCGGCGGCGCCGCGCGCCCTGCAGTCCTCGACCAGCCGCGCACCGGCCTGCGCATCACGGCCGACCGGGACCACGATCGCGCCCTCGGCGGCAAGGTCGAGCGCGATGGCGCGGCCGATGTTGGCGGTCGCCCCGGTGACGATGGCGACCTTGCCCTGCAACTGGAAATCCATGGCCCTGCTCCTGCTCCGGCGTGTTGCGAGAGCTAGGACCGCGCGTCGGCCGGGGCAAACCGCGGGAGCGATCAGGCGTTAGACCCTTCCGCTTCCGGGCGCTGTGTCGCTACTTGTGCGAAGTCCGCACGCAGCGCAGTTCGCCGTCGCTGCCGTCTGCCTCGACCTTGCGCAGGAAGCCGGTCGAGATGCGATGCAGCTTCAGGCCCTTGAGCTTGCCGCCGGTCATCGTCACGCGGTCTCCCACGAAGAGGTAGCTGCCGCGGATGCCGCCGGCCTTGTAGCTCGACGAATTGACGATGCGGAACTCCTGGTCGGGCATCGGCTTGCCGACCGCGCCGGCGGCGTCGCCCGGCAGTTCGCAGGTGTAGGTGCCCAGCGCCAGCGTCGAGATCGCGCCGCCGGGAGCGGGCGGCGGCGTGGCGCTCGCGGCGCAGCCCGTCGCCGCCAGCAGCAGCGCCGGGGTGAGGAACAGGGGCGAAAGGGGGGCAGGGCTGCGCTTCATGGCGATTGGCTAGCATCGGCGCGAAGCAATTGCCATGCCTCGCTGCCTCGTCTAAGGGCGCAGGCTTTCCAGGGTTCGCGACGGCGCCGCCGCTGCCGCGTTCCTGCAAGCTCTTTCCCAGTCTGAAGGCAGTCACCATGAAGATCAGCGGCGTCGACATCCGTCCCGGCAACATCCTTGAATACGAAAAGGGCATCTGGAAGGTTGCGAAGACGCAGCACACCCAGCCCGGCAAGGGCGGCGCCTTCATGCAGGTCGAGATGAAGAACCTGATCGACGGCCGCAAGACCAACGTCCGCTTCCGCAGCGCCGACACCGTCGAGCGCGTCCGCCTCGACACCAAGGACTTCCAGTTCCTCTACGCCGAGGGCGAAGACCTGGTGTTCATGGACATCGAGACCTACGAGCAGATCTCGCTGCCTGCCGACCTTCTGGGCGATGCCGCCGCGTTCCTCCAGGACGGCATGCAGGTCCTCCTCGAAATGTGGGAAGAGCGCCCGATCTCGGTGCAGCTGCCCGAGCAGGTCGAGGCCACCATCGTCGAGGCCGACGCCGTGGTGAAGGGCCAGACCGCGTCCTCCAGCTTCAAGCCCGCCGTGCTCGACAACGGTGTGCGCGTGATGGTGCCGCCGCATATCGCCAGCGGCACCCGCATCATCGTCGACGTCTACGAAAAAGCCTACGTGAAGAAGGCCGACTGATGCGCGCGTTGCTTCCCGTCCTCGCAGCCGTCGGTCTCGTCGTCGGAGCGGTGCCCGCCGTTGCCGCGCCCGCCAAGAAGGCCGCCGCGCCCAAGGCCGCCGCCCCGGCAGCGCCCGCCGCTGCGGACGTGGCGCAGTCCGAGCACGCGGTGCTCTACCTCAAGGTGCTGATCAGCGCGCTCCAGTCCGACCAGATCAAGGACGAGGCGAAGAGCGCGCTGGTGGGCTGCCTCTACGAGAACCCGCTCGGCAAGATCAGCGAATCGATGGACAAGGTGTTCGCCGAGAACGCCGACAAGGTACACCGCGACAAGCCTTCCGAGGTCCTCGCGGTGCTGACCGCCGTCTGCGGCTACAAGGGCGATCCGACCCAGCCGGCACCGGCAGCCGCCCCCACCGGTCGATAATTCGAGTACCGGCGCGCCCATCGCGGGCCTTGCCGGACACAGGAGCAAAGTAAAGTCATGGCCGCCATTTCCGGTCTCATCCGCGTCATCGAGAAGGCCGCCCGCAAGGCCGGCAATCGCCTGCGTCGCGACTTCGGCGAAATCGAGCACCTGCAGGTCAGCCGCAAGGGTCCCGCGGACTTCGTCTCGAAGGCCGACCAGGCTTCCGAGCGCACGATCTGGGACGAACTGCGCGCCGCGCGGCCGGACTGGGGCTTCCTGTTCGAGGAAGCCGGCGAGATCGAGGGCGACCCGACCAAGCCGCGCTTCATCGTCGATCCGCTCGACGGCACCACCAACTTCCTCCACGGCATCCCGCACTTCGCGATCTCGATCGCGGTGCAGGAACCGCGCCTCGACGGCAGGGGCTGGGGCGAGGTCACGGCCGGGCTCATCTACAATCCGGTCACGGACGAGAGCTACTGGGCCGAGAAGGCGCGCGGTGCCTGGCTGCAGGACCGCCGCCTGCGCGTCTCCTCGCGCCGCCACCTCGACGAGAGCCTGATCGCGACGGGCATTCCCTTCGCGGGCCATGGCGACGCCGGCCAGTGGACCAAGATCTACCACGCGCTGGCACCGCAGGTGGCCGGCATCCGTCGCTTCGGCGCCGCCTCGCTCGACCTCGCATGGGTCGCCTCGGGCCGCTACGAAGGGTTCTGGGAAGCCGACCTCAAGCCCTGGGACACCGCGGCAGGCTGCCTGCTCGTGCGCGAGGCCGGTGGTTTCGTCTCCGACTGGAAGGGCCGTTCGCAGCCGATCTGCGATACCGAAGTCCTCGCCGGTAACGACGTGCTGCATTCGCGCCTCCACAAGCTGCTGGCGACCGCGCTCAAGGCCTGACGAGTCGCGCGGGGCGGCAGCGCAGCCGCTCGGCTCGTCGTGATCTGGAAACACTTCGTCGCGGTGAGAACGGCAGTCTCCGAACTGCCACGCAATCGTCTTGGTATTTTCCGCAAGACGCATAATGATGCAGGGCCATGGAACGCCATGTCCCTCATCGTTGCGCGCTGGTGTTGATCTGCGCCGCAGTGCCGGCTTCCGCCGGCGCACAGACCGTGGCGGCCACGGCGGCCGGCGGGTTCGACCTGCGGGCGGTCGGCGGGCGGACTGGGCCCGGGGCGGCGCGGACGAACCAGCGCTCCCAGCCCGAAGCGCTCGACGTCGAGCTGGCCAAGCCGGAAAAGACCAAGCTGCGCCTGACCTATCAGCCGGATGACGAGGGGCCGCGTTTCGAGATCGGCACGCTCGGCTCGCGCAAGGGGGCGATGAAGTCGCGGCTGCTCCATGTCGCGATGGACTGGAATTTC
>DATKFS010000107.1:0-3710 GCA_035511275.1 Novosphingobium sp.
CTGGCCGTGACGATGGCGAGGGTCGCAAGTTCCTGCTGGCTGAGATGCTGGGACATGATGCTGATCTCCTTGGGTGATCAGCTTTTGCGCTCCTGCCGCGCGCGATTCCTTGATTCGGGTCAAACGGCGGCGAAATTGTGCGTCGCCGTCAGGCCCAGCGGCCAATGTCCTCGAAATCCTGCGCGCGCGGTTCGATCCAGCGCCATTCGCCCGCGACTTTCTCGCGCTTCCAGAACCACGATTCGCTCTTGAGGTGGTCCATCGCGAAGTCGGCGGCGGCAAAGGCGTCGCGGCGATGGCGTGCGGCGGCGGCGACGAGGACGATCGGCTCGCCCACCGCCATCACGCCGCTGCGGTGGATGACCATGAGGCCGTCGAGGGTCCAGCGATCCCGCACCCGCACCGCGAGGTCCTGCATGGCCGGAAGCGTGAGCGGATCGTAGTGCCTGAGCTCCAGCGCCTCGACCCCGCCGCCCTCACGAACCTGGCCGAGGAAGCTGACGATCCCGCCGGACATCGGGTGGGCGGCGGTGAAGGCGCGCAGTTCCTCCGCCGGATCGAACGGGGCGGTGAGCAGGCGCACGTCGGACACGTCAGCCGCCCGAGACGGGGGGGAGGAAGGCGATTTCGTCGCCATCGGTGAGGACCAGCGCACCCTTGTCCGCCACCAGCGCGCCGTTGAGCGCGACTTTCACCCGGGCGCCCGAGACGATCTCCGCCAGCGCGGGGACATAGTCGCGGGACAGTCGCTCCACCAGCGCCGTCCAGCCGAGCGGGGCATCGAGCGCGATCGCGGCGTCGCCGCTGCCCGCCAGCTCCTCGAGCCGGCCCAGGAACACCAGCCTTGCCGCCATGTCAGCCGCCGGTCATCGACATGTGGCGCGGCAGCGCCGGAGCCGCGCCGCGCTGGTCGATGGCGAAGTGGTGGCGCGCGGGCTTGATCTTCATCGCCACGTCGAGCGCCTCGGTCAGCGCATGATCCGGATTCTCGGAGCGCAGCGCGGCGCGCAGGTCGACCTGCTCGTTGCCGCCGAGGCAGGCGTAGAGCTGGCCGGTGGCGGTGACGCGGATGCGGTTGCAGCCCTCGCAGAAGTTGTTGGTGAGCGGGGTGATGAGACCCAGCCGGCCGCCGGTTTCCGCCACGTCCCAGTAGCGCGCCGGGCCGCCGGTGCGGTGGCCGCTGGGGGTGAGCGTCCAGCGCCGCGCAAGGTCGTCCTGCACCGCGAGGAGCGGGAGGTAATGGTCGATGCGGTCTTCTTCGACCTCGCCCAATGGCATGACCTCGATCAGCGTCGCGTCGAAGCCCTGCCCGTGCGCCCAGGCGACGAGGTCGGCGATCTCGTGCTCGTTGATCCCCTTGAGCGCGACGGTGTTGAGCTTGACCCTGAGGCCCGCCTCCCTGGCCGCCGCCAGCCCTTCGAGCACCTGCGGCAGCGAATCGCGGCGGGTGAGCTTCGCGAAGCCCTCGCGGTCGAGGGTGTCGAGCGAGACGTTGATGCGCCGCACGCCCGCCGCGTAGAGCGGCTCGGCGAACTCGGAAAGGCGAGTGCCGTTGGTGGTGAGGGTCAGTTCCTCGAGAGCGCCGCGCCCGTCATCGGCGCCGATCCGGCGGCCGAGCGCCTGGACCAGTTCGATCATGTCGCGGCGCACCAGCGGCTCGCCGCCGGTCAGCCGGATCTTGGTGATGCCGCGCGCGATGAAGCCGAGCGCGAGATCGTGCATCTCGTCGAGCGTCAGCACGTCCTTCTTGGGCAGGAAGGTCATGCGCTCGGGCATGCAGTAGGCGCAGCGCAAGTCGCAGCGGTCAGTGACCGACAGGCGCAGGTACGTGATCCGGCGCTGGAACTGGTCGACGAGGGGCGCTGGCGATGTCATCGCGGAGGATATAGCACTCCGCCCGCGCCAGTTCCATCCAGCGGCAGCAATTGGCCGGTCACGCCTCCGGCATGGTCAAGCCAGTGCGCGGCGGCGGCGACGGCATCGCGCTCGTCGCTCTCCACCGCATTGATCCGCGAGGGGGCGAAGCGGCGAGCGAGGCCCTGCACGGCGGCGAGGCGCCAGCCCCGGTGATCGTGGGGCGCGGGCAGGAACACCAGAGTCAGCGGATCGGCGCCGCCCAGCAGCGTGGCCTCGACCGAGGGCAGCAGGCGGGCGTGGAAATCGGCCGCGGCCTCGAGCGCGTCTTCCGAGAGCGGCCCGAGGTGCAGCAGTTCGGTCACCGGCGGCGATCCCGCGAGAGGGTCATGCCGATCTGCTCGTTGGCCTCGGTGAGCGCCAGCTTGACGATCTTGACCGTCACCGCCTCGACCCGCTCGTCCTGCAGGAACAGGGTTTCGCAGATATGATCGGCGACCGCCTCGATCAGCTTGAAGTGCAGCCCCACCGGCAACGCTTCCGACGCGGCGAACTTCAGGTCCATGTAGTTCTTGCTGGCGGTCAGCGGCGTGTCGGGCGCGTAGTGGTCCGCAGGCTTCAGCCGCACCGCAATGGTGAAGCGCAGCGGCTGCGGCTTGCCCGTCTCCTCCGAGTAGATGCCGGTGAGGACATCCTGTTCGAAGTCGGCAATTTCAAGGATCAACGAATCGGCCATGGGTGTGCCCTTTAGGCGATGATGTCTGTTGCGCAAAAACACTTCGTCGCGGTGGCGTGACGCGGCGTCGATGCGCCACTCAACGTTGACTTCCGACCATGCCGTAGCCCTCCCCCACCCATGCCGTCACCCTGAACTTGTTTCAGGGTCCATCATGCCCCCGGAACTGTGCGTGGGGCCGCAAACCGACAGCGCAGATCGTGGCACGACTTTCCGGTTCCGCGGGGGAATGGACCCTGAAACAAGTTCAGGGTGACGGCGGCATGGAAGTTGCGGTGGAGATGGGCAGTGCCGGCCGGCTCTACCCCGGGTTCGACCAGCGCGCGAAGATCGCGGTGGGGAGGAGCCGCCCTTCCCGCTCGTCCTGAGCCTGTCGAAGGGCGTCCTCGCGCACGGCAAGGTCGCCGTGTTCGATCGTGCCGGGCAGGTCGGCGAAGAGTTCCTCCATCAGCCCCGCCAGCGCCAGCGACGACATGCGCACGGCGTAGACGGTGAGGAACAGGAAGCGACTGTCCGCGTCGAGCAGCTTGCGGCAGTCGGCCAGGAGACCGGGAAGGTTCTCCTCCAGCCGCCAGGTCTCGCCGGTGGGGCCGCGCCCGAACTTCGGAGGATCGAGGATGATGCCGTCGTAGCGCTTTTCGCGCCGGACCTCGCGCGCGGCGAACTTGGCGGCGTCGTCGATCATCCAGCGCACCGGACGGTCCTGGAGGCCCGCCAGCGCCGCGTTCTCGCGCGCCTGGGCGACGGACTTCTTCGAGGCATCGACATGCGTCACCGGGCCGTGCGCCGAAAGCGCCATAGTGCCGACGCCGGTGTAGCCGAACAGGTTCATCGTGCTGGCATCGGTGCGCCCGGCCAGCATCTCGCGCATCCAGTCCCACACCGGCGCCATGTCGGGGAAGAAGCCGAGGTGGCGGAAGGGGGTGCACTGGGCGGTGAACTTCACCTCGTTCCACGCCAGCGGCCAGCCTTCGCGCGGCACCGTCTTGTCGAACTGCCACCTGCCGCCGCCGTCCTCGTCGGACCCGGGGACGAACTCGCCGTGGGCATCCCACTCGCTGCCGGCGATGCGCGGGCTCCACATCGCCTGCGGTTCGGGCCGCACGAAGCGGTAGTCGCC
>DATKFS010000108.1:0-5654 GCA_035511275.1 Novosphingobium sp.
GGACGCTGATGGCGCCTGCCACCACGAGCTGCGCGGTGCCCGCCGAAGTCATCGCCGCTTCTCCCGACTTCAGGGTGGGCACCCTGACCGCCTTCGGCCCGCAGGAGAGCTTCGCCTATCCGCCGCGCCCCGCCGACCCCAAGGCGGCGTGGAAGCCCGACTGGACCGCGCGCATCCGCCACCGCTCCACCACCAGCTGGATGCAGGCGCAGGGCATGGAGATGAGCGCGGCCGGCATGACCGACGGCGGCGCGGAGGCGCAGGACGGCGAGAAGAAGCCCGAGTGCAAGCCCAGGAAGTCCGGTCTGGGTGGAATGCTGGGCGGTATCGGCGCTATCGGTGGCATGGTTGGCGGAGGCAAAAAGGGCTGCTGATTCTTGCTCGCGATCATCTGGCACAGCCGCACCGGCGCCGCGCGCGCCATGGCCGAGGCGATCCACGCCGGGACGCAGGGGCATGACGCCCGGCTGATCCCCGCCGCCGAGGCGCGTCCCGAAGACCTGCTTCGGGCGCAGGGCTATATCTTCGTCTGCCCGGAGAACCTGGGCGCGATGACCGGCATGATGAAGGAGATGTTCGACCGCTGCTACTACCCGCTGCTCGGCCGGGTCGAGGGGCGACCCTATGCGACCGCCATCGCGGCGGGATCGGACGGCCGGGGCGCACAGGCGCAGGTCGACCGGATCGTCACCGGCTGGCGGCTGCGGCGCGTGGCCGAGCCGCTGATCGTCAACATGGGCGCGCAGACCCCCGAGGCGATCCTTGCCGAAAAGCATGTGCCGGCGTCGCAAATTCTGGCATGCAGAGACCTCGGGGCGGGCTTCGCCGAAGGTCTGGATCTGGGGGTATTCTGAGCGTGGAACACGGACTCGACGCCGCCGAGGGACACCCGCAGTACGCCACGATCAGCCCGGCCGGTCTGGCGCTGCTGTTCGCCGAGGGGGAGCGGCCTTCGCCCCAGACGATCGTCGACGTGGTGGAGGAAGCGCGGCGCTCGGGCCTGCTCGCCCGGGTCAGCCACCGGCCCGAGCCCGACGCGGGCTGGCTGGAGCTGCTCGCCAGCGGCCTCACCTTCGACCTCCTCGGCCTCGCTCCCGCCGAGGCAGCGGCCCCCGTCGCCGTCTACCAGTCCTTCGGATTCGAGGGTGACGCCGCCGCCGCATCCGCCACCGCCGCCGCACTGGAAGCGATCGAACTCGTACCCTCGGGCCATATCGCCGCCGGGGCGGGGCTCGACCCGGTCCTGCGCATCATGATGGGACTGGCGGCGAACATCGCGCTGCACCTGCCGGTCGCCGCCGTGTCCTGGCGACCGGCGCAGACGCTGATGGAGCCGCGCTACTTCTCGCGCATCGTGCTCAACTGGCTGGGCGGCGGCGCTTTTCCCGCGCTGGGCCTGACGGCGCTGATGCGCGCGGCGGACGGCAGCCTCGCCACGCGCGGCCTCGCGCACTTCACCGGGCAGGAGATGCAGCTTGAGGGCAGGGAGGGCGAAGCGCCGGGCGAGACGATCAAGCTGGCGATCCGGGTGATCGACCATCTCGTCCGGGTCGGGCGCATCACCGAGACCGAGCGGGCCGGCGCGGGGCCGGATACGCTGCTGTTCGAACCCTCGCAGGTCGGAAAGCTGGTGCTGGTCTGGCGCGGAGACTGAACCCTGCCGAGGAACGCCATCTCCGCGCCCACCTGTCGTTCCGTGCCGTCAACCGCGCGGGAATGCCGGACCACGACCCCGGGCTGCAGCGCCATCACGTCCTGCCGCGCCAGTTGCTGGGCCACGGCGCCTTCATGCGCATGTTCGCGGGGATGGGGCGCCAGCGCTACTGCTTCGAGGACTTTCGGGAAAACGGCGTGCTGCTGCCCTGCGACGAGGCCGCTGCGCTGCGCCTCGGCCTGCCGCTCCACCGTGGCCCGCATCCCCTCTACACCAAGCTGGTGGTCGAGCGGGTGGGGCAGATCGAGGCCGAATGGTCCAGGCATCGGGACACCGATCCCGACGCGGCGGCGACGGCGGCGCACATGCGGCTGAACCTGCTGCAGCGCGCACTGCGGCGCTACCTGCTTGCGGGCGGGCGGCGGGTCAGGCTGAACCGGCGCGACCCGCTGGGCGCGGGCGTGGATTTCAGCGAGCTGGACGGCATGGCGGACGGCCTCTGGGCCTCGACCCAGACCGCCTTCGCCGCGCTGCCGCCGCCTCAGCCGATGCCCGCGCGGCCCCGCAATTCGTCCTTCGCCGACTGATACTGCGCGGCGAGCGCTTCCACGCGGGCCGCCACCGGCTCCACCGCGCCGATGGCGCCGATGCCCTGTCCGGCGCCCCAGATGTCCTTCCAGGCCTTGACGTCCATGTTGCCGCCGGTGCCGAAGTTCATCTGGCTCTTGTCACCCTCGGGCAGGTTGTCCGGGTCCATGCCCGCCGCGACGATCGAGGGGCGCAGGTAGTTGCCGTGGACGCCGGTGAAGAGGTTGGAATAGACGATGTCCGCCGCGCGCCCCTCGACGATGGCCTGCTTGTAGCCGTCGACCGCGTTGGCCTCGCTCGTGGCGATCCACGGCGTGCCGATATAGGCGAAGTCCGCGCCCATCGCCTGTGCCGCCAGGATCGAGCGCCCGCAGGCGATCGCGCCCGAAAGCGCCACCGGACCCTCGAACCAGGCCCGGATCTCCTGCATCAGCGCGAAGGGTGACTGCGGCCCCGCGTGTCCTCCGGCTCCGGCGGCGACGGCGATGAGGCCGTCCGCGCCTTTCTCCACCGCCTTGCGGGCGAAGGCGTCGTCGATCACGTCGTGCAGCACCACGCCGCCCCACGCGTGGACCGCCGCGTTGACCTCCGGATTGGCGCCGAGCGAGGTGATGACGAGCGGCACCTTCCACTTTTCCAGCACCGCAAGGTCGGCTTCCAGCCGCTGGTTGGTGCGGTGGACGATCATGTTGACCGCGAAGGGCGCGGCGCAGTCCCGCGTTTCCTCGGTGATGCGCGCCAGCCACTCGTCGAGCTGGCTGGCGGGACGGGCATTGAGCGCGGGGAAGCTGCCGACGATGCCGGCACGGACTTGCGCGATGACCAGTTCGGGGTTCGACACGATGAACATGGGCGCTGCGATCACCGGCAGGCGCAGCGACTGGAATAGCGCGGGGAGAGGCATCACGGCTCCGTTTAATCGTTCGATTAAAGGCGGCATAATCGCGCCGGGCCACCCTGTCGAGGGTGGAGCGCCATACCGCCTGTGCGTTGAGGTTGGCGCGGCGCGCAAATGGGCGTGACCTCGCGCGGGGGCTATAATAGGCAGCACTGTCGATTAGTGGCGCCGACGACGTGCGCCCAAGTGAGAGGATCAGCCCCAATGTCAGACCTGGCAGAACAGACGTTCGACTGCTCGGATATCGATCAATACCTCGGCAAGGTGATCGATTCCTCCCCCGTCCGCGAGCCTTTCGGCAACAACGACATCCGCCGCTGGGTCCAGGCGATGCACTATCCCAACCTCGCGCACTTCGACCCGGCTTATGCCGCCGCCAGCCGCTGGGGCAAGCTGGTCGCGCCGCAGAGCTTCCCGATCGTGATGGACGACGGCCACGGCACCGCGCCCTCGTGCATGGGCAAGATCGAGAATTCGCACCTGCTCTTCGGCGGCGACGAGTTCTGGCACTACGGCCCGCGCATCTTCGGCGGCGACACCGTCAGCAACGAGCGCATTCCCTTCGACTACGTGGTCAAGCAGACCGGCTTCGGCCCGACCTGCTTCCAGCGCGGCGACAACTACTACCGCAACCAGAACGGCGAACTGATCGCCAAGCAGCGCTCCACCGCGATCCGCTATCGCGCGGCGGCGGGCGGCGACACCGTCAACACCGCCGAGTTCGACGAGCCGGAATGGACCGACGCCGAACTGGAGAAGCTGGAGGAGCGCAAGTTCGCGTGGATCCAGATGCTCCACGACCTCGGCCACGGCGAGCGCTGGTGGGATGACGTGAACGTGGGTGACCAGCTGCCCGAGCGCGTGTTCGGCCCGCACACGGTCGCCAGCTTCACCACCGAGTGGCGCTCGTTCCTGTTCACCACCTGGGGCACGCTCGACCGGCGCGAACTGGACCTCGAGGCGCTCGGCTTCACCAAGGAGATGGCGGGCCACGAGAACGACCCGCACATGGAGCGGATCAACCCGGAGCTGACCGACGGCGCCTATTTCGGCCCATCGCGCGGGCATCTGTTCCCCAGGTATGCCCGCAAGATCGGAATGCCGCGCGCCTATGGCTACGGTGCGTCGATGGGCGCCTGGGTGACGGACTACCTCGCGGGCTGGGCGGGCGAATGGGGCATGGTCGTCCACTCGACCGCCAACTATCGCGGCCCCGCGCTCTCGGGCGACGTGACGATCCAGACCGCCGAGGTCGTGGACAAGATGATCGACGAGGAGGGGCGTCACCTTGTCCAGGTCAAGCACCTCATGCAGAACCAGAAGGGCGTGAAGATGTGCCTCGGCGTGGCCGAGATCGAACTGCCCAAGAAGAAGGACTGAAGGCAGGCATCGGGAGCGTCCAAGGGCGCTCCCGTGTCCGTTTCAGGGCGCTTTGGGTGCGGTCTGGGACGGGGGCGGGGATTTCTCGTTAAGTTCCGGATATTGCTCAAGAATCGTGCTGGTTATGCCGTTGGTCCAGCCGAACCCGTCCTGCAGCGGATACTCCCCGCCACCCCCGGCACGAACCTCCTCGACGTCGTATTTCTCGAGCATTTTGCCGGTTTCCCGATAGGTCCGCCGCACCGTCGCCAGCCACCGCGAGGCGATTTCCCGCGCCAGATCCTCCTCGCCATACCGCCGCAATCCCGCGATCGCGACCCACTGCAAAGGCGCCCAGCCATTGGGCGCGTCCCACTGCTGGCCGGTCCGAAGGGTAGTGGTCCGCAGCCCGCCCCTGGCAAGCAGACTGGCCCGGGTCGCCGCCGCCACGGACTTCGCTTGCTCCGGCGTAGCGATGCCGACGAACAGCGGATAGAGCGCCGCGCTGGACAGGACCGGGCTGGGCTTTCCGGTGTCGAGCAGCCAGTCGTCGAAGCGCTTTTCCCGCGCGTTCCACAAGTACCGTTCGATACCCGACTTGCGGACATCGGCGCGCCGGGCGAATTCGCGAACGCAGGGCAGGTCGCCGATCTCCTCGCAGCCCTGGCCGATGCGGCGCTCCATGGCCCAGAGCAGCGCGTTGAGGTCGAGCGGCACCACGCGCGAGGTGCGGATCGTGGCGAGGTCCTGCGGATCGGATAGCCAGCGCGAGCTGAAGTCCCAGCCGCTTTCGGCGCCGGCCCGGAGATCCCGGTAGACAGTGCCGCCAGCGCGGGAACCCGCCTTGGCGGCGGTGGCCCGGTCCTCCGCGAACGATTCGTCGCGCGGCGTGTCACGGCCATCCCAGTAGCGGTTGAGCATCGTCCCATCCGGCATCCGCACTACCCGCTCGCAAGGCTTGGCCTTTGCGGCGCAGGCTTCTCCGGCCATCCAGAAGGCATGTTCGCGCCGCAGCGCGGCGAGCCGACGGGCCTGCGCGGCCGTGTCGGTCGATTTCGACAGGTCGAGCATCAGGGCGAAGAACGGCGGCTGCGAGCGGCTGAGGTAGTAGGTCCTCGTACCGTTGGGAATGTGGCCGAAACGCTCGATCAGGCT
>DATKFS010000109.1:0-8710 GCA_035511275.1 Novosphingobium sp.
GCGAGACCGAGGCCGATTTCCAGTACCTGCTCGACTGGCTGGACGAAGCACAGCTCGACCGTGTCGGCGCATTCCGCTTCGAACAGGTCGAAGGCGCCGCCGCCAACGCCCTGCCCGGCCAGGTGCCGGAAGCGGTCAAGGAAGAGCGCTACGCCCGGATCATGGAGAAGACCGCCGCGATCAGCGCCGCCAAGCTCGCCGCCAAGGTTGGCCGCGTGCTGCCGGTGATCATCGACGAGGTCGGCGAGGCGGACGAGGACGGTGATGTCGGCGCAACCGGCCGCTCGCAGGCGGATGCACCCGAGATCGACGGAAATGTCTTCCTGCGCGATGCCTCTGGACTGCAAGTCGGTGACATCGTTGATGTTCTTGTCGAAGATGCGGACGAACACGACCTTTTCGGCGCCGTTCTGCAAAATTGACGCTCAGCGCACGGAGCGCGATTGTTGCGCGCCATGCAACTGACGTAATGGTTTTCGCGTTTGCCGGAATCGGCCGCGAACAGCATATGGGGCGGGCCTTTCAGGCATCCTCTCCCAAAACTTATACAGGGCTGGTCTTCGGACCGGCCCTTTCTTTTTGGCCGATCCCATCTCCTCGGCGGCGGACCATGAGTGCCGAGTGATCTGGCTTGCTCGTCCGCCTCGGTGATCGCTTCTTGATTCGATCGGCACGTGAAGTCCGCAGTACCCGGACCAAAACTGCGCAGGGATAGGCGATGGATCGTATGACAATTCCAGGATGACCGCCCATCTACGGCCTCAGTTTGACGAGCGCGCAAAGCCCGTGGCTCAGGCATCCTGCTCTGCTGCATCGGATCAGCGATCTCGAGTTGCATTCCTTGCAACTTTGCTCAATCTTTTCGCATTTGCAGCAAATCCCGCTCTCGGACATAAAGATCGGGCCTTTCAGGCATCCTCTCCCAAAACTTTTCAGGGCTGGTCTTCGGACCGGCCCTTTCTTTTTGCCCGTTTGCCCACGCTGCGTTGCGGCGCGGCTGCTCTAGCGGCGGGCGCGCAATTGCCCTAGCGATACGGGCATGGCCACAGCTGCGCGAATCTTCACTGCCGCCCTCGTCGTCATCGGCGACGAGATCCTGTCCGGACGTACGCACGACAGGAACATCGCCCAGGTCGCGACCTGGCTGCAGATCCAGGGCATCCGCCTCAAGGAAGTGCGCGTGATCGCCGACGATACCGACGCCATCGTCGAGGCGGTGAACCTGCTGCGCGCCCGCAACGACTACCTGTTCACGACCGGGGGAATCGGCCCGACGCATGATGACATCACCGTCGATGCCATCGCCGCCGCGCTGGGGGTGCCGGTCATCGTCCATCCTGAAGCGCGGGAAATTCTTGAAGGTTACTACGAGACGCGCGGCGGCCTGACCGATGCGCGCCTGCGCATGGCCCGCACGCCCGAGGGGGCGAGCCTGATCCCCAACCGCTATACGGGCGCCCCGGGGATTCGCTGCGGCAACGTGTTCATCATGGCCGGCGTCCCCAGCATCACCGCCGGGATGCTCGACGCACTTTCTGGCCAACTCGAAGGCGGTGCCCCGCTGCTGTCGGAAACGATCGGCTGCTGGGTGGGCGAGAGCGAAGTCGCCGATCTCCTGCGCGAGACCGAGAAGGCGTTCGAAAGCTGCCAGATCGGCTCCTACCCGTTCTGGGCCGAGGGGCGCACCGGCGCCAACTTCGTGATCCGCTCGGTCAGCGCCGAAGACCTCGCCGCCTGCACGCGCGCGCTGGTCGATGGCCTTGCCGCGATCGATCGCCCGGCGGTTCCGGGTGGCATCTGACCTCGTTGCGATAGCCGCAATGGCCACGGCCGTGATCGCCAACCCCGCCGCCCCTACGCTCGATGAATTCGAGGCCGTCCTCGCCCGCCACGACAGCGCGACGCTGGCGCTGGAGGAATGGTGCACCATGCGCGGCATGGCCGATACCCCGCGCGTGACCGCGCGCACTCTTTCCCAGGCCATGGAGATCGGCGAGGGCACAGCCTCGGCGGCGATCCGCAGCAGTCTTGCCATCGGCCCGGACGAGCCTTTGGCACTGCGTCACGTACGGTTGAGCTGCGGCCCATCCGTACTGTCGGAGGCTTGGAACTGGTTCGTTCCCGCCCGCCTCTCGACGGATATGAACGAGGCGCTCCGCCTCAGCGACACGCCGTTCGGCAAAGTCGTGGCGCCGCTGAAGTTTCGCCGACAATCGCTCTCGACGGTCGCGGGACCGGCCGAAGACTGCCCGGCGGACACTATCTCGACGCACCGCGCGATGCTCGTTCTGCCCGACGGCCGGCCACTGGCCTATCTCGTCGAGTGCTACACCGCGACGAATCTCGCACCCCTCGTCCGATAATCGGCAGCGAGGCGAGCGCGTCGCCCCCGCCTCGCGGGGACGACGGCTTCGGTATGTCAGCCTTATGCCGCGACCGCTTCCGTTCCGGCGATCGAGGTGCGGTGCATCATGCGGCCGGTCGACTTGTCGTAGGGGATGGCGCGATGCATGGCGCCGGTGTTGTCCCAGATCACGAAGTCGCCCTTGGTCCACTTGTGGCGCAGCGAGTAGGCGGGCTGCGCGGCCCATTCCTGCAGGCGGATCAGCATGGCGCGTCCCGCCGGCACTTCCTGGCCGACGATATGGTCGGCGGTGGTGCCGATGACCATCGACTTGCGGCCCGAATCGTGCGTCCAGACCAGCGGATGCTCCTTGATGAGGCCGATGCCGAGCACCTTCTCGCGATGCTTTTCCGGAATGGCGTCGGCGATCGGCGACAGGCTGGCGCGCACCGAGTGCACGGCCTTGAGCCCTTCGAGGGCCTGCTTCTCCTCCTCGGGCAGCCCTTCGTAGGCGGCGTAGGTGCTGGCGAACTCGGTCTCGCCGCCGATGGCGGGCGCGATCCGGCAGGAGAGCAGCGTGGCAAAGGGAGGCGGCATGTCAACGGTGATGCCGTCCATGTGCCAGAAGAACGTGCCGAGCACGTATTCGGGCTGCGGGTTGATCTTCTCGTCCAGCGTGACCTGGTAGACGTCCTCGTCGTTCGACTGGACGTTGTTGCGCGCGGTGAGGCGGACTTTCTCGCCCATTGCGTTGGTGATGGCGAGCTGCTCCGCGTCGGTAAGGTTCGCTTCCGGGAAGACGAGCACGGTGCGCTCCTCCACCTTGGCGCGAATCGCCTTCGCGGCCTCCGGCGTGAACAGGTCCGCCCGGTCGTCCCAAAGCACGCGCGAGCCGATGAATTCCTTGATGTCTTCGAAACGGATAGCCATTTGGCTGCCTCTCCCGGAGGGTTGCTGAACAGGTGTACAGCGCGGCATTACACCCGATTGACGCAGGCGTAAATGGGTTGGCGTTTCGCCGGGGCGAAGGTGGAGCGCGAAGGGCAACGAAAAGGGGCCGGAAGATCGCTCTTCCGGCCCCTCTTGTCTGTTCAGCGGTCCCGAAGGATCAGGCGCCGGTGACTTCCGTCGTGTCGATCTTGAGGCCGGGGCCCATCGACGAGGACATCGACACCTTGCGGACGTACTTGCCCTTGGCGCCAGCCGGCTTCGCTTTGACGATCGCGTCGACGAAGGCCGAGAAGTTCTTCTTCAGGTCTTCGTCCGAGAACGACATCTTGCCGATGCCGGCGTGGATGATGCCCTGCTTCTCGACGCGGAACTCGATCTGGCCGCTCTTGGCGTCCTTCACGGCCTGCGTCACGTTGGGGGTGACGGTGCCCAGCTTCGGGTTCGGCATCAGGCCCTTGGGGCCCAGCAGCTTGCCGAGACGGCCGACGACGCCCATCATGTCCGGGGTTGCGATGACGCGGTCGTAGTTGAGGTTTCCGGCCTGCATGTCTTCCATGAGGTCTTCGGCACCGACCTTGTCGGCACCGGCGGCGAGAGCCTCGGCGGCCTTGTCACCCTTGGCGAACACGGCGACGCGCACTTCCTTGCCGGTACCGGCGGGAAGCGAGACCATGCCGCGGACCATCTGGTCGGCGTGGCGCGGATCGACGCCCAGGTTCAGCGCGACCTCGATGGTCTCGTCGAACTTGGTGGTCTTGAGGTCACGCAGGGCCTGCAGCGCCTCGTCGACAGCGTAGAGCTTCATGTTGTCGCCCAGCTTCTCGGACAGCGACTTCTGCTTCTTGGTGGTCTTCATGGAATCAGCCCTCCACAACCTGGAGGCCCATGGCGCGAGCCGAGCCTGCAATGATCTTCGTCGCCGCTTCAATGTCGTTGGCATTGAGATCGGCCATCTTGACCTGGGCGATTTCGGACAGCTGCGACATCTTGATCGTTCCGGCAGACACCTTGCCCGGCTCCTTCGAACCCGACTTCAGGCCGGCGGCCTTCTTGATCAGGAACGTGGCGGGCGGCGTCTTCGTGATGAAGGTGAAGCTGCGGTCGGCGTAGACGGTGATGATGGTCGGGATCGGCATGCCGTTCTCGAGTTCCTGCGTGGCGGCGTTGAACGCCTTGCAGAATTCCATGATGTTCACGCCGCGCTGACCCAGCGCCGGACCGATCGGCGGCGACGGGTTGGCCTTGCCGGCCGGAACCTGCAGCTTGATGTAACCTGTAATCTTCTTGGCCATGAGGCCGCTCCTTTTCACACTGTCGCGTGCCCGAAACCCGGGAACGCTCATGCCTAGCGGTGAGAACGGGCGCCCGAAGGTGCCCTCCCGCGAGGGAATCATCCCGGCGAAGGCCGGTCCGAAGGGGGCGCCCCTATAGGAAACGCCGGCAAAAGGGAAGAGCGTTCGCGCGAAACTCAGGCGAGGCGCGGCACGCGCCCACGCCGCCGGTGCCAGGCGGCTCTCACGGCACGGCGCGCGGGCACTTCGAGGCCTCGGTAGGCCATGTCGCTCAACGCCAGCACGAGCGCCACATAACCCAGCACGATCGCCGCCGCCAGCCAGCCCCCGCCTGCCGACCGTATCGACGGCGCGAACAGCTGCAGGACCGGGAAGTGCACCAGGTAGATCGCATAGCTGCGGTCGCCGAGCCAGAGCATCCCCCGGCTCGCCAGTTCCGGCAGGCGTATCGCCAGGCACAGTGCGCAAGGCCAGGCGAGCAGGCAGATGGGCGGCAGCGAACTGCCCTGCCCCATGTCAACCGCGAGTCCCAGCGCCAGCCCGGCGACGAAGACCGGCGCCGGCACGCGCGCCAGAACCTCACGCCAGCGCCACAGGACCTGCCCCAGGAAGAAGCCGAGCAGGCCGCGCGGAAGGCTGTCCCCTGCCCATGGACCGCCCGGCAGGCCGCGCAGGGCGAAGTGGGCAAGCGCGAGCGCGAGCGCACCGCCGGTGACCCACCGCAGCACCCGGTCGCCGCGCACGGTAGCCAGCACGAAGACGAGGTAGCAGACGATCTCGATGGAGATCGACCAGGCGGGACCGTCGAACGTGTGGCTGACATTGCCGACGAAGCCCTGCATCATGAACAGGTGGGCGACGAAGGCGGCCATGGTGTTGTCGCTTGACCCCGCGAACAGCGCCGCCGAGACGAGGAGCATCAGCAGGTGCAACGGGTAGAGCCGGGCGATCCGGGCCACGGCGAAATCCGCCACGTCCGAACGCCGCAGCCCCCCGCGCGCAAGGTAGACGTGCGCGAAGATGTAGCCCGAGATCAGGAAGAACAGGTCGACGAAGGTCCAGCCCCACTCCCGCAGCCACGGCAGCGGCGCGGGGGCGCGGTCCATCACGGCGGGATCGATGTTCAGCAACGGGTGGTAGAGGAAGGCGACGCCGCAGGCGGCGATGCCGCGCAGCCCGTCGAGCGAGGCGAGACGCGGCGCGGATGCTCCCGCCGCGCTGTGCCCTGCCTGTTGCCGCTCCTCGATCATGGAAAGCGGCATCGCACGGCAATGGTTAAGCCCGCGATAATCGCACGGGATGGCGCTTCCCCGAACGCAAACCGCCCCGCGACGCCGGAGAGCGCGCGGGGCGGGTGATGCCGCAAGGCCGGGCGTCACCGCCCGGATACGCTTATTTGCTGAGTTCGACGTGCTCGAACTCGAGCTCGACCGGCGTGGCGCGGCCGAAGATCGAGACGGCGACCTTGACGCGGTTCTTGTCGAAGTCGAGCTCTTCCACGATGCCGTTGAAGCTGGCGAAGGGACCGTCGAGGACCTTCACCGAATCGCCGATCTCGTAGTCGATGCTGATGGTCTTGCGCGGCGCCGCGGCGGCAGCTTCGGCGGCACCGAAGTAGCGCTTCGCCTCGGTCTCGCTGATCGCCTGCGGCTTGCCCATCGATCCGAGGAAGCCGGTCACCTTCGGGGTATTCTTGACGAGGTGGTAGACGTCGTCGTTCAGGTGCAGCTTGGCGAGCACGTAGCCGGGCATGGTCTTGCGCTCGACCTGGACCTTCTTGCCGCGCTTCACTTCGGTGATGGTCTCGGCGGGAACCTGCACGTCCTCGACGAGCTGCGAGAGACCCATGCGCTCGGCTTCCGAGAGGATGGATTCCTTCACCTTGTTCTCGAAGCCGGAGTAGGCGTGGATGATGTACCAGCGGGCCATTTTAGTCTCGTGTCCTAGATGATCAGATCAGAGCAGCGACAGCAGCGAGCTGACGACCCAGCCGAACAGCGCGTCGACGCCGAGGAAGAAGGTGGCGAGCAGCACCGTCATGATGCCGACGAAGATCGCCGTCGTCACCGTTTCCTGGCGCGAGGGCCAGTGGATCTTGCGCGCTTCCGCCTGGACCTGGCGCATGAATTCGCCGGGAGTAGTCTTGGCCATCTTACGTCGCTCTTTCGTCGCTTGCCTGTGCCCGGCGCGTGTCCGGGCGCGAAAAATTCTCGTGTCTTCCGGCTAGGGGCCATCGCCGCCCCGACCGAGGTCGGGAGGGGCTTGGTAAAGTCCGCTTGTCGGAAGGAAACCGCGACTTAGCTTCCGTCAGCCGGATTTGCAAGGTCCACCGCATTCGGAAGCCGCGCGAGGAAGGAGTTGGGCGTCGCGTAGACGATCCGGGCGCCATCGGGGAGGCCCACGGGCTTCTTGTCGCCGATGTACCAGAGGTAGTCGGCATGGCGCGCGGGCTTGAACTTGCGGAGATCGATGCGCTGGCGCGGCGAGTAGAGGATGCGCTGCGTGGGATCGTTGAAGCGATAGCGGGTCTCGCGCATCGACAGCATGTGGACGTCGGGCAGCGCGAAGTTCGAATTCTCCATCGAACTGCGCCGGACCACCGCCATCGAGCCGAAATGCTCGAACGGGCCGAACAGCCACTGCGTGCGCGGGATCGCCACCGCCGTCGCCACGCGTGCGCCCTCCGGCACATGGTCGAGCGCGCCGACGAGCTGGCGCGCGACTTGCGCGTCCTGGTACCAGACCACGCTCGTCACCGCGATCCGCACGCTGAACAGCAGTCCCGCGAGCGCAAGGCCCCAGCGCGGCACCGGCCAGTCGATCGCGAGGCAGGCGACCAGCAGCGCGGCGGTGCTGAGGCGATAGTCGGCATAGTCGCCGCCGAAGATCTGGCGCGGCACGATCAGCGTCAGGACCAGCAGGATCAGCGCGGCCCACCCCACCCGGCCGTCGAAACGCCGCAGCACCAGCGCGGCTGCCACCACCGCCAGCACGAGACACAGGCTGGTGATGTCGAGCGTGGCATCGTAGCTGCGCATCGCCTTGTAGAGGATGCCCCACTTGTATTCGAGCACGCCCCAGCGCCCGTAGGACACCTTGGAATTCGCACCCATGCCCAGCAGCATCGGCAGCAGCGGGAATACCAGCGGCCAGGGCTTGAGCACTGGCCGCCAGTCGAGCCAGTTGCGGCGGCGCGACCATTCGTAGCCGAAGATCAGCACGCCCATCACGCCCCAGCCCGAGACGTGGCAGATCCATACCACGAAGCCGACCGGCACCATCGCCGCCCACCGCCAGCGCCATCCGTCCAGCCGCACCCAACCCGCGAAGGCGAAGAGGGCGAAGGCAAGCGAGAGCGAATAGTTGAGGAAGCCCATCAGCAGCGAGGGCGACCAGATCATCGCGAAGGCGAGGATCGCACCCACGCCGATACGCTTGCGCAGGCTCCATTCGACCGCCATGATCGCCATGCCGGTGAGGAACGGGATGGAGGCGACGAGGAAGCGCCCGGCCTGTTCCAGCCCCAGCAGCGGGGTCAGCGGCACCATCAGCAGTTCCGCGCCCAGGTTCCCCGTCCACTCCCACTTGAACAGGAAGTAGCGCGTCAGGAACGGGTCGTGGCCATGGTCGAGCATGATCCGGTAGCCCGCGAGGTGCGAGGGATAGTCGGTCATCTGCGGCGTCCAGGCGAGCAGCGCCGGCAGCATCGCCAGGCACGACAGGACGAACCCCAGCCATGCCGCCTCGTGGCGGGTCCGGCGGTAGCTGTCGCTGGTGCGGAAACGGCTTTCGCCGGAACTCGGCGTATCGGCTTCAGGATGCGCGCTGGCGTGCATGTGCGACTGGATCTTTCCCGCTGTGGCCCATCCGGCAGCCGCGACGCAAAAGGCTTGGCCGCGTCCGAATCGGTGGACGGGTTCTCCTAGTCCGCACGCGCCAATTGGCAAGGCGCGCGAGGCTAGCGCGCCCCACCGCCGGTCGCAATCGCGCACGAACCGTGCAAGCCGCCTGCGCAGGTGCCCCGAAGGGCGGATTATCGCGATGTTCGGAAAATGCTGGCAGGAGTGGAGGGACTCGAACCCACGGCCCTCGGTTTTGGAGACCGATGCTCTACCAACTGAGC
>DATKFS010000110.1:0-2892 GCA_035511275.1 Novosphingobium sp.
GCCGGGCATCGGCCCTGGCCATGTTCCCCGGCGGCCAGCGGCGCGACGCCGCCCGCGGCGATCTGCCCGAGTTCTCGGGCTGGGCTCCCGGCAACCGCTTCGCCGGCGCCTCGCGCGACTATGGCTTCGACACCATCCTCGGCCGAAGCCGCGACCTCGACGAGAACAACGGCTGGATCAACGCCGGGCTTGATCGCCGCGTCGAATCCGTCATCGGCGTCAACATCCGGCTCAGCGCCCAGCCGAAGTACGAGCTGCTGAACCGCGACTACACCTGGCGCATGCAGTGGACCGGCAATACGCAGGCCCGCTTCGATGTCTGGGGCAACGACATCGAGCATCGCAACGACGCCCGCCAGCGGCTCAGCTTCGGCGCGCAGGCCCGCCTCGCCTATCTCAGCTATGTGCGCGACGGCGAGGCCTGCGCCGAGATCAGGGACGACGCCCGCGGGATCGCCAACACGACCAACGTCCTGCTGATCGAGCCGGAGCGCGTCGTTACGCCGCCACTTCTCAAGGGCACCGAAGGGCCGTTGCTGCGCGACGGCATCGCCTACGACCGAAACGGCGCCATGACCGGGGCATGGGTCTGCTCGCGCCATCCCGGCGACTACGGCACGCGCGAGCCCGACCGCTACGATTTCATCCCCGTGCGCGGCAAGACCGGCCGCGCCAAGTTCGTCCACGTCTTCAACCCGCGCCGGGTGGAGCAGAATCGCGGCATCAGCCGCCTCGCCGAGATCATGGTCCCGGCGAAGATGATCGACCGCGTCGACCGCGCGGAGGTCAACGCCGCGCTCAAGTCGGCGCTGTTCTCGATCTTCATCAAGTCCGCAGGTTCGGCGGAAGACATCGACGCCATGCTCGCTCCGGCGGGCGAAGACGATCTTGATCCGTGGCTCAAGGCCTACGTCAACTTCCGGGGCGATCATCCCGTCGTCGTCGACGGCGCCCAGATCAACCAGCTGTTCCCTGACGAAGACGTGGTCGTGCCGCCTGCGACCCACCCGAACAGCAACTACCCCGACTTCATCCGCTTCATCCTGCAGAAGATCGCGGGCTCGCTGGGCATCAGCTACCCCCAGCTCTCGCAGGACTGGTCCGGAATCAACTACTCCAGCGCTCGCGCACTGCTCAATGAGCTGTGGCGCTCGTTCATGGAGGACCGTCGCTTCTTCACGCAGGCATTCCTGACGCCGATCTATGCCGCATGGCTAGAGGTCGAGGTCGCGAACGGTGACGTGAAGATCCCCGGCGGTCCCGCGAACTTCTATCGGAACAAGACCGCGATCTGCATGGCCGAATGGATCGGCCCGGGCCGAGGAAGCGTCGATCCGCTCAAGGAAGCGAACGCCGACAACCTCGACACCGCCGCCGGGCGCAAGTCGACCGTCGAAGCCATTCTCGAGCGCGGTCGCGATCCCGAAGACGTCCTCGCCGAGGAACGATACTACCGCCAGCGCCGCGCCGAAAGCGACCTTCCCGAGGTCAACCACAACCTCAAGGCCGCCACTGCGGCGACCGAGCAGCAAGCGGCCGAGGACGCTGCCGAAGAGGCTGGCACGACGCAGCCGGCGCCGACCCGCACCAAGGAGCCTGCCCCGGCATGACCGACTTCCCGCTGTGGGCCGAGCGCCTGTACAACCGCCCGCTGGCGCTCGACCAGTTCAAGAACGAGGTGCTCTGCGAGTTCGCGCAGTCCCGCCTGCTTGGCACGAAGGCCGAGAAGATCACCGCCGTCACGCTGGACCGCCCCGCTCAGGCAGCGATGGCGGACGAGGCCAGCTACTACCGCGACGGCGAACGCCTGCCCTACGCGGTCAAGGGCGATATCGCCGTCATTCCGGTGCGTGGCACGCTGGTGCATCGCGGCAGCTGGCTCGACAGCGAAAGCGGCCTGGTCGGCTACGACCGCATCATCCGGCAGGCGCGCGCGGCGAGCAACGACCCGCAGGTCTCAGCCATGTGGGTGCCCTTCGATTCCGGCGGCGGCGAATGCGCCGGCATGTTCGCGGCGGCCGAGGAGCTGGCCAGCATGGCCAAGGCCGAGGGCGGCAAGCCGATCTATGCCTGGCTCGACGAGCGCGCCTGCAGCGCCGCCTATGTGCTCGCGAGCGCCTGCGACAAGATCTACGGCCGACAGGAGATCATGGGCGCGTCGATCGCGGCCATCATCAACGTCCTCGACAAATCCGCCGCCTACCAGAAGGCCGGGCTGGAGCCGATCGTCATCCGCGCGGACTGGGCCGACCGCAAGGCGCGCGGCCAAGCCGGCGAGAAGATCGACAAGGACACGATCGCGCGGCTCGGCGCCATCGTCGACGAGACCAGCGAGCAGATCGTCGAGTTCGTCTCTGCCATGCGCGGCAAGACCGAAAAGTCGATCCGCGACATGCGCGGCGAGGCCTTCACCGGCCCGGACCTCCTCAAGTTCGGCCTGATCGACGGCATCATGTCCGAGGACGAAGCCTGGGCCGCGCTCAAGGCCGAAGTCCGGTCGAGCTGACCGGCAAACCAAGGAAACCACGATGGCAACCAGCAAGCGCCTTTCCGCGCATCGGGAAGCCGTGCGCGTCGGAGCCGAGAGCGAGCCCGACGACGACAAGCCTCTGACCCCGGACGAGCCGGGCGACGAAGACCGGGACACCCCTCCCACCAACACGTCCACCAAGAAGGAGAAATCCATGGACGACGAAACGAAGGCCGCCCTCGAAGCGGCACGGACGGAGGGCCGCGACACCGGCTTCAAGTCCGCGAACGACCGCATGAACGCCGTCTTCGCCTCCGAGCACTACGCCGGGCGCGAGGCCGCCGCCGCCAAGCTCCTCGGCAAGCCCAGCCTGTCCGCCGAGGACATCGTCGACCTGCTGGCCGACATGCCGAAGGCCGAGC
>DATKFS010000111.1:0-8765 GCA_035511275.1 Novosphingobium sp.
TCGGTCAGCATCGCCTCCGCCATGGCCATCTCGGGACGCTCCATGGCCATGAACAGCCCAGTGCTGAAATCCTGCCGGACATGTCCTCGCAGGATGTGCGTGGGCACTGTGACGTGGAGCACCTCGTGGACGCCGTCGCCATCGGTACGGCATTCCATGAAGAACGGCGACATCGAGCGGGTGATGATGAAGTCACCGGGCCGGGCCACCTTGTTGCCGCACTGGTTCGAGAACGCGAGTTCCCCACGCTTCACGAACCACAGGATCGAGAGGTCCGTCGCATCCTCGCGGATGTGCTGGCGCGAGCGGCGGAAGAACAGGTTCGCGGCCGAGCGCTGACGGATGATCGACACGGCGCCCACCGCCTTCCGCTCGGAGCGCACGTCGATCGTCGAGCCGTCCTCGATCCAGAAATCGCCGCGATAGTATTCCTGGTCGCGGGTGCCGCGGAACATGTGCTGGCATTCTCGGTAGTTGCGCTTGTCGAACGAGAACAAAGTCTCTGCCATGGTTCTCTCCCAATGGCGGGAGGAAGGCGCACGCGGCTCCTTCGATGCTCCCACCCCGTGACTGCCGCCGATTCTTTGCCGGTCGGCCCGATGTCCTTGGTAACACGTCGGCGGAGGCGGGCTCTACATCGCGCGCAAATCGATCTTCATTGCGCGCATTGTCGATAAACGGCGCGAAGAGCCCGCCAGCGCCCTCGCGGTTATCCCTGCCGGCCTTTCTTCGAGAGACGCCATTCGGGCGGATAGTTGAGGTCGTGGTTCTTCACGACCTTGCCGATGCCCTGCTGGAAGGTGCTGCCCTTGCCGAGGTTGACGTCGTTCTCGCCGTCGTCCTTCATCAGCGGCAACATCCCTTCGAGCCAGCCGGTGAGCAGACTGCCCATGTATTCGCCGCGATACTGCTTGTAGGCCTCGATGAAAGTCTTCTGTGCGGCGACGACGTCGGTCGGGCGGGTGATCGAGCAGGCGTGGGCGTACTTGGCGGTCTCGGCTTCCAACTGGTCGCGAGTGACCACGGAGTTCACGAAGTTGCAGTTGTACATCTCGTCCGCGGTGAAGGGTCGGCCGGTGAACAGCATCTCGGAAAAGCGGCGCAGGCCGACCATCTCCAGCCACTGCCACATGCGCGGGCCCCAGCCGGCGTAGCGGAACGAGGGGTGCCCGAACAGCGCGTCGTCGGACGAGACGATGATGTCGGCATCGGCGCACTGGTAGAAGTGCCAGCCGTAGCAGTAGCCCTTGGCCTCGATGATCGAGATCTTCTTGAATTCCTGCAGCGGCCGGTTGCCCGAGCGCGCCTTGGCATAATAGTCGGTCAGGCCGTGCAGGTAGCGGAACGATCCCGGCGGCGGGTACTGCACGTCGGGGTCCTCGATCTCGAGGTCGGTGAGGAAGCCGTCGCCCGGCTGCGGGTTGAGGTAGAGGTCGCCGTGCTCGTCGAGATCGCCGCCGCTGCCGAGGTTGTCGCCCTCGCCCCGGATCACCAGGACCTTCACGTCGTCGTCGATATTGGCGCGGAACACCAGTTCGCCGAAGCGGGCGCGCATGCCGATGGTGGCAGTGTTGTGCTTGTCGAGGCGGCTGAACGTGATGGTGGCGATCTTGGTCGCCTTGTCCTTCTCGTAGCGGACGTGCTCCTCGGCCACTTTCTTGTGGTCGGCGATGGTCTTCATGGCTTGCTCTCTCCCGCTCGTTTCGGCGCCCCTTGGCGTGGCTGCGCCGTGCTTTCCCGCGTGCTGCCACAGGCAATGCGGGGGGTATTGGCAATTCACGCGGGCTTCTCGATACTGCGTGCCGAAAGACCGGGACGCGCCAGTCAGAGCGCGCCCGTTCCGAGAGGACAAGCCATGGGCCACGACAGCTTCTTCAGCCTCGACGGACCGCTCGACGTGACGCCGGGCGGCGGCCAGGTGCGCGCTGCCAACTTCGCCGGGCTGGCGGGGCTTGCCCGCAGCCTCGGCCGGGACGCGCGCGGCATCGTCGAGCGGCACGGCATGGAAGCGCGCGTGCTCATCGATCCCGAAAGCCTCGTCGCGCCGCAGCAGGTGGCGGATACGCTGGAGTACTGCTCCACTCTGTTCGACGACCCGCTGTTCGGCCTCCATATCGCCACCTCGCAGGACCCGGAGGTGTTCGGCTGCGTCACCGCGCTGTGCCGCTCCGCGCCGACGGTACGGGCCGGAATCCGCTGCCTGATCGACTTCCTCCCCGTGGTCCACGCCCCGGACTGCGAGGTGGTGCTGATCGAGGGACGGGAGACCGCCGAACTCACCTGGCTGGTCAATACCGACATCGGCGTCAACGACCAGGCCAACTACCAGGCCGCCATGCTCAACGTGAAGCTGTTGCAGGCGATCGGCGGCCCAGCCTTCAAGCCCAGCTGGGTCAGCCTCTCCGCCGATCCCCGCGCCACCGACCTGCCCGAGATCGAGAAGACGCTGGGCTGCCGGGTCATGGGCCAGTCCACCCGCAACTCGATCGGCTTCCCCGTCCGCGCGCTGGAGCAGCCGGTGCCGAGCGCCAATCGCCTGCTCTACCGCCTGCTCGGCTCCTACCTGCAGCGGGTGAAGTCCGCCCACAGCCAGTCGATCATCGACAAGGTGGACAGCTACATACGCGGCGCGCTGGCGACCGGGTCATGCTCGATCGAGCGCTGCGCCGAGAAGACCGGCATGTCGGTGCGCACTCTCCAGTCGCGCCTCGCGGTCGAGGGTGCGAAGTTCTCCGAACTGGTCGAGAAGCAGCGCGAGACGCTCGCCCGCGCACATCTGGCCGACCGCCGCCTCTCGCTCGACGAGATCGCCGACCGGCTGGGATATGGCGAGCAGACCAGCTTCGGCCGCGCCTTCAAGCGGTGGACCGGGATGACCCCGCAGCAGTACCGGGCGGGCTGCTGACACCCAGCAAGGTGACACAGGTTTACACGGTTTACACTGTCCAGAGGGTGTAAGTGTCACCTTGGGGCCGGAAAGTGTCACCTTACGCCCTGATAGTGTCACCTTGCACGATGGATGTGTCACCTTGCGGCCCGTAGGTGTCACCTTGCGCGGCGGAAGTGTCACCTTGCGCGGCCTCAAGGTGACACATCGCGAAAATTCAACAGGCGTGGGCGGGCTGTCTGCAAGGTGCGCGGGCATGGCGGGCAACGTATCGCGCACCGCCCCCGGTAGGAAAATGAAATTGCGCGCCGGCACGCCCCTTCCCGGCGCGCGCCCGCGCGAACCTCAGCCCTTGGGCGTCACCCACACCTCCACCGGCGCGACGAACTTGCCCGGCGCGGGCTTGCCCACGTGGACGCGGTCGGCAGTGACGAGTTCGCCGGTCTCGAGGTTGAAGCTCGCCCAGGGCTTGGGCATTCGCCCGAAGGTCATCTTCTGGATCGGCTGGCCGGTGGCGGAATTCATGATGGTTGCGATGATGCTCATCCGCGCGCCCGTACCGAGGCGCCGAGCCGGTCGTCCATAGCCCGAGCCCGCGTTTTCCACGCCGGGCATCACGCCATCGTCAGCACCACCCGGCCCGCCGCCTTGCCGGAGAACGCCGCGTCCATCGCCGCCGCATAGTCTGCGATCGGATGGCGCTCGGCAATGGCGGGGGAGAACAGGCCCTCGCCCGCCAGTTCCATGACCTTGCGGCGCATCGCCTCCGCCTGGACCGGGCGCCTCAGCGCATGGTCGCGCATCTGGACGCCGACCATGCTCGCGCTCTTGAGCAGCGGCAGGTTGGTCTTCAGCGCCGCGATCCCGGCGGTAAAGCCGATGACCAGATGGCGCCCGTCGTAGCCGAGCGTGCGGAACGCCGGGTCGGTCGCATCGCCGCCGACGGGGTCGAAGACGATGTCCACCTGCCTGCCGCCATTGGCCGCCGTCACCTGCTCGCGCCAGTCGTCCGCGCCGGTGGTGACCACCGCATCGGCCCCGCCCGCGCGCGCCGCCGCCTGCTTCTCCGGGCTGGAGGCCGAGGCGATGACGTGGAGGCCAAGATGCTTGCCGACCTGGATCGCCGCGTATCCGGTTCCCCCCGCGGCGCCGAGCACCAGCAGCGTCTCTCCCGGCTGGGCCCGCGCCCTATCGGCGAGCGCGTAGTATGCGGTCTGGTAGTTGACGGCGAAGACGGAAGCCGCCTCGAAGCTCATGCCATCGGGTATCTTCGCCATGTTGGCCGCATTGAACAGGTTGGCCTGCGCGAACAGCCCGCCAAGCCCGCCGCAGAACACGCGGTCCCCTTCGGCGAGGTGCGTGACGCCCGGCCCTACCGCCTCCACCACGCCCGCCGCCTCGCTGCCGGGAATGAACGGCAGCGGCGGCTTGAACTGGTACTGGCCCATGGCGGTCAGCACATCGACGTAGGACACGCCCGCCGCGCGGATGGAGACGCGGACCTGCCCCTCGCCCGGCGCACCGGGGTCGAAGGGTTCGAGGGAGTAGCTCTCGGGCGGGCCGAACTGGTGGCCGATCACGGCATGGGTCATGAAAAAGCTCCCAAGGCGAAGTCCCTGGCCCCTGAACTCCCCTCCCGCCTGCGGGAGGGGTTGGGGGAGGGCTTGTTACGTTTCATAGAAATCCGTCGCGGTGTGAGCCACAGGCCCTCCCCCGGCCCCTCCCGCAAGCGGGAGGGGAGATTGTGGAGTTCCTCCCTGCGGGGGAACGTGGTGTTCAATGCTGGCCGCCGTCGCACCGGACGATCGAGCCGGTGACGTTCACCGAAGCCGGACTCGCCAGGAACAGCGCGGCGGTGACGATCTCCTCCGGGTTCGCGGCGTGCCCGCGCGGGATGGCGATCGGCCCCTGGCCCTTGTCCGGCCATGCCTCGACGATATCGGTGCGGAAGGCGCCGGGCGACAGGGTGTTCACGCGCACATGCGGCGCATACTCCCACGCCAGCGACCGCCCCATCGCATTGAGCGCCGCCTTGGACGAACCATAGGTCACCACCTGAGGCAGCGGCATCATCGAGCCCGAGGACGTCACGTTGATGATGCAACCGCCCGGCCCGCCCGCCTCGGCGCGGTCGAACATGCGCTTGGCGACGAGGGAGGACAGCCGGAACGGGCCCTTGAAGTTCAGGTTCAGCACCGAATCGAACAGCTTCTCGGTGACCTCGTGGCTCGGCATGCGCGGGCTCATGCCGGCATTGTTCACAAGGATATCCACAGCCCCGAAGGCGGCGTAGGCCTCTTCCACCAGTCGGTCGCACTCGTCCCAGCGGCCAACGTGAGCGGAGATCGCCAGCGCCTTGCGGCCGAGCCCGCGCACCTCTTCGCAGACCGCCTCGCAGGCCTCCAGCTTGCGGCTGGCGACGATTACGTCCGCCCCTCGCTCCGCGAAGGCACGGACCATCTGGTAGCCGAGCCCGCGCGAGCCGCCGGTGACGAGCGCCACCTTGCCGGTGAAATCGAACAGCGGGTCACGCATCGCGAGCGTTCGGATAGCGGGCCAGCGCAGCGGCCGTGCGCGTCGGGATATGCTCGGAGGGGAACATCGTATCCACCGGCTTCGCGCGCTTGAGATAGGCGCGGGCGAGCTGCGAGCGGTGCGCGTCGGTCGGCCCGTCGGCGAAGGCCAGCGCCATGTTGCCGCCGTACCACTTGGCCAGCGGCATATCGAGCGAGATGCCCAGCGACCCGTGGATCTCCAGCGCGCGGCCGACGACGTTGGCATAGACCTGCGCCATCGCCACCTTGCACATGCCGATGTGCTTGCGCGCCGCGCCGTGCTTCATCCGGCCGGCCTCGATCTCGTCGATCAGCCACGCGGTCTTGAGCACGAGCAGGCGGAACTGCTCCAGCTCGATCACGGAATCGGCGATCTTGGCCTGCACCAGCTGGTGCTCGCCCAGCATCTTGCCCTTGGTGTGGCGCGAGACGGCGCGCTCCAGCATCATGTCGAGCGCGCGGTTGCACATGCCCACCGTGCGCATGGCATGGTGGATGCGCCCGCCGCCGAGCCGCGCCTGCGCCACCTTGAAGCCCTCGCCCGGGTTGCCGAGCATGTGGTCGAGCGGCACGCGGACCTTGTTGTAGCGCAAGTGCGCGTGGTGCCCGTTCTCGGGGTCGAAGTCACCGGCGATGGCGACGTTGCGCAGGATTTCGAGGCCCGGTGTCTCCGCGGGAACCACGAACATGCTCATCCGCTCGGTCAGCGGGGCGTCGGGGTCGGTGACCGCGATGACCAGCAGGAAGCTGGCGAAGCGGGCGTTGGAGGAGAACCACTTCTCGCCCTCGATCACCCATTCGTCACCCTCCCGCGTGGCGCGGCAGGTGAACACGTCGGGGTCGGCCCCGCCCTGCGGCTCGGTCATCGAGAAGCACGAGACGATCTCTCCGGCCATCAGCGGGCCGAGGTACTTCTGCTTCTGCTCCGGAGTCCCGAACAGCGCGAGGATCTCGGCATTGCCGGTGTCGGGCGCGGCGGTGCCGAAGACGGTCGGCGCCCATGTGGAGCGGCCGATGATCTCGTTCATGAGGCCCAGCTTGACCTGCCCGTAGCCCGGCCCGCCCAGATGCGGTCCGAGGTGGCAGGCCCAGAGCCCCTGCGCCTTCACCTGCTCCTGCAACGGCTTCAGGTGGCGCTTGGCCGCCTTGTAAGAAGGATCGAACTGCGCGCCCTGTTCGGGGAACAGCAGGTCCATCGTCTCGCACTCGTCGCGCACGAAGCGCTCCATCCAGTCGAGCTTCGCCTGGAATTCGGGTTCGATTGAAAAATCGATCATCGGTTCTCTCCCATTCCGCCCCCACCGGGGGAGGGTGACCAGCGAAGCTGGTGGAGGGGCACATGCCTCTTGCGAGACCTCACGCAGATGCGAGGGTGCGCCTCCACCACTCTTCGAGTGGCTCCCTTCCCCGTTTCGGGGAGGATTACATTCTTGCGACCATCGCCGCAGTATCGACGAAGCACTGCTCCACGATCCGGGCGAAGAACCGCCCGGTCTCCTTGCTCAGGATGCCTGCCTCCGCCTGCGCCACCTTGTATTCGAGCAGGCACCCCGACTTGAACTTGGCGAGGATGGAGAAGTAATCGAAATCGCGTATGTCGCGGCCGGTGCCTGCGCAGTAGTAGCGGCCCAGTTCCTGCCGCGTCGGGAAGTTCGCCGGGTTGTTGAGCGCGGTGGGGAACGCCTTGTCAGGCTCGTCCTCGTCGCGCATCCCGCCGGTGAACCAGCCCATGTCGATCATCGGGTCGCCGATGGTGGACAGCTCCCAGTCGATCATCGCCGCCAGCCGCGCGGGCGGGCCGTGGCGGAACATCATGTTGGGCGTGCCGACATCGCCGTGGATGATGCCGCGCTTCTCATGGGGCAGCACGTTAGCGCGCAGCCATTCCTCGGTCGCGGCGTAGCCGGGCAGTTCGCGGCCCGCGTAGCCGTAGCGCTCCTTGTACGAGGCGAGCTGGCCGGCCCAGCGGTCCACCTGCCGCTGCAGGAACGGCCCCGGCTTGCCATAGTCGCCCAGCCCGATCGCCTCGTGATCGACGTTCGCCAGTTTGATGAGCCCGTCGACGATGGCGAAGGGGATGCCATATTCGTAGGGCATCCGGTCGAACGGCGGCGCGTTGTGGATCTTCTCGTCGCGCAGGTTGGGCGCCCAGCCCTCGACCTTCTCCATGACGTAGAACGGCGCGCCGACGACGCTTTCGTCCGCGCAGGAGCCGTAGCAGATCGGACGCGGCACGTCGGTCTGGTTGAGCGCGGTGAGGATCCGCGCCTCGCGCAGCACGCCCTTCTCGGCACCCGGCGGCGGAACCGCGGGCGGGCGACGCATGACCATCGGCTTCTCGCCCCTGTCGAGTGTCAGCACCACATTCGAAGTGCCGCCCGACAGCACCGAAGTCCTGAGCGGCCCCTTGCCCAGTTGCGGCACATGCGCGTCGAGCCATTCGGTAAGCGGCCCGATTGGGGCCAGTCGGTCGAGATCGGCGTCCATAATCCTCTCCTCAGCGCGCGCCGGCAGACTGCCTGAGCCGCGCTTCTATCTGCTTGCGCAAGACCCGCAGCGCTGACGCCGCCGCCCTGATCTCCTCGGGGTCGAGGCCGGGGACCAGCTGCTCCGCGATCTCGTCGGCCCGCGCGTCGATCTCGCGCTTGAGCGCGACGCCAGCGGGCGTCGGGCGCAGCAGCGCGGCTCGCTTGTGATCTGGATTGTCGAAGCTCTCGATCAGCCCGGCGTCCCGCAGGGCGTTGGCGGCGCGCTGCACCAACTGGCGCGCCTGCCCCATCGAGCGGCCGATCTGCGCCACCGTCGGCGCGCGGCCGTCGATGCGCTCCGCCTCGACCACGGCGTTGAGCACCATGTGCTCGCTGTCATTGAGCGCACACCCCGCCCGCGCCGTTCCGAAGACACTGCGCAGACGGCTGTTCAGGCGGATGGTCTCGTCGACCAGACCCACCAGCGGATGCCGCGACTCGAATGCTCCCTGATCTCTGACAGTGCCCATGACAACAACGTGTCATGTTGACACGATCATGTCATTTGTTCCCGGTCGCCTGCCCGTCAAGCATCGCCCGGGCGACGTGGAGGAAAGCGACCGTATCCGCCTGTGCCGAGGGGATCGCCTTGCGGAACGTGGCGAAGCCGTGGATCAGCCCTCGCCCCTCGTAGAAGGCCGTCGGTACCCCGGCCTCGACCAGCTTGGCGGCATAGGCCCGCCCCTGGTCGCGTAGCGGATCGAGCGATGCGGTGACGATCACCGTCGGCGGCAGGCCGGCAAGGTCGCCCAGTATCGGCGAGGTGCGCGGGCTCATGGGATCGGCGGCATAGTG
>DATKFS010000112.1:0-8428 GCA_035511275.1 Novosphingobium sp.
GTCGAGTAGTCGGCGTCCTCGATGCGGCTGCGGGCGTCGGACAGGTTGGTGACGTTGTTGGTCAGGTTGTTGATCGCCGATTCGAGGCGGTTCTGGCCGGCGCCGAGCGAGGCGCGGGTGGCGTTGACGTCCTTGAGCGCGGCATCGACCTTCGACAGCGTGGTCGAGGCGAGCGCCGAGGTCGTCACGTCGAGCGAGGAGGCCGTCAGGTTGGTGCCGTCGATCGCCTTGGAAGTCAGCGTGACCTTTTCGCCCGAGTTGGCGCCGGTCTGGATGTCGAAGCTGATGTCCGAGCCCGAAGTGGTCGAAAGCAGCGTGTTGCCGTTGAACTTGGTCTGCGTCAGCGACGAGGAGATCTGCGAGGTCAGCGCGGTGACTTCCTGCTGCATCGCGGCGCGGTCGGACGACTGGTAGGTGCCCGAGGCCGACTGGATCGCCAGTTCACGGACGCGCTGGAGCATGTTGCTGACTTCCGAGAGCGAGCCCTCGGCGGTCTGGGCGAGCGAGATGCCGTCGTTGGCGTTGCGGATGCCCTGGCTCATGCCACGGATCTGCGAGGTCATCGACGTCGAGATGGCGAGGCCGGCGGCGTCGTCCTTGGCGGAGTTGATGCGCTTGCCGGTCGACAGGCGCTCCATCGCGGTGCCCAGCATCTTGTTGGCGGAGGTCGAAGCGTTCGAGGCGCGGATCGCGCTGATATTGGTATTGATGACGGACATGAAGTTTCCCCGGTAAAGCCTTGCGTATGAAGACCCCGACCCTGGCGTCTTCTTCGTACAGGAAAGAGAACGGCGGGGGCACGCAGCTTTTAAGCGGCGCTGCTTTCGCTTGATCGCAACTCTTTTCCCCCGCATGGCTTGCGCCTGCTTCGCACCTGCAAACAAAAGGATATCCGATGCCTTCCGGCCTAGTCGCCCTGCTTGACGACGTGTCCGTCATCGCCCGTGCCGCCGCCGCCTCGCTCGACGACGTCGGCATGGGGGTCGCAAAGGCGGGCACCAAGGCCGCCGGCGTGGTGATCGACGATGCCGCGGTGACGCCCGGCTACGTCACCGGCTTCACGCCGGATCGCGAACTGCCGATCATCTGGAAGATCACCAAGGGCTCGCTCCGCAACAAGCTGCTGATCCTGTTGCCGATCGCGCTGGTGCTGAGCGCGTTCCTGCCGCAGGCCATCACGCCGATCCTGATGATGGGCGGCCTGTTCCTGGCGTTCGAGGGCGCCGAGAAGGTGATCGAGAAGCTGGGCGGCGATAAGCACGGCGAGACGCTGGAGGACCCGGTCGAGGACGTCGCCACTTTCGAGAAGACGCGCGTTTCGGGCGCGGTGCGCACCGACCTCATCCTCTCGGCCGAGATCATGGCGATCGCGCTGAACGAGGTCGCCGACGAGACGCTGTTCGCCCGCGCGGTGACGCTGGCGCTGGTGGGCATCGCCATCACTGTCGCGGTCTATGGCGCGGTGGCGCTGATCGTGAAGATGGACGACGTGGGCCTCCACCTCGCCAAGAAGCCGAGCGCGCTGGCACAGTCGACCGGGCGCATGTTGCTGAAGGCGATGCCGGTGGTGATGAACCTGCTGGGCAGCGTCGGCACGCTCGCGATGCTCTGGGTGGGCGGCGGCATCATCCTGCACGGACTGGAGGAACTGGGCGTTCCGGGCCCCGCGCATGTCGCGCACGACATCCAGCACGCGCTGGCCGAGGCGACCGGGCCGCTGGGTCCGGTGGCGGGCTGGCTGGGCTATGCGGTGGCCTCGGCGATCGTCGGACTGGTGCTCGGCGCGGTGGTGGCGGTGGTGGTCCACCTCATCGCCAAGGCGCGCGGCAAGGCGCACTGAAGGACCGGGGCGGGGTCACGCGGAGGCGCGGAGAAGAGAAGACAGGGATCGATGCACGCAAAGACCCAGAGACGCTGAGAACTCGTGCCAACGGCGAAGCCGTTCTTCCGTTCGAACGATCCCAATGCCGCCACGTAGAACGGCGAGAGGGTCTGCGGCCGGAGCGACACCTCTGCGTCCCTGCGTCTCTGCGTGCATCACCTCTTATTTTCTTCGCGTAAAACTCAGGCCAGAGCGGCGAGCATGTCCTGAGCAAACACCGTCAGCGTATCGTCCCGCGCGCCCATGACGACGATGCGGTCGCCGGGGAGGGCGTGTTCCACGATCCATGTCTCGCAATCGGCGCGCGAGGGGATGTATTCCGCCCGGCCGCCGTGCTCGCGGATGAGGCGCACGATCCGTTCGCTGCCCTCGCTGCGGTCGACGGTGCCGCCGAAGTAGACGGGATCGCACAGCACCGTCACGTCGTCCGGACCCAGCCTGCGGGCGAGCACCTCGGCCAGTTCCGCGCCCATCTGCCGCAGCGGGCCGTAGCCGTGCGGCTGGAAGAAGGCGATCACGCGGCCGGGATGGGCCTTCAGCGTGGCGAGCGTGGCCGAGACCTTGTCCGGGTTGTGGCCGAAGTCGTCGATCACCGTCACCCCGCCGGGCGAGGTGCCGACCACGTCGAACCGCCGCGCGAGCCCCGCGAACGAGCCCAGCGCCGCGACGGCTTCGGCCACCGGGACCCCGGTGGCATTGGCGGCGGCTATGGCGGCGAGGGCGTTGTAGAGGTTGTGGCGCCCCGGCACCTTGAGCGCGAGGGGGTGCGAAGTTCCGTCCCGCCGGTCGAGCACGGTGGCGGAGAGGGTGGTCGGCCCCTCGACGACATCCACCGCGCCGATCTCGGCTTCGGCCGAGGTGATGCCGAACGTCACCAGCGCCTGCGCGCGATGGCCGAGCGCGGCCGTTTCCGCGTCGTCGAGGTTGATCGCGGAAACCTCCGCGCGGGCGAGGAAATCGCCGAAGAGTTCGCGCAGTTCCTCGAGGCTCTTGTGGTCGAGGCTGACGTTGCCGAGCACCGCCACCCGGGGCCGGTAGAGCGCGATCGAGCCGTCGCTCTCGTCCACCTCCGACACGAACGCGTGGCCCTGTCCCACGCGGGCGCTGGCGAAGGGGGCGTCGGGGCCGGCGAAGTTCTTCATCACCGCGCCGTTCATGATCGTCGGGTCGCGGTCCGTCTGCGTCAGGATCCAGCCGGTCATGCCGGTGACGGTGGACTTGCCCGAGGTGCCGCCGATGGCGATGCCCAGCGGTGCCGCGTTGAACAGCGCGGCGAGCAGTTGCGCGCGGCTCATGCGCGGGCAGCCCAGTTCCGCCGCACGTACCACTTCGGGCACGGTATCCTCGACCGCCGCGGAGGCGACGAGGGTCTGGTCGGCCGAGACCACGCCGCTGCCGTCCTGCGGGTGGAGGTCGAAGCCCAGCGATTCGAGCCAGGCGAACTTCTCCGGGCTGCGTCCCTGGTCGCGGCTGCGGTCCGACCCGGCGATGACGCCGCCGTGGCCCTTGAGGATCAGCGCCAGCGGCAACATGCCGGAGCCGCCGATGCCGCAGAAGAACCAGGGATGGGCGGTGAGGTTGGTCTCGTCGGTCATGGAGGGGACGTATTTCGCGAAGGCTCCAAACACAACCGTCATGCCGCCCGCCGTCCCCGCTGACGTATCGGCAAGGTGGCGCCTCGGACCGCCAGCGGTCCCGGATCAGGTCCGGGGACGACGACGACCTGACCGGTGGAAAAAACCAAACTTCCACCTTCGCGCGGGCGGCAGGGAAAGCTAGCCTTCGCCCATGACCCGTATCGCCGTCTGCGCTCCGTCCACCCCGATCACCCGCGAGGACGCGGCGCGCGTGCTGGCGCTGGCCGCTGCCGAGTTTCCCGGCGTCGAGATCGCGATTCATGACCAGTGCTTTGCCGTCGAGGGCCATTTCGCGGGCTCCGACGAGATGCGCGCGGCGGCGCTGGTCGAATGCGCGAACGACCCCTCGTTCGATGCGGTATGGTTCGCGCGCGGCGGCTACGGGGCCTGCCGGATCGCGGAAGGCGCGCTGGCGGCGATGAGCCATGCGGCACAGGCCAAGACCTTCCTCGGCTATTCGGACGCGGGCTACCTGCTCGGCGGGATCTATCGCGGGCGCATGGGCAAGGCGGTCCACGGGCCGATGCTGGCGGACGTGCGCCGTCCGGGCGGGGAAGACGCGGTGCGCCGCGCGCTGGGCTATCTGGCGGGCGGGCGCGACGGCCTCGAACCCTCGCTGGCGGGCGAGCGTCATCCGGTGGCGGCGTTCAACCTGATGACGCTGGCGATGCTGGGCGGCACGCGGCTGATGCCGGGGCTCGCCAACCATGTCGTCATGGTCGAGGAAGTGTCGGAATACCTCTACGCGGTAGACCGCCTGTTCTTCCACGCGACGGCACACCTGAACGGCATCGCCGGCCTGCGTCTCGGCCGGGTCAGCGACGTGCCGGAGAACGACCGGCCTTTCGGCGCCGACGCCACCGAAATCGCCCGCTACTGGTGCGAGCGCCACTCGATCGCGTTCCTGGGCGAGGCGGACATCGGTCACGATGCAGCCAATAGGATAGTTCCCTTCGGCTGACCCGCGCGCCACTCTCCCGGCCCGGAACGACAAGGGGAGAGAGCCATGGCGCCGCTGCCGATCAGACAGGTGGCCTATTTCGTGCCGGACGTGCGCGCCGCCGCGCGGGCGCATTCGGCCATGTTCGGCTCGGGCCCGTACCACGTCGCCGACAATATCGCGCTGACCCGCGCCCTCCACCGGGGCACCCCGCGCCAGCTCGACCACTCCAGCGCCTACGGCCAGTGGGGCGAGGTGATGATCGAGTTCTGCCAGCAGAACAATCCCGGCCCTTCCGCCTTCCACGACCGCTATCCCGAAGGCTCGGGCGGGCAGGGGCTGCACCACGTCGCGCTGTTCGTGGACGATCTCGACGCGGCGGTGGCCGGGTTCGCCGCGCAGGGGCATGAACTGGCGCTCGACGCGGAGATGGCGGACGGGTTCCGCTATGTTTTCGTCGATACCATAGCAACTTACGGCCATATGCTCGAACTCTACGAGCCCGCCGACACGCTGACGGACTTCTACGATCTGGTTCGCCGCAGCGCGGGCGACTTCTCGCGCGGGGTCACCATCGACATCGCGTTCCAGGGTTCGGGGCTTGCGATTGGCGGCCAAGGTCAATAACCCCCCGCGCCACAATCGATTCGCAAGCGGCCCGTCATCCATCGACCGCTTCAGAACAAGGACGGTCGCAAGATGCGTGCATTCGTTTTCCCGGGTCAGGGCAGCCAGAAGGTCGGCATGGGCGCCGAACTCGCCGAGGCCAGCGCCGTCGCGCGCGAGGTGTTCCAGGAGGTCGACGACGCTCTCGGCCAGCACCTTTTCAAGATCATGACGCAGGGCCCCGAGGACGAATTGCTCCTCACCGCCAATGCCCAGCCGGCGATCATGGCCAACGCCATCGCGGTGCTGCGCGTGCTCGAGAAGGAAGGCGGCATCGCGCTGGCCGACAAGGCGGACTTCGTCGCCGGTCACTCGCTCGGTGAATACACCGCGCTCTGCGCCGCCGGGGCCTTCAGCCTCGCCGACACCGCGCGCCTTCTGAAGCTGCGCGGCGAATCGATGCAGGCCGCCGTGCCGGTCGGCGTGGGCGCCATGGCCGCGCTGCTCGGCGCCGACATCGAGAAGGCGACCGCGCTGGCGGAGGCTGCCGCCGAAGGCCCCCTCCCGGGCAGGGAAGGCAAGCTCGTCTGTACCGTCGCCAACGACAACGATCCCGGGCAGGTCGTCCTTTCGGGCCACCGCGAGGCGATCGAGCGCGCCATCGCGCTGGTCAAGGACTTCGGCATCAAGCGCGGCATCGCGCTGCCGGTCTCCGCGCCGTTCCACTGCCCGCTGATGCAGCCCGCCGCCGATGCGATGGCCGAAGCGCTCGCCGCGACGCCGCCGGGCGCCTTGCGCGTGGCGCTTTTCGCCAACGTCACCGCCGCCGTCGTCACCGACCCGGCCGAAGTCCAGCGCCTCCTCGTCGAGCAGGTCACCGGCCGCGTCCGCTGGCGCGAAAGCGCGATCGCCATGCACGCGGCCGGCGTCGAACGCTTCGTCGAACTGGGCGGCAAGGTCGTCGGTCCGATGATCAAGCGCTCCGCCGGCGACGTGGACGTGACCTCCGCCTCCACCATGGCCGAGATCGAGGAACTGATTAAAGGACTTTGATTCGCGAAGGCGCGCGGGGCTCACTAGACAGAGGAGCACGCGGAGGCGCGGAGACGCGGAGGGGGCGTGGCCGATATCGATCGTTTGAGCGCGGAGGTCGTGGATGCGGCGCTCCGCATTCATCGCGACCTTGGTCCGGGCCTGCTGGAAAGCGTCTACGAAACCGTGCTGGCCGCGAGCATCCAGCGATCGGGATGGAGGGTGGACCGGCAGAAGCCGGTCGACATCCGGTTCGAGGGATTGCACTTTCCCGGCGCCTTTCGCGCCGACCTGATCGTCGATGATCGGTTGATCGTCGAGATAAAATCCGTCGAGCAGTTGTCCCGCCTCCACGGCAAGCAGTTGCTCACATACTTGCGTTTGCTCGACCAGCCCGTAGGGCTGCTGCTGAATTTTGGTGGCGAGACCATGAAGAGCGGTATCCGGCGCATCGTCAACGGATACCAACCGGCCGAAGGCCGCTCCGCGTCTTCGCGCCTCCGCGTGAAAAATGATTACGGAGACTGACATGTTCGACCTTCACGGAATGACTGCCCTGGTGACCGGCGCGAGCGGGGGGATCGGGTCGGCGGTGGCCCGCGCGCTGGCGGCGCAGGGGGCGCGGCTGGCGATCTCGGGGTCCAACGCCGACAAGCTGCGCGCCTTCCGCGACGAGCTGGACGAGCACAGCCCGCAGGCGCCGCAGGAGGTCGACCACGTCGCCATCGCCTGCAACCTCTCGGACGCCGAGCAGGTCGAGAAGCTGGTGCCCGCCGCGCTCGAATCGCTCGGCAAGATCGACATCCTCGTCAACAACGCCGGCATCACGCGCGACAACCTCGCCATGCGCATGAAGGACGAGGAGTGGGACGCGGTGATCCGCGTGAACCTCGAATCGACCTTCCGCCTGATGCGCGGCGTCACCAAGCCGATGATGAAGGCCCGTTTCGGACGCATCATCAACGTCACCTCGGTGGTCGGCACCACCGGCAATCCCGGGCAGATGAACTACTGCGCGGCCAAGGGCGGCATCACCGCCATGTCCAAGAGCCTCGCGCAGGAACTGGCGACGCGCGGCGTGACGGTGAACTGCATCGCCCCGGGCTTCATCCGCACCGCCATGACCGACGTGCTGCCCGACGCCCAGAAGGACGCGCTCAACGGCCGCATCCCGATGGGCCGCATGGGCGAGGGCGAGGACATCGCCGCCGCTGCCGTGTTCCTCGCCAGCCGCGAGGCGGGCTACGTCACCGGCCAGACGATCCACGTCAACGGCGGCATGGTGATGATCTGATGTACCTTTCGGCGATCCGCTAAGGCGGATTGCGCGGCACCGGCCCGCGCCCCCACCCGGCCTCCCGCCAGCATATTCTCGATGGGACGCCGGGTAGGGGCGTGGGCCAGTGCCGATTCCAAACAGACAGCCCCAAACCCCCGATTTATCCCCAGATTCGCGGTTTTCCGCGCACATCTCGCTTGCCGCCGGGTCGACGGGCGTTAGAGATAGTCGTCCGAATTTCAGGGATACCCACATCCCGTGCCCGACCAAGGGGGACCCGAGGCTGTCATGAAGGCCACCATCGAACGCTCCACGCTCCTGCGCTGCCTGTCGCACGTGCAGTCCGTCGTCGAGCGCCGCAATACCATTCCGATCCTGTCGAACGTGCTGATCGAGGCTGCCGCCGGCGGCTCGCTGCGCATCATGGCGACCGACCTCGACCTGCAGGTGGTCGAATCGCTCGGCGCCGTCTCGGTCGAGCAGGCCGGCGCGATCACGGTCTCCGCGCACCTGCTGTTCGACATCGCCCGCAAGCTGCCCGAAGGCAGCCAGGTCAGCCTCGACGCCGCCGACAACCGCATGGTGGTCAAGGCCGGGCGCAGCCGCTTCCAGCTGCCGACCCTGCCGCGCGACGATTTCCCGATGATCGCGGAAGGCGAACTGCCGACCAGCTTCGAGATCCCGGCGGCCACGCTCGCGCAGCTGATCGACCGCACCCGCTTCGCGATCTCGACCGAGGAGACGCGCTACTACCTCAACGGCATCTTCCTCCACGTCACCGACGAGGACCTGAAAGCCGCCGCCACCGACGGCCACCGCCTCACCCTCCCCGTCACCGCCTTCGCCCAGAACTGCTCCCTGATCTGGTGCGACGCCACCAACGAAGCCGCGCTGATCGATCTGGGGGGCGACATCCCCGGTGCATCGGCCCCTGGCATCCTGCGCGCCCTGGGCTGCGAGGTGACCGAGCTGTACTCCGAAGTGGATGGCGATTTCCCCAACCACCACCCGGATCCCTCCAAGCCTGAGAATCTGCAGGACCTGATCAAGGC
>DATKFS010000113.1:0-17547 GCA_035511275.1 Novosphingobium sp.
TTGCGGATGCCCTGGCTCATGCCACGGATCTGCGAGGTCATCGACGTCGAGATGGCGAGGCCGGCGGCGTCGTCCTTGGCGGAGTTGATGCGCTTGCCGGTCGACAGGCGCTCCATCGCGGTGCCCAGCATCTTGTTGGCCGAGTTCGAAGCGTTGGAGGCGCGAATCGCGCTGATGTTGGTGTTGATGATTGCCATGATGAGTTCCCGTGTGGTCCCGAATAATTTGTCCCGAAGGTGCGGTCCGATGAAGCCATCCAGTCCGCTGCCAGCCACTAGACCGGCAGCGGCGCGGGAACTTTAAGCCCTTTCGCGAAACTCGCTGAAATGGCGGCGCAGCGCGGGCGCGGACCCGGCTCGAAGCGCCCGCGAGACGGGAACGGGGAAACTGTCCGTCGCGAAAACGACCCTGCCCGCCTCCCACGCGCGCGCGCGACGCGCGCCTGCAGAATCTTGCCGAATAGGGGCATCTACGCGGCCTTAAATTACCGCTCTTTTTGCCGTTAACCACGCATAAGCGGCTTCAAGGAACTGGTTAATTCCAAGGGAATTGAGCGTTATGGCCGCACTGGAACTCTCTGCCGAAACGGCTCGCCTGCACGGCCCGCTGCTCCAGCGCGCGGCCGCCATCGCGAGCTCTCTTTTCGATGGCGCTGCAATCGATTTCCGGGATGCGGCAGACCGTTCGCCGCTGCGGCCCCGCTCGCGCACCGTGCGCCTGTCGCGCGGCACGCTCCCGGCGCTTTCCCGGGAGGGCGCGTCGCAGACGACGATGACGTATTCCGATCCGGTCGGCGAGACCGCGCTCGCCATGCTGCTCGCCGCGATGGCGGGGCCCGAGGACCCGATCGCCGCCGATCCCGAGAGCCTCTCGGTCTTCGCGCTGGCCGAGCGTCTCGCCGCCAGCGACATCCCGGTGCTCATCAACGGTCCGACCGGCACCGGCAAGGAAGTGCTCAGCCGCTTCATCCACACCCGCTCGCCCCGCCGCGACGGCCCGTTCATCGCGGTCAACTGCGCCGCCATGCCCGAGACCATGCTGGAGGCCATGCTGTTCGGCCACCAGAAGGGCGCCTTCACCGGCGCCACGGCGGCGAGCGAGGGCTTCATGCGCGCGGCGGACGGCGGCACCCTGCTGCTCGACGAGATCGCCGAGCTGCCGCTGTCGCTCCAGGCCAAGCTGCTGCGCGCGCTGCAGGAACAGGAAGTGGTGCCGATCGGCTCGACCCGCGCGATCAAGGTGGACGTGCGCGTGATCGCCTGCGCCAACCGCGATTTGCCGACCGAAGTCGCCCAGGGCCGCTTCCGCGCCGACTTGTTCTACCGCCTCAACGTCTTCCCGCTCGAACTGCGCCCCTTGCGCGAGCGCGCTGACGACATCGCCCCGCTCGCCTTCGCGATGGCGCTGCGCCACGCCGGGCACATGGGCGGCAGCAGCGCCGTGGTGCCCTGCTTCACCGAAGGCGCGCTCGCCATGCTGCGGCTCCATTCGTGGCCGGGCAACGTGCGCGAACTGGAGAACGTGGTCCGCCGCGCGCTGCTGCTGGCCCACGGCGCCAAGCAGATCGCGCCCGAGCACATCGTGTTCGACAGCCCCGCCCGCCTCGTCTCCGCCCCGATCATCGGCGGCCTCGAACTGACCTCGGCCGCTCCTGTCGAGGCGATCGACGGCGACCGCAAGCTGTCGAGCATCGTCCAGAACTCGGAGGCGCGCGCGATCATGGAGACGCTCGAAGCCTGCGGCGGCAACCGCCTGCGCGCCGCCCGCGAACTCGGCATCTCCGAGCGCACCCTGCGCTACCGCCTCGCCTCCATGCGCGAGGCCGGCATCGAGATCGGCCGCACCGCGATCGGAGGCGGCCGATGAGCAGCCTTCCCTCGATCGGCGGCATGGGTGCCGGCGGCGGCATCCAGCAGATCCTGCAACTGCGCCAGCAGATCATCTCGCGCAACGATCTCCTGCGCGAGATCCACACGGCGCAGGCCGCCAGCCAGAACACCGGCGTCACCGCGAACCAGGGCCCGGCGAACGGCTTCACCTCTGCGCTGCAGAATGCGCTGGACGGGGTGAACGCGGTCCAGAAGCGCTCCGAGGACCTTTCGGTGGCCTACGAGAAGGGCGAGGTCACCGATGTCGCCAAGGTCATGCTGGCCCGCCAGGAGGCCGGCGTCGCCTTCGAAGCCACCCTGCAGGTGCGCAACAAACTGCTGTCCGCCTACCAGGACATCATGCGGATGGGAGTCTGATCTAGATGGCCAACCTCGTTCCCGCCACCGGCACCGCACCCGCGCCCGCCTCCCTGTTCGCCGGCCTGACCGACGCTTCGGGCGGCGGCGTGCTGACGCGCCTGTCCGCGTTCACCGCGCAGCCCGCGGTGAAGAAGATGCTGCCGATCTTCATCGGCCTCTCCGCCATCGGCGGCGCCGCGCTGACCTGGAGCATGATGGCGCCGTCGCCCCAGCGCGTGCTCTACGCCCAGCTCGACGACAGCGAGCGGGCGGGCGTGGCCGAGGCGCTCGACGGCGCGCAGATCAAGTACCAGATCGACAACCAGACCGGCGCGCTCACCGTCGCCGAGGGCGATTTCTACAAGGCGCGGATGCTCGTCGCCTCGGACGGTGCGCTGGCGACGCCCGAGAGCGGCGACCAGATGCTCGACAAGCTGCCGATGGGCGCCAGCCGCACGCTGGAGGGCGAGCGCCTGCGCTCCGCGCGCGAGCACGACCTGCAGCTGACCATCGGCCAGATCGACGGCGTCGATTCCGTGCGCGTCCACTTTGCGGAGGGCGAGAAGTCGGTATTCGTGCGCGACAACTTGGCGCCCACCGCATCGGTCATGGTGCGCCTGAAGTCCGGGCGCCAGTTGAGCGAGGGGCAGGTCTCCGCGATCCTCAACCTCGTCGCCGCATCGGTGCCGGGCCTCTCGCCCGACGCGGTGCGCGTGGTGGACCAGCACGGCCGCCTGCTGTCCGAGGGCCAGGGCGCGGAGAGCGACCGGCTGGAGATGCAGTCGCGGCTCGAAACCAAGCTGCGCGAGCAGGTGGCGCAACTGCTCACCCCGATGCTGGGCGACGGCAATTTCACCACTGAAACGCAAGTGCAGCTCGACATGGAGCAGGTGACTTCGGCGCGCGAGAGCTACGACAAGGACGGCGTCGTGCGCGCCGAGACGCTGCAGCAGTCGCAGACGACCGGGCCGGGACAGGCGGGCGGCGTGCCCGGCGTCCTGTCCAATACCCCGCCGCCCGCCACGCAGGCCACCGCCGGACCGCCGCAGGGCACCGCCCCTGCCGCACCGGGCGCCGCGCCCGCGCCGACCAATGGCGAAAGCTCGACCAGCAAGACCTATGAACTGGGCCGCCAGGTCTCCGTCTCGGAAAGCGGCCCGGGCGGGATCAAGCGCCTGACAGTCGCCGTCGCCATCAGCAAGGATGCGATGAAGGGCGCCAAGGCCAAGGACCTCGCCGACCTGGAAGCGCTCGTCAGCGCGGCGGTCGGTGCCAATCCGCAGCGCGGCGACGTGGTGAAGATCGTCGCCCGCAGCTTCGAGCCGGTCGCGGTCGAGGAGACGCCGTTCTACGAGACGCCGTGGTTCGCCATGGTCGTGCGCAACGGCGCGGCGGTGCTCGCCGTCCTGCTGGTCCTGCTGCTGGGCGTCCGCCCGGTGCTCAAGGCCATGCGCGGCGACAAGCCGGTCAAGGGCAAGAAGGGCAAGAAGGGCGCCGAGGCCGGTGACGAGGAAGCGGCCGCGCTGGCCCTGCCCACCCATGCCAGCCTGACCGCCATTCCCGCCACCGACGGCGTCGCGGTGGAAGTGAGCCGCGCGGACCTGCTCGCCCGCCAGCTCGGCCTTGCCCAGCGCATCGTCGCCGAGAAGCCCGAGAGCGCCGTCCACGTGCTTCGCCAGATGCTCGCCGAGCCTGCCCCCGAAGCTCCTTCCAAGGCCGCCTGAGTCATGTCCGAACTTGCCCCCATGCAGCCGGCCGACAGCGCCGCGGTCATGATGATGCTGCTGGACGAGAACCAGACCACCGAGATCCTCGCCGCGCTCGATCCCCAGGAACTGCGCCTGCTGGGCGAGAAGATGGTGGCGCTCGGCGAGATCGGCCCCGACGCCATCGCCCAGGCCATCGCCGGCTTCGTCGCCAAGACCGAGCGCATGGGCCTCGTCGCGCATGACCGGGTCGGCCAGGTTCACGCGATGATGAGCCGCGCGGTGGGCGAGGTGAAGGCCGACAACGTCATGCGCCGGATCGCGCCCGCCGCGCCCCAGACCTCGCCGCTGGAGCTGGCCCGCTGGCTCACCCCGGACGCCCTCGCCCCGCTGCTGCGCGGCGAACATCCGCAGGCCATCGCGGTGCTGCTGATCCAGCTCGACCCGGAAGTCGCCGCCGCCGTGCTCCATGCCCTGCCCGCGCAGGTCCAGCCCGAGGTGGTGCACCGCATCGCCACGCTCGGCCCGGTCGCCCCGCAGGCGATCGAGATGCTGGAGGAACTCCTCTCGCGCCGGATCACCGAGAGCCATGGCCAGCGCCCGCTCCAGATGGGCGGCGCGCGCGAGGCGGCGGAGATCATCAACAGCGTCGGCAAGGTCGTCGAGAAGCACGTCATGGGCGCGCTCACCAAGCGCGACAAGGTCCTCGCCCGCCGGATCGAGGAGGAGATGTTCAAGTTCGAGCATCTCTTCGTGCTCGACCCGCAGAGCATGGGCGCACTGCTGCGCGATGTCGCCAACGAGACGCTGATCGATGCGCTGAAGGGCATTTCCGAGGAGGAGCGCGAAGTGTTCTTCCGCGCCATGTCGAGCCGCGCGGCGGACGGCGTGCGCGACGAGATCGCCGCGCGCGGCCGGGTCAAGCTGGCGGACGTGGTGACGGCGCAGAAGGAAGTCGTGGCGGTGGCCCGCAAGCTCGCCGCCGACGGCACCATCGTGTTCGGCGCGGGAGACGACGACTATGTCTGACCTCGGTTTCACGTTCACGCAGGCCATGCCGCTTGCATCGGTCACCACCCGGCCGCGCGTCTCGCTGGTCGAGGCGCTGGGCCAGCCCGGCGGCTTCCGCCCCAGCGCGCGCTTCGGCGGGCCGGGCGGCATGGTCGCCGCGCACCACGAACTCGCCATCGTCGAGACCCACGCGCCCGATCCCGCCGCCGAGGCCTATGCGCGCGGCTATGCCGAGGGCCATGCCCAGGCGCTGGAGGAGGCCGAGGCCCATGCCGCCGCCGCCGAGGCCACGCGCGGCGCGCTGGCGCTGTCGTTCGCCCGCCTCGACGCGGTGCTGGAAGAAGACCTGCGCCTGCGCCTGCGCGACACCGTCGCCGCGCTCTGCGAAGCCGCGCTCGCCCCGCTCGCCATCGACGAGGCGGCGCTCGCCCGCCGGATCGAGCGTGCGGTCGCGATGCTCGCCCGCGCCGACGACGAGCGGGTGCTGCGCCTCCATCCCGAGGACATGGCGATGGTTTCCGAACGCCTCCCGGCGGAATGGAACGTCGTGACCGATGCCGCGCTCGAACGCGGCACCGTCCGCGTCGAGGGCGCCATGGGCGGGGTCGAGGACGGCCCCGCAAGCTGGCGCATGGCCATCGCCGAAGCCCTGCACGAGGGGTGACAGGTTCGGCGGAACGAACTCGTCGTCCCTGCGCAGGCGGAGACCGCCGGCAAGGCCGCACCCGGCTCGCGGCGAACCGGCGCCTGAAGACAGCCACCGGTCCCCGGTCGAGTCGGGGACGACGCAAGACAGGCAGACCGCGCATGAATCCCCACGCCTCGATCCTCGCCGACTTCGCCTCCGAGCCGGTCGACCTCACCCCCCGCCGGTTCGGGACGGTCACCGCCTGCGACGGCGGGCTGCTGGAGGTCAGCGGCCTGTCCGTGCCGGTGGGCGCGATGTGCCGCGTCGCGGGCGGGCGTGACCGGACGTTCCCCGCCGAAGTCATCGGTTTCCGCAACGGACGCACGATGATGATGCTCCTGGGCGATACGATCCTGCTGCGCCCCGGCGCCCGCGTGGTGCCCGAGGGACGCCCCGGAATGCTCCCCGTGGGCGAGGCTTTCCTCGGCCGCGCGGTCGATGGCGAGGGACTGCCGATCGACGGCGGCCTGCCGATCCACACCCGTCTCGAATGGCCCTCGGGCGGGGTGCGCACCTCCGCGCTGGACCGCAGCCCGGTGCGCCTGCCGTTCGACACCGGAGTGCGCGCGCTCAACGCGATGACCACGTTCGGGGTCGGCCAGCGCATCGGCGTGATGGCCGGCTCGGGCGTCGGCAAGTCCGTGCTGATCGACATGATCGCCCACGGCGCCAGCGCCGAGATCATCATCGTCGGCCTGATCGGCGAGCGCGCCCGCGAAGTCTCGGATTTCGTCGAGCGCCACATGCACGACGCGAAGCGGCACAAGACCGTGATCGTCGCCGTGCCCGCCGACCACGCCCCGAACCTGCGCCTGCGCGGCGCGATGCTGGCGACCTCGATGGCCGAGCATTTCCGCGCGCAGGGCCGGCGCGTGCTGCTGATCCTCGACAGCCTGACCCGCGTCGCCCACGCCGGCCGCGAGATCGGCCTGCTGCTCGGCGAGCCCGGCGCCGCGCGCGGCTACCCACCCTCAGCGCTCGCCACGATCACCAAGCTGGTCGAGCGCGCGGGCAATTCGGCGGCCAGCGGCGGCTCGATCACCGGGCTCTACACGGTGCTCGCGGACGGCGACAACCAGGACGACCCGGTGGTGGACACCGCCCGCTCGATCCTCGACGGCCACATCGTCCTCTCGCGCGATCTCGCCCAGCGCGGGCAGTACCCCGCGATCGACATCGCCGCCTCGCTCAGCCGCGTGATGAACGACATCGTGCCGCCCGCCCACCAGCAGCACGCCCGAACGTTCCGCGCGCTCACCGCCAGCTACGAGGCCAACCGCGACCTCGTGCTGATGGGCGCCTATCGCAGCGGCGCCGACGCCCAGCTGGATCGCGCCATCGCCATGCACGGTGCACTTACGGGCTTCCTATGTCAGGCCCAGGGCGAGGTCGTGACCCTCGATTCCAGCGCCGCGCAGCTCGCCGGACTGCTCGGATGACGGCGGACCGCAAGAAGCTGGCGCGCCTCAACCGCCTCGAAAAGCTGCGGGCCATCGCCAAGCAGACCGCCGCCACCGAGGCCGCGCAGGCCGAAAACACGCTCGCGCAGCTGCGGATGCTGTCGGACCGCACGCGCAATCTCGCGCACGACTATGCCGCCCGCCGCGATGCCGGGGACGGCGCGGCGCTGCACCACGTCAGCCGCTTCGTCGGCGGGCTGCAGGCGCTGACCCGTACCACCGACGGCGATGCCCTGCGCGCGCAGTCGATCGCCGACGCCAAGCAGCAGGCACTGGTCGAGGCGGAACGCCGCCGCGCCGCCATCGAGGACCGCGCCGACGCGCAGGCGCGGCGCATCGCCAGCAAGGCCCAGCCTCCCGTCCTGACGAGCCGCCGGACGAATGGCACGGATCTTGAATAGAACTCCGGTGACGCCAACCAGGACAGGCCCCGCATGATCCAGACCACCGCCCCGACGCTCAATGCCGGCATCCCGCAAACCGCGGGCAGCCTCGCGTCCAATGCCGTGCCGGGTCTGCCGGGAGCCGATTTCGCCGCACTTCTGGGTCTGCCGCAGGCCCCGGTCGCAGTGACCGTCCCCGCCAGCGCCATCGCGGCACAGGCGGTGCTCCCTCCGATGCCGCCCGAAGCCCTGGGCGAAGCCGTCAAGGGCGCGCAGGACGGCCTTGCCGCACTGGCGCTCCAGGCCGGGGTGGCAGCGCGTCCTGCCGCCGAAAGCCTTGCCGCGAAGGACTTGCGTTTCACCATCGAAGTGCCGCGCGCGCCGGTTGCGACGCTTCCGGTCGCCACGGATGGCCTGCCTCCCGCGCCCCCCATGCCGGCAATGGCGTCGCCGTTCACGCGCCCTTCCGCGCCGGTCGTGGTCGCCGGGCCTAGCGTGGTCGTGAACGCGCTTCCCGCCGAAGTCGGGCCGGACATCGAAGTCGCCCCCTCCGCCCTCATGCGCGTGGCCGAGCCTGCCGTGCCGACGACCGCGTCGCACGCCGCCGCAAAGCCGGGCGACGGCAAGAGCGGCAAAGCCGGCGGCAACATCTTGCCGCCTGCCGCCCTGACGACGCGCGCCCGGCGCGAAGCCGCCGCTGCCGAGCCCGAACCCGAGGTCGCCGATGTGCCCGTCGACAAGCCGGCGGAGCCTACGAAGGCATCGCCCGTCACCGAGGCGGCAACGCCCGTTGCCCGCGCGGAACCCGCCATCGTCAGCCTCGCCGTGCCCGTAACGGTCGCCGCGCCGCAGCCGGCGCCCTCGGCCCTCGCCACGCCCCCCCACGCGGAGCGCCGCGATCCGGCGGCCGACGCCCGCGCGCCCTTGACCACTGCTACTCCCAAGGCGACCTTGCCCAAGGGCAACGATGCCCCGGTGGCCGCCGAGGCGGTTCCCGCAAGCTCCGCGTCGCTCCGCGCGGTCCGGTTCGAGCCGATCGAGATCGTCGCGGCGGAAGCGCCCGAACCTGTCGCCGCGCAGCCGACGGCGGTCCCCATTTCGGCGACACCGGCGCCAGCGACGTCCCATGTTGCCGAACCCGCCGCACTCCCCGTGGCGCCGTTCCAGGCCGCCACGCCGCAACCTGCGGTGATGCCGACGGTCGTTGCCGAAGGCGCACCCTCGCCTTCCGCACCGCAAGCATCCGCCGATACCTCGCCGACCTCCACACCTCGGGCCACTCCTGCCCCGACGGTCGAGACGCGCCCCGGCGTATTCGTCGAGCCCGCCGAGCAGCCCGCGGCGCAGGCACCGCTTCCCCACGCCACCGAACGCCACGTCACGACCGCGCCGCAGACCGCAAGCACGCCCCCGGCGGCGGTTGCAGGGAACGGACCCGTGCAGGCCATTGCCGACACACGGCCGGAGGCCTCGATCGAACCGGCGACTTCAGCGCCCGCGCAAGTCGAACGCCGAGCAGGCAAGGCGTTCGACGCCGAACCCGCCCCTGCTTCCCTCGCCGTCGAGCATCCGACTCCGCACGTCGCGCAGCCGGTCGTCGCCGATGGTCCGGCCACGGTCGCCGCCAGTGCGCCTGACGGGCCGGGCGCCGTTTCAGCCGCACCCACCGAGACTCCGCAGGACTTCGACACCCTCGTCTCCCGGCTTGCCGAAGCACGCGAGGCGGCGACGCCGCATGTCGTGCGCACCGCCATGGCGCACGGCGAGTTCGGCCGCATCTCGATGCAGCTCGACCACTCGGACGGCGGCCTGTCGGTGACGATGGCCAGCCGCGACCCCGAATTCACCAGTGCCGTCCAGGCGGCGGCCGCGGCGATGGCGGGCAATGCCTCGCCGGGCAGCGACCAGCCTCGACAGGACGGCTCCGCCCAGCAGCAGGGCGCCGCGAACCAGAACCAGGCGCAGGGCCAGCAGGGTCCGCAGACCGGCGCGAACGGCGGGCTCGCCGGGGGGCAGGGACAGCAGGGCCGCGCCGATGCCTCGGGCCAGCAGTCGCGGCGGGACGGCAGCGGCTTCGCGCGCCAGCAGGAGCAGCAGCCGTCGGGCCCGCCCGCCCAGGGCCGGGGCGACCAGCGGCCGGGCGGCGGCGTCTACGCCTGAAGCCTCCAGCGGGGCCGACGATGCGGGGCCCGAAGCAACAGGGAATTGCCTGAATGAGTGACAAGTCGGCCAAGGACGGCGGCGACGCGGCGCCGAAGAAGAAGGGGAAGATGGGCCTGCTGCTCATCGCCGTCGCCATGCTCGTCGTCGGTGGAGGCGCGGCCTTCGGACTGATGGCGAGCGGCGTGATCGGCGGCCATGCGGAAGAAAAGAAGAAGGAGGAAGAAGGCCCCCAGCTCGTCCGCAAGGGCGAGGAGGATCCCTATGCCCCGCCCGCGAAGGAAGGCGAGGGCGAAGGGGGCGGCGCCGAAGTGGAGGGCGAGGGCGGGGATGAATACCGCACCGCCTACTTCACCTTCACCGAGGATTTTACCTCGAACCTCAAGGATTCCGACGCGATGGTGCAGGCGAGCATCGCCTGTTCCACGCGGCGCGACGGGCGGGTGCTGCAATGGCTCGCCAAGCACGAGCTGGCGATCCGTTCGCGGTTGCTCGAGATCCTCGCCGACACGCCGGAGGATGACGTCACCAGCCTGGAGGGCAAGGAACGCCTGAACAAGCGGATGACCGCCGCGATCAACCAGGTGCTCGTCCAGAAGGAAGGGTTCGGCGGCGTCGACGCCGTCTACTTCCGCAACTTCGTCATCCAGTGATGGGGCAGGGCACGTTCCCCAAGGCCCGGCACTGCGCCGAACTGCTGGGCGCCGGTCCCTCGATCGGCGACATGGTGCGCCCGCTGGCGAAGCTGGGCGAGAAGCTGGCGCGCACTTTGCCGTCGGGGCTCGGCCGCCTGACCGGAAGCGAGCCGCCGGTGGTGCGGATCGGCATCCCGGCGGAAGGCACGCTCGACGCCATCGCGTGCGAGGAAACCGGCCTCGCCGCGCACAGCCTCATGGGCCTCGGCCCACGCCACCTGCCATTGCTGGCGACGTTCGGGGCGGCGCCGGTGCTGAGCCTGCTCGACCGCGCCTTCGGCGGGCGCGGCATGGTGCCCGATCCGCTGCCGACCGCGTTTCCCCTTTCCGCCGAGCTGCTGCTGGCGCGCATCGAGGACGCGATCGCCGCCGCGCTCAGCGCCGGGCTGGGCGGCGACGAAACGCATCGGGTGCGCCCCATGCGCCGCGACACCAGCCTCGCGCAGCTTGCCCCCTTCGCCGCCGCCGAACCGCTGCTGCGGATCGTGCTGGAAGTGGAGGAACCGGGCGCCCAGCCATGGTCGCTGGCGCTTGCCTTCCCGCTATCGACGCTCGCCGCCGCACTGGTGGTGCCGCGCCGCCAGCGGCGCGCGGCGCGCTCCGCCCTGCGCCCCGGTCCCGGCGAGGAACCGTTCGCCTCGATGCCGCTGGAGGTGACCGCCGTGCTGGTCGACATGACCATGCCCTTCTCGCGCCTCTCGGCCCTGCGCCCGGGCGACGTGCTGCCGGTGACGGTGGCGCGCTCGATCCCGCTGCGGGTCGACAGACGCACCATCGCCACCGGCACCGTCGGCGAAGTCGAGGACCGGGTCGCGGTCCAGCTCCAGCATGCCTTCTGAATACGGAAAGACCGACGATATGAGCATCCACTCCCGCGGCCTCGATTTTCTCCGCGACGTCGACGTGCGCCTCTCGGTCGAGCTGGGCCGCACGCAGATGAAGCTGAAGGACGTCCTGGCGCTCGGCCCCGAGAGCCTGGTGATGCTCGACCGCATGAACGACGAACTGCTGGACGTGCTGGTGAACGGCAAGCCGATCGCCAAGGGCGAGGTCGTCTCGCACAACGGGCGCTTCGGTCTGCGCATCGTCGAGATGCTGGGCATCGAGGAAGCCGCCGCGCCGGGAGACGCGCTGGGCCTGCCCGATGGCGGCCTCGGCGGGCAGGAGTGACGGGCGATGGTGTGGTACGTGCTCAAGCTGCTCGTCCTGCTGCCGCTGATCGCGCTGATGATCTGGGGCTGCCTCCGGCTGGCGCGCACGGTGCAGGCGCGGGCGGGGATCGGGACGGGGTCCAAGTCGATCCGCATCGTCGAGACCACCATGCTTTCGCCGACGCTGAAGCTGGCGGTGATCGAGTTCCACGGGCGGGAAATCCTCGTCTCGGTGTCCCGGCAGGGGCTGGCGCGGCTGGCCGAGGCCCCCGCGCGGGTGCGGGTTGCGGGAGAGGGGGAATGAGCGGCGTGCTGTTCCGCCCCAGAATGAGAAGGATACTCGCCGCCCTGCCTGCCCTCCTCCTCTCCGCCACCGCCCATGCGCAGGCTGCCGCGCCCGCGCCCACCGCGATCCCCGGCGCGCTCGACCGGGCGTTCGGCTCGCTCGGCGGGACCGGCGGACCGGGGATGAACATGTCGCTGCAGTTGCTCCTCATCATGGGGCTGCTGACGATCCTGCCCAGCCTGATCCTGATGATGACGAGTTTCACGCGCATCCTGGTGGTGCTGTCGATCCTGCGGCAGGCGATCGGGCTGCAGCAGTCGCCGCCCAACCAGGTGCTGATCGGGCTGTCGATGTTCCTCTCGCTCTTCGTCATGGCGCCAACGCTGGAACGGGTGAACGCCACCGCCATCGCGCCCTACTCCGCCGGTACGCTCAACGCGGAGGCGGCGATCCAGAACGCGGGCCGGGAATTCCACGCCTTCATGATCCGCCAGACCCGTGAGCGCGACCTCATGATGTTCGCCGAGATGGCCAAGGCCCCGCGCTTCGCCAGCAGTGCCGACGTGCCGTTCTCGATCCTGCTGCCCGCCTTCGTGACCAGCGAGCTGAAGACCGCGTTCCAGATCGGCTTCATGCTGTTCCTGCCGTTCCTCGTCATCGACCTCGTGGTGTCCTCGGTGCTGATGAGCCTCGGCATGATGATGATGAGCCCGATGGTGGTGTCGCTGCCGTTCAAGCTGCTGCTGTTCGTGATGGTCGACGGATGGGCGCTGCTGATGGGCTCGCTCGCGGCGAGTTTCGGGTGATGGGGGTGCCTTGCGCGCCTGATGGAAGACATCTCCGCCCTCCTCGCGCTGGCTGACCGGATGCTGTGGGTGACCGCGCTGGTCGCCGCGCCGGTGCTGCTGGCCTCGCTGGCGGTAGGTCTCGTCATCGGCGTGATCCAGGCGGCGACATCGGTAAACGAGCAGACGCTGACCTTCGTGCCCAAGCTCGCGGTGATCGCGCTGGTGCTGGTGCTGCTGGGCTCCTCGATGATGACGCTGATCGCCGACTACACGCAGGAGATCTTCGCCCAGATCGCCCGCACCGGGCAGTCCGAGCAGGTCGCCCGATGACGGGACTGGACTTCGGCTACGGCGCGCTCGAAGCCGAGTTCTGGAGGCTGGTCTTCGTGATGACCCGGATCGGCGCGGCGCTGGTCGCCGCCCCGCTGTTCGGCGCGGTGACGGTGCCGCCGCAGGCGCGGGTCATGCTTGCAGGCGCCGTCGCCGTGCTGGTCTGCGCATGGACGCCGGTCTCCGCGCCCGCCGCGCTGCTCTCGGCGCAGGGCATCATGGCGGTGCTGGGCGAAGTGCTGGTCGGCCTGACGCTGGGCTTCGTCCTCCAGCTTTCCTTCGCCGCCCCGGTGATCGCGGCGGAAGTCATCGGCGGCGGCATGGGCATGAACATGGCGGTCGCGGTCGATCCCGTGGCGGGCGCGCAGTCCCCCGCGCTCGGCCAGTACTTCATGGTGGTGCTGACCATCGTGTTCCTCGCGCTCGGTGCGCACCTGCAATGGTTCGCGCTGGTGGTGCGCAGCTACGAGGTCTTCCCGCCGGGACAGACCTGCCTGGGACCGGAGCGCTTCGCCCTCGTCGCAGGGTTCGCCTCGCGGATGCTGCTCACCGCCGTGGGCATCGCCCTGCCCGTCACGCTGGTGCTGCTGGTGGTGCAGGTCGTGACCGGCGTGCTGAGCCGCTCGGCGCCCGCGCTCAACCTGTTTTCGCTCGGGATGCCGGCAGGCGTGCTGGGCGGGATCGCCGCGCTGATGATCGCCGCCCCCGTCCTCACCGACATGGTCTCGCGCCTGTCCGCCGATGCCGTCGCGCAAGTGGCCGAGGTGCTTGGCCTGTGAGCGAGCAGGAAGGCGAAAAGAGCTTCGCCCCCAGCGAGAAGCGCAAGCGCGATGCGGCCAAGCGCGGCGACGTCATCCGCCCGCGCGAACTGGCGATCGCGACCTCGATGGCGATCGGCGCGGCATGGTTCATGCTGGCCGGCCCTTGGCTGCTCGACCTTTCGCAGCGCACCTTGCGCAAGGGCCTGACGTTCGACCGCGCCTCGCTCGACGATTTCGACCCCGGCCGGATGCTGATGGACGCGCTCGTCGCCGCGCTGCCGCCGATCGCGGTGCTGGGCTTCGCGGTGATCGCCGTGTCGCTGATCTCCCAGCTCGGCCTCGGGGACGGGCGCTGGGTGGGGGGCAACCTTGCGCCCAAGGGCTCGCGGATCAACCCGATGTCGGGCCTGAAGCGCGTGTTCGGCCCCTCGGGCTGGATCGAGATGGTCAAGGGGCTCGCCAAGGTCGGCCTGCTGGGCGTCATCGCCTGGACCTGGGCGGACGGGCGGATCGACGCCTTCGCGCGGCTGGGTCGGGGCGACGTCATGGGCCAGCTCTCCTGGGCCTGGAACACCATCGTCCTGCTGCTGTTCTGGCTGGCAGGCGGGCTGCTGCTGATCGCGCTGTTCGACCTGCCGATACAGATCGTGCGCCGCATGATGCGCCTTCGCATGACCCTGCAGGACGTGCGCGACGAATCCAAGGAAAGCGAAGGCGCGCCCGAGAAGAAGGCGATGATCAAGGACCGCCAGCGCAAGATCGCCATGGGCGGACTGGTCCCGGCGATGAAGCAGGCGCAGTTCGTGGTGACCAACCCGATCCACTTCGCCGTCGCCCTCGCCTACGATCCGGCCAAGGCCAGCGCCCCGATCGTGGTCGCCAAGGGGCGCGGCGACAAGGCGCTGGCAATGCGCGAACTGGCGGCGGAGAACCGGCTCCCGGTGCTGGAATATCCCGCGCTGGCCCGCTCGGTGTTCTACACCACGCGCGAAAGGCAGGTGATCCGCGAGGAACACTACGTAGCCGTCGCCGCGCTGCTGGCCTTCGTCCTCGCGCTCAAGCGCGGCGAGAAGCGCAGCGCGCCGCAGGTCTCGGTGCCGGTGACGGTGCGCTTCGACGCGGACGGACGGCTCGATCCGAAGTCGGTTTCGTGATTCCACCTCTTAACGAGCCGCAACTTCTGCCGTCCTTCGGACCATGGTAACCAGCACTTCCTCCGCGACGACCACGTCCTCGCTCGTGACAGCCCTTGGCGGGGGAAGCGGGATCGACATGACCGCGCTCGCCAACAACCTGGCGACCGCGCAGTTCTCCTCGCGCAACGACCGGCTGGCGGCGAAGTCCGACAAGCTCGACGCGCAGATTTCGGCCGCCTCGAACATCAAGTCGCTGATGCTGGGGCTCGACAGCTCGCTCGGCACGCTGGTGCGCTCCGGCAGCCTCGCGCGCACGCCGGTGATCGGCAACGGCGGCGTCGCCAACGCCACGCTGTCGGGCAGCAGCCAGCCCAGCGGCAGCTACTCGCTCGAGGTCACGAAGCTCGCGGGCGGCCAGCAACTCGCCAGCGCGCCTTTCGCGGCCACCACCAGCACGGTCGGCTCGGGCACGCTGACGCTGAAATTCGGCACCGTCTCGGGCGGCGTCTTCGCGCAGGACACCGCCCATGCCGCGGTCGACGTGACCATCCCGCAAGGCGCCACCCTCGCCGACGTCGCCACCGCCATCAACGCAGCCAACGCGGGCGTGAGCGCCTATGTCACCAACACCGTGGACGGCGCGCAACTGGTGCTCAAGGGCGCCGAGGGTGCGGCGAACGGCTTCGTGCTGGAAGCCGACGATCCGAGCCTCGCCGCCCTCGCCTGGGACCCCGCCTCGACCAGCGGCAAACTGCTGGCCACCGCCAGCGACGCCGCCTTCAAGATCGACGGACTGTCGATGACGGCGAAGTCCAACACCGTCACCGACGCGATCCCCGGCGTGAAGCTGCAGCTTTCCGGCACCAACACCGGCGCGCCGACGACGGTCGCGTTCTCCGACCCCACGAGCGCGATCGCCAGCTCGATGCAGGACTTCGTCGATGCGCTCAACGAAGTGGTCGGCGCGCTCAATGGCGCCACCACGATCGGCGGCGACCTCGCCAACGATGCCGGCGCGCGGGCACTCAAGCGCTCGCTGTCCTCGCTCGGCTCCACCACGATCATGCCCGGCGCGACCGGCGCGGCGAAGACCCTGGCCGATCTCGGCCTCAAGACCCAGCGCGACGGCACTTTCGCGCTGGACACCGACCGCCTTTCCGCGACCATGAGCGCCGATCCGCAGGGCGTGACGGCGATGTTCACCAACGGCGTCAACGGCGTCTACGGCACCGTCGACCGCATCTACCGCGCCGCCGTGTCCACCAGCGACGCCTATTCGCTGGGCAGCTCGATCGCCGGCTACACCAAGACCCGCACCGGCATCTCGACCGAGAAGGCCACGCTCGCCGAACAGCAGGAGAAGCTGCGCGCGCGGCTGGTTTCGCAGTTCACGGCCTCGGAAACGCGCATCGGCACGTCGAAGTCGACGCTCTCGATGCTGCAGAACCAGATCGCCCAGTGGAACAAGAGCAGCTGACATGATGCTCCTCACCTCCCCCCAGGAAGCCTACCGCCGCGTGGATTTCGACGCGCGCGTCAAAGGCGCCGGCCCGGCAGAACTGGTGCACTTGTGCTACGAGCACCTCGTCAGCGCGCTCGGCACCGCCGTCCACGCCGACCGGCGCGGCGACAACTGCCTCAAGAGCCGTTCGATGACGCGGGCACTGACCGCGATCACGGCGCTGCAGATGGGCATCGCCGGCGGCGAAGGGGTCGCCGGTGCGCTCAGCCAGCTCTACGAAGCGGCGCGGCGCACGGTGCTCGACAGCGCGCTGCAGTTCGATTCCGAGCGCATCACGGTCCTGCGCGAAGACTTCCTCGAGATCGGCCGCGCGCTGAAAGGCATGTAAGCGTCCGTTTCGGTCGCTGCACGGGACGCGAAACAGGCGGGGTTGGCAATGGGCAAGCCCGCGTTGCCTCGGTTTCGGAGCAGGTCGGGCGCGCGGGCGGCGAACTATGCGATATCTCCCTAGGCACAATTCCAAATGGGAGATTGGCCGTGGACCTCATCTCGAACCTCATCCTGATCGACAGCGACATGCGACGCCGTGCGGCGATCAGCCATGTGCTTTCGGCAGGCAACATCCATGTCGAACCGTTCGAGCATGTCGCGGAACTCGCCGCCGCGTGGCCGCGCTCGGGCGTGGTGCTCATCCACGACGAGCCCGGCGCGATCGACGACCTGATTGACAGCATGGCCCGCCACGGCGAATGGTTCCCGATCATCGCCTTCAGCGAACAGCCGGGCGCGCAGCGCATCGTCCAGGCCGTGCTCGACGGCGCGATCGACTACATCGCCTGGCCCATCAGCCCCGAGGAACTGACCGACAATCTCGCCCGCGCCATCACCCGCGCCGAAGGGCTCGGCAATGCCAAGCTGCGCGAAGTCATGGCCCGCGCCCGCGTCGACCGCCTCACCCGCCGCGAGCGGGAGGTGCTGGGCGGCGTCGCCAGCGGCCTGTCCAATCGCCTGATCGGCGAAAAGCTCTCGATCAGCCCGCGTACCGTGGAAATCCACCGCGCCAACATGCTCAACAAGCTGGGCGCCAACCATACCTCCGACGCGATCCGCATCGCGATCGAGGCATCGCTGGTGAACTGAGCGGGTCTTCCAGCGATACGCGATTACCCGCATGAGCGCGTGAACCATCCGTTAGCCATGCCCGCGTAGACCAAAGCTGCCGGCACAAGAGGCCGGCATCCGTACCCGCAAGTCTCCTGAGCGCAGGCCCGGTCGTACTCCCCTCCCGGCCGGGCCTGTCGC
>DATKFS010000114.1:0-22508 GCA_035511275.1 Novosphingobium sp.
TGGCGGTCATCAGCGCGCGCAGGCGCCCGTCGGCGTTGGGGACCTCGAACAGCGCGTTGTAGTAGATCGCCGAATCGCTGGTGCTGCTGGACGAGCTGCTGGAACTGGAATCGACCTCGTTGACGATGGATTCGGGCGCAGGCTCGATCAGCCGCAGCTTCGCCTCGTAGCGCTTGTCGGGATCGCCGAGGATGGTGAAGTAGACCGGCAGGCCCGGCTTCACGTCGATCACGTCGGCTTCGGAGACTTCGGCCTTGATTGTCATCACGTCGAGCTTGGCGAGGATCACGATCGTCGGCGCCGACTGGTTGGAGTTGACCGTCTGCCCCTGCTTGGTGACGACCGCGACGACCACGCCGTCCATCGGCGCGGTGATCTTGGTGAAGCCCAGCTGGACCTCGGCGGTATCGACGCTGACGTTGGCGGAGCGGATCTGTGCCTGCAGCGCGTCGTAGCTGGCCTGCGCCGATTGCAGGGTGGCGCGCGCGGCCTCGAAGTCCTGCTGCGAGGTCGCTTCGCCCGAGCCGAGCACCTGCTGGCGGCGGAAAGCGAGTTGCGCCTGCGCCAGCGTCGCCTTCGCCCCGGCAAGCTGCGCCCGCGCGTTGGCGACGTCGGCGCGCGCGGTTTCCAGTGCGTTGGTGGCGGTTCGCGGGTCGATGCGGCCGATCAGGTCGCCCTGGCGCACGACGTCGCCCACCGCCACGTTCAGCTGGTCGAGCCGGCCCGAAACCTGCGCGCCGACGCTGACCAGTTCCTTCGGCTCGAGCGTGCCCGTCGCCTCGACGCTATGCTCGATGGCGCCGCGCTGGACTTTCGTGGTCGCCACGTCGGGCTCTGCGGGGCCCGACAGGAACAGCTTCCAGACGAGGATGAGGAGGATGAAGGCGCCCAGGATGGCGCCGCCGATCACGATGCGACGTTTGGTGAACATGGCTTCCGGTATGGCTCTGGTCCGACCAATTGTGGGCAAAGCGCGGGAAAGGGAAGTCTCAAGTTGTCGCAAGGTGTACGACGGGGCGAGACTGGCCGCCCGTCGCGCGGGTTTTCAGCCCTTGGCGGGGTGCGGGTCCCCGCCCGAGAAGGCGTCCGAGATCGAGCAGGCTGCGGGGCCGAGGATGACCACGAACAGCGTCGGCAGGATGAACAGGATCAGCGGCACGGTCATGATCGCGGGCAGGCGCGCGGCCTTTTCCTCGGCGCGCATCATGCGCTCGTTGCGGAATTCGGCCGAGAGCACGCGCAGCGCCGAGGCGAGCGGGGTGCCGTAGCGCTCCGTCTGCACCATGGTGGTGACCACGCCCTTCACCGCGTCTAGGTTGACGCGGTAGGCGAGGTTCTCGAACGCCTGCCGCCGTTCGGTGAGGAACGACAGCTCGATCGAGGTCATCGAGAATTCGTCGCCCAGCTCCGGGTAGGCGCGGCCGAGTTCGCGCGAAACGCGCTCGAAGGCGGAATCGACCGTGAGGCCGGCCTCGGCGCAGATCACCAGCAGGTCGAGCGCGTCGGGCAGGCCCTTGCGGATCGCGTCGGTGCGCTTGTTGACGAGGTTCTGGATGAAGATGTCCGGGCCCTTATAGCCGGCCAGGACCATGGCCGCGAAGCCCATGAACTTCTTGAAGGTGCTCCACTCGGGGAAATAGTCGATCCCGTAGATGACGAGCGCGGCGAAGCTGCCCAGCACGATCGGGGCGACGAGGCGCGCGAACACGACCGCGACCGCCCATTCCTTGTTGCGGATGCCCGCCTGCGCCAGCTTCTGCTGGATTTCCTTGATCTGACTGTCCTGCAGCATCCTGGCGCCGCCGAGGAACGCGCCCATCCGGTCGGTGGTGTCGTTGCGGCGGACGAGGCTCTGGCGCTTGCGGGCCGTGGTGACGAGCCCGGCCTTCAGCGCCTCGCGGCGCTGGTTCAGTGCCTTGACGCGCTTCTGCATCGGATCGCGGATGGTGATCGCCGAATAGATCGCGAGAAGCACGGCGGCGGCCGCCACCATCGACAGCAGCGTGCCGACGAGAGTGACGTCGAAGCCCAGGATCGTCGGGCCTGCGGGTTGGTCGAGCATGTTCGTCCCAGTTCCTGATCAGATCTCGAAGCTGACCATCTTGGCCATGATGAAGGCGCCGATGCCCATCCAGATCGCACCGCCCATGCCGGCGACCATGAGCCGCTCGTCGACGAGGAATTCGCCGATGTACTTGGGGTTCACCCAGTAGATCATGACGGTGACGATGAACGGCAGCGAGCCGACGATGTAGGCCGAGGCCTTGGACTCCGAGCTCATCGCGCGGATCTTGAGCTTCATCTGCGCGCGCTTGCGCAGCACGTCCGAGAGGTTTGCCAGCGTTTCGGCAAGGTTGCCGCCGGTCTCGCGCTGGATGGCGAGAGTGATGCAGAAGAAGTTGAATTCCGGGATGCCCAGGCGGTCGGCGGTTTCCTGGAGGGCGTCCTCCATGGTCTTGCCCACCTTCATGCGGTCGGTGACGAGCTTGAACTCCTCGCCGACGGGACCGGGAATCTCGTTCGAGACGACGGTCAGCGTCTCCGACACCGGCAGGCCCGAGCGCAGGCCGCGTACCAGGAGGTCGATGGCATCGGCGAACTTCACGGTGAAGGCGTTGGTGCGCTTCTTGATGAAGTAGCCGAGCACCATGTGCGGCAGGCCCGCGCCCACGAACGCGCCGAAGGCGAGGCCCAGGAACAGCGCGCCGGTCTTCATGAACACCAGCAGGAACACGACCGCGCCCAGACCCACCGAGCCGTAGATGTACTGCGGCATGGTCCAGCTCTTGCCGGAGCGGTTGAGCCGCAGCGCCAGCGCTTCCGCGCGCGAGCCCGAGCCCGCGATGTGGTGCGCCCGCGGCTTGCGGGCGGCGACGGCGCGGCGCATCTGTGCCTCCAGCCGGTCGCTGCTGCTGGCCGAGTGGCGGAAGCGCACCGACTTCAGGCGGCGCGTCGATTCCTTGGCGGGGGAGGGGCCGGAAAGCGCCGCCCAGAGCAGCAGGAACACGCCCCCGAGGCCGCATCCCACCATCACCAGCTGGAGAAAGTTCATCGCCTGAGCCTGCCTTTGTCGCGCGGGTCGTCGGATCGCATCACTGCGCCGACGCCTGGGCCTTCTTCTTCGCCTTGGGCATCATCGCCTTGAAGTCGATCTTGCCGAGCAGCGACGGCTTCGCGGGCGAGGCATCGTGCGCCTCGCCGGTGTCGGCGATCGCGCGGGCGAGGTCGCGCATCACGGCGCCGGCCTTGGTGGCGCGGTTCGCGTCGGCGAAGGTCTGGCCCAGCTTCGCGGCCATCGAGGCGGCCTTGAGGTCGTAGGGGACGAGGAAGTCGATCTTCGATTCGATCGATGCCTCGAAGTCGGCCCGGCTGATCTCCGCGAGCGCGGTCTGCACCTTGTTGGCGACGACGAGCACTTGCGTCTGCGGCGCATTGGCCTTGAACCAGGAGAGCATCCGGATCGCGTCGCGCGCCGATGCCAGCGTCATCTCGACCACCAGGACCGCGACGTTCACGTTGGCGACGAGCTGCGGGAAGTTGATCAGCATGTTGCGCGGCATGTCGATGACCGTGGTCTCGAACGCGGCGCGGAACTCCTCCTCCAGTTGCACGAAGGCGGAACCGTCGGTCATCAGCGGCGCGTTGATCGGCGCTTCGGCGGAGAGGATCGCGAGATTGTCGTTCGCGCGGATCATCGCGCGCTCGATGAACAGGCCGTCGATGCGGCTGGGGTTCTCGATCGCGTCGGTCAGGCCGCGGCCCGGCTCGAGGTCGAGACACAGCGCGCCGGTGCCGAAGTGGATGTCGAGGTCGAGCAGCGCCGTCGGCAGCTTGTGGTCGGTGCTGAACAGCCAGGCGAGCGAGGTCGCCAGCGTCGAGGCGCCGACACCGCCGCGCGTGCCGATGATGGCGGTCGCGACATGGGCCTGCGCTGCGGCAGGGTCATGGCTGCGCGGTGCGGAGAACACGGCCTGCGCCTGCGCGAGCGAATCGCGGACCTGTCCGGGCGACAGCGGCTTGAGCAGGTAGTCGTGGATGCCGCTGGCGATGAGGTCGCGGTAGAGGCGCACGTCGTTGACCTGGCCCACCGCGATGACGACGGTGCCGGGCTCGCACACTTCGGCGAGCGCGTTGATGTCGCTCAGCGGGTCTCCGCTTTCCGACAGGTCGACCATCAGGATGTTCGGGCTGGCGGTGATCGAGAGCGACTGTACCGCGTTGCGCAGGCCGCCCTTGTGGCACTTCTCCGATTGCCAGCCGAGGTCCGTGGCCAGCGCGCGCACCACGCCCAGCGAGGCGTCGTCGCACAGGAAGGCCGCGAACTGGTCGCGACCGGCCGGGCCGCCCGATTTCCAGGGTGCGTTCATCGATCAGTTCCCTCCGGCGGTGCCGCTGGCGGCGACGGTGGAGCCCTTGCCGGTGGTCGGCGCGGCGCGATAGGCGTCGATCGCCTTGGTGGCGGTGGCGGCGGTGGTCATGCCGCTGTCGTCGGCGCCCCGGACGAGATCCTCGGGGTTGGCGACCATCGCGGCGAGATTGGTATTGGTGGCGCAGCCGTAGTTGCTCGACAGGCCGTTGGTCGGGTTGAAGTCGCTCTTGGCGGACCAGTCGGGGCAGCTGGGCACCGACGCCCTCGAGCGGGTGACGATCACGCGTGCGGTGCCGGTGGTGACGTAGCCGGCGGTCTGCGGAGCGGCCTCGCCCAGCAGGATGCCGTGGCGCGAGGCCAGCGCCTCGACCACGCTGCGGGTCGCCGCGCTGCCGCTCGGATCGTCGATGGTGACGCGGTCGCCGTACTTCAGGCCCATCGCGTCGAACCAGCCGGCAAGGCGGGCCTGTTCGCCATAGGCAAGGCCCGATCCGCTGGTGGTGACGTCCAGGGTGTAGTCGGTGCGCTCGACCACGGGCTGGTGGACCGAGTTCATCGAGCGGTTGGACGGCACGCCGCCGCAGCCGGCGAGCGCGAGGCCGAGCGCGAGGACAAGGCCACCGGCGGCGGTGCGGCCGGCGGAAGCGAAGAGGGTGCTGCGCATGGTGGTCATCGTTCTCACTTCAGGCTGAAGCCGGGGCGGGCCGTTTCGCCGGCGGCGGCTTGCCGCGCGGACTTGTCCTTGGCGGCGGGGACGGCGGGCGCCGTGGCCGCGCCGATGCCCGGTCCCGCCGGGGCCGCGGGCGCCTGCGTCGGGCCGGGGCGCTTGCCACCGCTGACGCCGTCGCTCTCCATGTTGCCCAGCAGGCGCTGCAGCTCGTTGGGCGAGTTGAACCCGTCCGTCGGCAGCGCGATCTGCGAACCGTTGACCGGGTTGACGAGGTAGGGCGTGACGATGATGACCAGTTCGGTCTCGCCGCGCCGGTAGCTGGTCGAGCGGAACAGCGAGCCGAGGATCGGCAGGTCGCCCGCGCCCGGCATCTTCTGGATGGTGTTGGCGGTGTTGTTGCTCAGCAGGCCGGCGATCATGAAGCTCTGGCCCGAGCCCAGTTCGATGGTCGTCTCGGTGCGGCGGATGCTCAGTGCCGGGATTTCGTAGCCGTTGAGCGTCACCGCGCCCTGGCTCGTCAGTTCGGACACTTCCGGGCGGACGCGCATCGATATGCGGCCGTTGGAAAGCACGGTGGGCGTATAGCTGAGGCTGACGCCGTAGCGCTTGAACTCGACCGAGGTGGCGCCGAGGCCCTGGCTGATCGGGATCGGATACTCGCCACCCGCGAGGAAGTCGGCGGTCTCGCCGGACAGTGCGGTAAGGTTCGGCTGCGCCAGCGTGGTGACGAGGCCGACCGTCTCACCCGCGTCGAGCGAGCCGAGCAGGTCGATGCCCAGCACCTTGCCGGTCAGGCCGAGCGTCGTGCTGCTGCTGCTCGGCGTAACGGCGGTGACGCCGTCGGTCCATTCGTCGCCGATGCCGATCGGACCGCCCGGGGCATACTGCGGGAACTTGCCGGTGCCCTGGCCGATCACGAACTTGGTGCCCGACGTGGGGTCGTAGCTGGCGATGTTGACCGAGAGCGACTTGACCAGCGAGCGGCTCACCTCGGCGATGCGGACCTGCAGGTTGACCTGCATCGGCGTCGCCATGCGCAGGCGGCTGATGACGTTGGCGTCCTTGCCCGAATAGGCCTTCACGAGCCGTTCCGCCTCGGCGGCGTCCTCGGGCGTGCGAACCGTGCCGGTCAGCAGGAAGGTGCTGGAACCCATGGTGGAGACGGCGATCTTCGCCTCGGGCATCGCCAGGCGCAGCATCGCATCGACGCTGTCGAGGTTGGAGCCGACGCGGACGGTGCCCGACCAGACCACAGCGCCCGCCGCATTGCTGGCATAGACCGTGGTGGTGCCGCCGGCCTTGCCGAAGACGTAGAGCTGGCGCGCGGACTTCACCTGCACGTCGGCGACCGAATCGTTGGCGACGAAGACGTCGGCCATGGCGCCCGGCATCGTCACCAGCTGGCCGTTGCCGATCGAAAGCTCGATGTCCTGCGCGGGGCGGGTGACCGACTGGGCCATGGCCGGAGCGGCCGCCCCGCCGGCGCCCAGGGCGGCCATCGGCGCGACGGCGCAGGCGGCGGTGAGCAGGGACTTCATCAGGCTCGGCTTCATCGGGATGCCCTCAAAGGGTGAGTTGCGCTCGGCGCCGGGGCGCTGGGTGTCGCTGGCGATCATCAGCGCGTGCCCACGGGTTCTTCGGTGGTGTCCTTGCCGCGCGTGACGCGCACGACGGGACCGGTCCGCACGGGGCGGGCGGGGCCGGATGCCATCTGCTGCGCCGGTGCGGCGGCGGGGGCGGGAGCCGATGCGGCGGGGATGCTGGAGCGCTGGAAGCGCGAGACGTCGCCGCCGGTCACGTAAGTGGTCGCGCCGTCGAGGGGGCGGGCCATGGCCTGCTTCATCAGCGATTCCTCCTCGGCGCGGGTGGCGCCCTCGGGCACCTTGACGTCGCCGCTGGCGAGGATGCGCTCGAATTCGCCCTGGTTGTCGGCGATGGCGCGCAGCGAGAGGCTGATCTCGCCGATCTCCTGCGCCACGGCGACCTTCTCGGCGATGCGGGGGGTGACTTCGAGCGTGACGGTGCGGAAGGCGTGGACCACGGTCTTGCCGTCCACCACTTCGCTGTCGGTGGCCTGGTCGGTGGCGAGGACGCGCAGGTTGCGCAGGATCGTCTCGGCGGTGCGGAGCGATTCGCCCGAGCCTTCGCCCTTGACGTCCTGGGTCAGCATCAGGTCCACGCGGTCGCCCGGGAACACGAAGCCGCCGACGCCCGTCTTGGCCGAGACCGGAATGGTGATGGCGCGCATCCCCGGCGCCAGAGCGGCGGCGAGGAAGCCGCGGTCGCCCGGCGCGACGAGGGCACCCTGGGTCAGCGGCTGGCCGGCGGTGATGGGGAAGCGGACCACGGTGCCGAGCAGCTTGGTCATGTCGGCCTGGCCCTCGAGATAGTAGGCGTCCTTCACCAGTTCGCCCGGCCATCCCTGGAAGGAGACCGAATCGGCGGTGATGATCGTGCCCACCGGGAGCGCGCGCTGGGCGACGAGGACCTTGGGTCCCGTGTTCTTCGCCGGCACGGCCTCGGCCTGCGGCGTGGCGCCACCGGCGAACATCGACCTTGCGGCGAAGGCGGTGAAGGCCGCGATGAGCAGCGCCGCTGCGAGCAGCAGCACTTTCTTCCTATCCATGGCTTGAAACGACCCTTGAAAATTCCCCGATCCAGAGCGCTTTATCGGGCAAATTGGTTAAAAACGGGTTCACCCCGTTTGCGCGGCCATACGGGCTGCCGCGAGTGTCTGTTCGCCCAGCACCCAGAGGCCGGCTGCGGATATGGCGATGCCGTAGGGCACCTCCAGCCGCGACTTCTGGCGGCGCATGATGTGGCGGAAACCCAGCATCAGGATGGCGCCGGCCACCAGCACCACGAGCACCAGCGCCCAGGGGCTGGGAAGGTGCAGGGCCAGTGCCTCGACCGTGGACTTCTCCACCACCGGGCGGCCGGTCGCCACGGCGAAGACGAGAGCGGCGGCGCACCACACCCAGATCAGGGCGACCGCGCCCGCCAGCACGTCGCGCACCGATTCGCCGGGCCGTCGCTGCATGTTGAGCGCAGCCATTGCGATCGAACCGCCGCCGCCCACCAGCGCCATCAGTACGACCAGGTCCATGAAGCTCGACGGCGTGAACCACAGCGCCAGCGCGCCCAGCAGCTTCACGTCGCCGCCGCCCATCTGTCCGGTCGCAAAGAGCAGGCAGGCGACCACGAAGGTCACGGCGGCCAGTCCGAGCTGGAAGGCGATCGCCATCGGCCCGAGACCCATCGCCAGCCACCACAGCGGCGCGGCGAGTGCGATCGACATGTTGAGCCAGTTGTTGATTTCCCGGCGCCTGAGGTCGGTCACTGCCGCAATCAGCAGCGCCGTTGCCAAGGCGGCCAGCAGAGCATAGGAAAAATACGCGCCCGACATCGGTTTGTCCCTTTGATGGGCAGCCTCTACATCAGGCGGCACTACCAAATAGTAACCAAGGCAACCGGCCTCCCCGTGAAGACCCTGCAGCAGTATCTGGCCCAGTGACGGCCGCTCCCGTGATACCAGACCCGCAGACCGCCGGCCGGTCCGCCGCGCGCCGCGCCATTCCTGCGAGCGCGACGGAGTCGTGCTGGACGCTGCCCGATGGCCACGCGCTGCGCCGGATCGACTGGCCGCAAGGGCCGCGCGGCTCGATCCTGTTCATGCCCGGTCGCGGCGACGCCTACGAGAAATGGCTGGAGACGCTCGACGGCTGGCACGCGCAGGGCTGGCAGGTCACCTCGGCCGACTGGCGCGGACAGGCGGGCTCCGGACGCCTCGGCCACGACGCGACCACCGGTCATGTGCCGGACTTCGCGGTCTGGGTGGCGGACTATGCGGCGCTCTATGCCGACTGGGCCGCGCGCACGCCCGGCCCGCACGTCGCCGTGGCGCATTCCATGGGCGGGCAGATCGTGCTGCGCGCCGTGGCGGAGGGAGCGGTGCGCCCCGACGCGCTGGTGCTCTCGGCGCCGATGCTCGGCATTCATCCGACGTGGATTCCCGCGCGCGTCCTGCACCGCGTCGCGCGCGCCGTCGTCGGCCTCGGCGATCCCGCGCGGCCCGCGTGGAAGGGTGGCGAGAAGCCCGGTGCGGTCCCCCGCGCGCGCAGCCTGCTGCTCACCCACGACGATGGTCGCTACGACGACGAGGACTGGTGGCGCCGCCAGCGCCCGTTCATCGGCATGGGCGCGGCGAGCTGGGGCTGGATCGAACGCGCGCTCGCCTCGATCCGCGAACTGGAGGCGCCCGGCGTGCTGGAGGCGGTCAGCGTTCCCACGTTGCTGCTGGGCACCGCCATCGACGGCCTCGTGTCATGGCCGGCAATTCGCCGGGCCGCCGGACGCCTGCCGCAGGGCGAACTCGTCGGCTTCGGCAGCGAGTGCCGTCACGAGATCCTGCGAGAAGTCGATCCCGTGCGCGACCGCGCGCTGGCAGCGATCGGGGACTTTCTCGATCGCCGTGCCCCCGCAAGGGGCTGACCGTCATGGGGACCGGGTTCGATATAGCCATCGTCGGCGCCGGCATGGCCGGGGCATCGCTCGCCGCCGCCATCGGCACGAGGGCGCGCGTGCTGATGCTGGAGGCCGAGGACCGGCCCGGCTACCATGCCACCGGGCGCTCCGCAGCGTTCTGGACCGAAAGCTACGGCGGCCCCGGCGTGCAGCCTCTTACCACCGCATCCGGCCCGGTCCTGCGCGATCTGGGCGTGCTGACGCCGCGCAGCGCGCTGACGCTCGGGCGCGCGGGGCAGGAGCGCGAGGTCGAAGCCTTCGCCGCGCGCTTCGTCGCTGCCGGGGTCGATGTGAAGGTGCTCGGCCGCGCCGAGATAGCGGAGCGGGTGCAGGGGCTGCGGGCGAACTGGACCAGCGGCGCGCTGGAGCCAAGCACCTGCGACATCGACGTGGCCGCGCTCCACCAGCACTATCTCGCGCAGGCGCAGCGCGCGGGGACCCAGCTCTGGTGTCGCGCCGGGCTTGTGGCCGCCGAACGTGGAGTCACGGGCTGGGCGCTGACGCTCGCGGACGGCCGGCAGGCCAGTGCAGGCGTGCTGGTGAACGCTGCCGGCGCATGGGCTGATCCGGTGGCGCAGATCGCCGGGCTAGACCCGCTCGGCATCGCGCCGTTCCGCCGCACCATCGCGCAACTCGGCGTCGCCGTTCCCGTGCCCGACGACCTCCCGCTGGTCCTCGACGTGGCGGAAACCTTCTACTTCAAGCCCGAAAGCGGCCGGCTCTGGCTCAGCCCGCACGACGAGACACCCAGCATCGCCTGCGACGCCGCGCCCGAGGAGATCGACGTGGCACTGGCGGTGGATCGCTTCGAGCAGGTGGTCGACTGGCCGGTGACGCGGGTGGAGCATCGCTGGGCGGGCCTGCGCTCGTTCGCGCCGGATCGCCTGCCGGTCTACGGTTTCGCGCCGCAGGACGAGGGGTTCTTCTGGTTCGCCGGGCAAGGCGGCTTCGGTATCCAGACCGCGCCCGCCGCTGCGGATCTTGCCGCGCGGCTGCTGCTGCGCGAGCCGCCGGGCGCGGTGGATCCCCTGCCGTTCGGGCCGGGGCGGCTCAATCTCCGCTGACTTCGTCCGCCGGTTCTCCGCGCCCCTTCCGCCCGGGCGCCAGGAAGTGCCATGCCAGCAGGACCGGCTCCAGCACCGCCATGCCCACGAAGACGCTGACGAGCCGCTGGATGGCGGGCCCGATCCGCGCGTCGGCATAACTGTCCGGGACCAGCACGACCAGCACCGCGAGGGTGAACTGGAGGCCGACGTACGTCACTCCCGGCAGTCCGTTCTCGATGTGGCGGCCCAGGACGATGCCGAGGCAGGTTCCCGCGATCAGGACCGGCGCACTGCCTTGCGCCAGCAGCAGCACGGCAAGGGCCAGCGCTCCCCCCGCCATGCAGCCGAGCGCCCGGTGCAGGAGCCGGCGCGACACCGGCACGAAGCCGCTGGCGCCGATGCCCGCCACCGGGACGATCATCACCGCCATGATGGTCACCGCCGCCTGCGGCAGTTCGGGCAGTTCGAAAAGCGCGTGGAGCAGGGGGAGCACGGCGATGGCGAGCCCTGCCTGCGCGGCGTGACGGGCGGCGTGGGGGTGCCAGCCCATCCGCTCCGGCGCCGGCTTGCGGTTCGTCCACCAGCGCTTGCCCGCCAGCGCGCCCGCGGCAAGGCTGACGATCGTGCAGGCCACGGTCCCGGCGACCACTTCCAGCAGCCGTGTCCGGGCGAAGCCGATGGTGTCGAGGTCCGGCCGGTCGAGCTTGTCGAGCAGGATCATCTCGAAGGTCAGGCCGAACAGCAGCCAGGCATAGGCCCGCCGCGCCGTCAGCATCCCGTAGAGCCCGACCGCGCCGACCAGCGCCGCGGCGACCATCGCGAAGGGAAGCGAGCGCGCGGCATAGGGGACGACCGCCAGCGCCAGCCCCGATCCCGCGATCGTGCCGACGATCCGCAGGATTCCGCGCAACAGGGTCTCCGAAACGTCGCTCTTGAGCAGGACGAAAGCGGTGAACGCCGCCCACGACACCATGTCCGCGCCGATCGCATGGGCCAGCACGATCGCCAGCATGACCGAGGCGACGCAGGCCCATTCGTCGGCCATGCGGGGGCCCGGCGTGACCAGTGCGCGCAGTTCGGCGGTCAGGTTATCGAGGCTTCGGTTCGACATGATACCGCACAATCGCGCCGTTTCCGGCGGGTGGCCGAGTGACGCCTTGCCGTGACGTAACCCCGACCTTGCCGCGACCTGCCCTGACGTGGCCGTGACCTTGCCGGCGGTGGCGGATCAATTCCGGGGCGACGGATGCACGCGCGCGCAAATGTTCACGCAGCCGCCTTCGCCGCGTCGCTGGCGAGCTTGTCCACACGCTCGTTCTCGACGTGGCCGTTGTGGCCGCGCACCCATTCCCAGCGCACCTTGTGGCGGCCCGAGGCTTCGATCAGGTCGTGCCACAGGTCGGCGTTGCGGACCGGCTGCTTGCTGGAGTTGATCCAGCCCTTCTTCTTCCAGCCGTGGACCCACTTGGTGATCCCGTCGATGACGTACTTGCTGTCGGTATGGAGCGTGACGTCGCACGGTTCGATAAGCGCGTTGAGCGCCTTGATCGCCGCGGTCATCTCCATGCGGTTGTTGGTCGTGTCGGGCTCGCCGCCGGACATTTCCTTCTCGTGCTGGCCCATGCGCAGGAGGACTCCCCAGCCACCGGGGCCGGGATTGCCCTTGCAGGCGCCGTCGGTGAACACATCCACCTGCTTCACGCGAAGACCTCCGCATGGGCCGGATCGGCGTAGAATTCGAGGCGGCGGGCGAAGGCCATCGGGTCCTTGGGGGTCACCAGCGCGTCGGCGGGCGTGTTCAGCCAGTCGTAGGCGCGCGTGGCGAGGAAGCGCATCGCCGCGCCCCGTGCCAGCAACGGCAGCGCCGCCTGCTCGTCCGCGGACAGCGGGCGCACGGCGGCGTAGCCTTCGAGAAGGGCATCGGAGAGCGCCGGCAGGAACCGGGCGCCGTCGGGGCTGAAGCACCAGGCAGCGTGTGTCACGGCAACGTCGTAGGCGAACAGGTCGGTGCAGGCGAAGTAGAAATCGATGAGTCCTGTAACCTGGTCGCCGAGCATCAGGACGTTGTCCGGAAACAGGTCGGCGTGGATGACCCCGCTCGGCAGGTCCTGCGGCCAGCGCGCGGCGAGCAGCGCCAGTTCGCGCTCGACGATGCGGCCGAGTTCGGGGTGGATCGATTCGAGCCCTTCGCGGCCGCAGTCGTTCAGCAGTTGCTGCCAGGCCGGCAGGGCCAGCGAATTGGCGCGCGAGGCCGGGAAGTCGGCTGCGGCGAGATGGATCTGGGCGAGCGCGCCGCCCACCGCGCGGGCCTGCGCGGGCGTGGGCTCGGACACCGAGACGCCGGGCAGGAACTCGATCAGCGCGAGCGCCTTGTCGCCGTCGGGGGTGCGGTGGAGGCGGTGGCTGGCGCCCGAGGTGTCGTGCATCGTGCGCGGCACCGGCGCGCCGCGCGCCGCGAGATGGTCGAGCAGGTCGAGGAAGAACGGCAGTTCCGCCACCTCGGTCCGGCTCTCGTAGACGGTCAGGATGAAGCGGCGATTCGCGCCGTGGGCATCCTGCGTCTCGATCAGCCAGTTGCTGTTCGAGACGCCCTCGGCGATGCCCTTGGCGGAGACCAGCGTGCCCACGTCGAAGGCGGCGACGATACCGGCCATCTCCTCGGCGCCGAGCCTTGTGTAGACTGCCATGGCTTCAGCGGACCAGCTGGCGGGGCAGCTTGAAGGTCATGTGTTCCTTCGTGGTGACGAATTCCTCGGCCTCCACCGCGCGCAGTTCCTTGATGCGGGCGATGACCTCGTTGACCAGTTCTTCTGGCGCGGAGGCTCCGGCGGTGAGTCCCAGGGTCTCGATGCCGTCGAGCCACGCCGGATCGATCTCGCTGGCGCGCTGGATGAGCTGGCCGCGCGAACCCTCGCGCTGGGCGACTTCGACGAGGCGCAGCGAATTCGAACTGTTGGGCGCACCGATCACCAGCACGAGCTGGCATTGCGGCGCGATCTGCTTGACGGCGGCCTGCCGATTCGACGTGGCGTAGCAGATGTCCTCCGCCTTGGGCGCGACGACGTCGGGGAAGCGCGCCTCGATCGCCTTGATGATCGCATGGGTGTCGTCGACCGAAAGCGTGGTCTGGGACAGGTAGGAAAGCTCGGTCCCGGCGGGAAATTCCAGCGTGGCGACTTCCTCGACCGTCTCGACGAGCGTCATGTTGCCCTCGGGGACCTGGCCGAAGGTGCCGATCACTTCGGGATGCCCGGCATGGCCGATGAACAGGATGTGGCGTCCGGCCTCGATCTGGCGTTCGGCCTGGCGATGGACCTTGCTCACCAGCGGGCAGGTCGCGTCCAGCCAGTCGAGCCCGCGCTGCGTGGCGGCGGCGGGGACGGCCTTGGGCACGCCGTGCGCGCTGAAGATCACCGGCACGCCGTCGGGCACTTCGTCCAGTTCCTCGACGAAGACCGCGCCCTTGGCCTTGAGGCTGTCGACCACGAACTTGTTGTGGACGATCTCGTGGCGCACGTAGACCGGGGCGCCGTAGATCTCGATCGCCCGGTCGACGATCTCGATCGCGCGGTCGACGCCGGCGCAGAAACCGCGCGGGGCCGCGATCAGGAGGCGCAGCGGCTGCTGCTGGTCGCCGGCCTCGGGGGCCGATTGCGTGGTGGACTGAAAGGGCGCGTTCATGATCGGCCCTCTAGCGCTTTGCCGCTTGCATCGCTAGGGCAAGCGCACGCCATTCGAGGAAGTGACGATGAATGCACGCCGCCTGACTGCCACTGTCCTGTGCTCCGCAGCCGCGTTGTCCGCGCTGGGCGGGTGCAAGACCAAGGGGGAGATCGTGGTCGACCAGGGCGTGGGAATTACCTCGATCCGCAGCAAGTGCCCGGCGGTCGGGATCCCCGAATACACCGGCGACGTCACCCTGTTCCGCGTGCCCAACGACCGCACGGCGCCGAACATCGACCTCGTCGCCGCGATGACCGACGTGCGCACCGAATGTAACGAAACCGCGACCGCCGGTGACAAGGTGACCGCCAGCGTCGCCTTCCAGGTCCAGGCGCGCCGCAACGATACCGCCGGTGCGCGCCAGGTGACGCTGCCGTACTTCGTCTCGGTGCTGCAGGGCGGCTCGGCCGTCATCAGCAAGCGCGTGGGCAACGTGACCCTCAGCTTCGCCGACGGCGAGCAGCGCGCGCAGGTCAGCGGCAACGTCAACGCCTTCATCGACAGTGCGGCGGCAACCCTGCCGCAGGACATCCGTGAGCGCATCACCCGCAAGCGCAAGGCCGGCGACACCGACGCGGCGGTCGATCCGCTCGCCGATCCCGAGGTCAAGGCCGCCGTCGCGCGCGCCTCGTTCGAAGTGCTGGTCGGCTTCCAGCTCGACGAAACGCAGCTCGCCTACAACGCCACCCGCTGAAGACCGGACGGGGCGCGGCGCCCCGCCGGTGACAACGCCCCCTACCTTGCCAGCGCCTCGTCGATCGCGGCGCGCGCGGCGGAGGCCATGCGCTTGCGGTCGGCGCGGTCCTCGGGGCCGAGCGGCGGCAGGAAATGGATGGTGAGGTCTACCGGCCGCAGCCGCGCAAGGATGCGCAGCGCGTTGTCGAGCCCCGGCTCTTCCCCGACCCAGGCGATCTCGCGCGTTTCGGCACCGTAGTCCAGCCAGACCGGCTGTACCGGGATGGTGTCGGCATCCCCCTCCATCGCCGAGAGCAGCGAGGACTTGAACGGCAGGGTGCCGGTGCCGTCGGACGTCGTGCCTTCCGCGAAGATCGTCAGCGCCCCGGTTTCCCGCAGGGCCGTGCGCACCTGCTCGACCTGCGCGGCGACGCTGCGGCGTTCGTGGCGGGCGACGAAGACGGTGTCGTTGAGGCTGCAGAGCCAGCGCAGCGGGCCGATCTGCGCCAGTCCGTCATGCGCGACGAAGGCGCTGCCGGTGGCGCCGGCGAGGGCGGGAATGTCGATCCAGCTGACGTGGTTGGCGATGAGGAAGCTGCGCCGCGCCGGACGCTCGCCGCGCAGGCGCACCCGCACGCCGGCGATCGCCGCGACGCTGCGCAGGAACCAGCGCGGCACCGGATTGCGCGCGGTGAACGGCGCGAAGACGTAGTGGAGCGGCGCGCAAATCAGCAGCATCGCCAGCAGCCCCGCCAGCCGGACCGCGACCATGGGCCATGCCCAGGGCGCGATGCGATGGCGCGAGGCGGGCAGGGCGCCGGTCAACCGCGGCTCACTTGCGGTGGGGAGTGCCGGCGCCTTCGGGACGGTCGAGCTTCACGCCGAACAGTTCCATGCGATGGTCGACGAGGCGGAAGCCCAGCCGCTCGGCGATCTGGCGCTGGAGCGCTTCGAGTTCGGGATCGACGAACTCGATGACCTGGCCCGATTCGACGTCGATCATGTGGTCGTGATGGGCCTCGGGCGCCGCTTCGTAGCGGGCGCGGCCATCGCCGAAATCATGACGGTCGAGGATGCCGGCTTCCTCGAACAAACGCACGGTGCGGTAGACCGTGGCGATCGAGATGCCGGGGTCGATGGCAGTGGCACGTTCGTGCAGCTTTTCGACGTCGGGGTGGTCGGTGCTTTCCGAAAGCACCTTGGCGATCACGCGGCGTTGCTCGGTGATGCGAAGGCCGCGTTCGGCGCAGAGAGCTTCGATGTCGATGGGTTGGTGCACGATAGACCTGTAGATATGAATGAGGCGCACCGCCTAGATAGGGCGGTGCGCCTGCAATCACAACCGTGATGGGCGGCCTGTCACCGGGCGCGGCATTCTTCGGCATCTTTGTCCCCGGGAAATCGGATTTCCGGGACGCGCGGTGCTGATGCCTTCAGGGCCGGGGCGGAAGCGAGGCGGCCGCCGCTGCCGGTTCTTACGCGACGGCAGCCTTGGGCTTGCGGCCACGACGCACGTTCGACTTGCGACCCAGGCCGATCTTCTTGGCCAGTTCGCGACGCTTCTCGGCGTAGTTGGGGGCGACCATCGGGTAGTCGGCGGGCAGGTTCCAGCGCGCGCGGTAGTCTTCCGGGGTCATGTTGTAATGGGTCATGAGGTGGCGCTTGAGCATTTTCAGCTTCTTGCCGTCCTCGAGGCAGACGATGTAGTCGGGCTTCACCGAAGCGCGGACCGAAACTGCCGGCTCGGGCTTTTCTTCGACGACCGGGGCAGTGCCACCGAGGCCGGCGAGCGCGCCGTAGACGTTGGTGATCAGCGTGGGAAGATCCTCGACCGCGACGCTGTTGTTGCTCACGTGTGCGGCGACGATGTCGGATGCCAGCGTGATCAACGTCTCGTTCATGTCGGGCTGGATATTATCCATTTCTTGTTGTCCTTTGGTGCGACCATTTTAGTTTTTGGGAGAAGCAGGCCGATGAAGGCTTGCGGATGGTGCAGTGGACGATTTTGAACAGAAGCGCAAGTTGAATTGGCACCTGAATACAACTTCTCGGTGCAAATCCCCTAATATGACGCGTAATTAATAGATCCGATCAGGATATGTCGCTGGCAAAGGTGATTGCATCAAGACGCTCTCCGCCGGGTGTGCGGTAATATTCGCGTCTTTCTCCAATCGAATGGAAACCAAATCCGCGATAAAGCGTTTCAGCCGGATTGCCTCTTCTCATTTCGAGCAGAAGCCGCTTGGCGCCGCGACTGCCCGCATCGATTCGCAACCTGTCGAGCAGCGTTCTTCCAAGTCCCCGGCCGCGATATTGCGGGTCAACCGCAAGCAGCAGCAGTTCCTCTTCCTCGAATCCCGTGCGCGACAAGAAAAAGCCTGCGGCGACCCCGTCTTCGGCAGGTATCTGTCCGTCGGCATCGACCAGATAGTAATGACATGTCCCAAATCGGAGCGCATCGTCGACCTGGCGCCGGTTCCACGCTTCGCCGTAGGCCGGGTCGAAGGCGGCTCCCATCACCGCCATGATCTTGTCGACGTCGTCGGTCATGCGGCTCCCGCAGGCAGGCGGGCGTCGGGTGCGCGGCCGTAGAGCGGGTGCGCTTCGGTGAGGAGCGCGGCGGGGCCCAGCAAGCCGAAGGATCGCGCGTCGGGCCAGATCGGCAGGGCGCGGCCGTGCCCGCGCGCGGCGACGAGAGCCTCGGCCTGGTTGCCAGCGACGAGAGCCTCGGTGGTTTCGTGCGCGGCGTCGGCGGGTCGCCGGGAGGCGAGGGGGCGGGCGGTGCCGCCAAGCGCGTCGAAGCCTTCCACGAACCATTCGCCATGACCGCCGGTCATCGCGACGCCCACGGGGCTGTCGCCTTCAGCATCGCGCGCCATGGCGGCGACGAGGGCGAGCGTCGGGTATCCGACGAGGTCCGCACCCCAGGCCAGCGCCAGCGCACGTGCCGCGGCGAGGCCGACGCGCACGCCCGTGAAGCTGCCCGGGCCGAGCGCGACGGCGATCCGTCCCGCCCGTCCGCGTTCGGGCAGCGCCGCGATCATCGGCACCAGCGCTTCGGCATGGCCACGCCCCAGCAGGCGCCATTCGCCCGCCAGCAGCACATCGCCCGCGAAAAGCGCGACGGAGCAGGCGTCCGTCGCGCTGTCGATCACCAGCGTCGTCGCGGCGAGGGGGGGCTTGTCTTCGATGGCGGGTGTCACGCGGCGGTGGTGCGCGGCATGTCCACGGCCCTCAGGCCGCGCGCACTTCGCTGACTTCGGGGACGTAGTGCTTGAGCAGGCTTTCGATGCCGTGCTTGAGCGTCGCGCTCGACGAGGGGCAGCCCGAGCAGGCGCCCTGCATCGAGAGGTAGACCACGCCCTCACGGAAGCCGCGATAGACGATGTCGCCGCCGTCGTTGGCGACGGCCGGGCGCACGCGGCTTTCGATGAGGTCCTTGATCTGCTCGACGATGTCGGCATCGGCCGGATCGTCGCCGAAGTCCTCGTCCTCTGCGGGGACGGCGAAGCCTGCCGCGCTGCCGCCCGCGAAGAGCGGGGCTTCCGAAACGAAGTGATCGAGGAGGATCGAGACCACCTGCGGGCGCAGCGAGGGCCATTCCACGCCGGGTGCGGCGGTGACCGACACGAAGTCGGTGCCGAAGAACACGCCCGTCACGTCGCCGAGGTCGAACAGCGCTTCGGCCAGCGGGGATGCGGCGGCGTCCTCGGGCGAGATGAACTCGCGGGTGCCGGCCGGCATCACCTGCCGCCCGGGCAGGAACTTGAGCGTCGCGGGATTGGGCGTGGCTTCGGTTTCGATGAACATAGTTCTCGCGATGTAGGAGAAGTGGCCCGAGGGTCAAGTCCAACTGCGGCCAATCGATGCCCGAATGACCGTTCTATTCACTGGTCCTTAAGGAAGCGCCGCCCTATACCTTGCGCAATGACATCCTCTCCGCGCGCCGCCCGCTCGCTCGCCTGCCTGCTTCTTCTCGCCCAGGCGCCGATCCCGCCATTGCTTGCCCAGGAGGCCGCACCCCCGCAAGCCAGCGCGCCTGCGACCGGTACGATGGTGGCGCCGGTGGTCGGGCAGGCCGACCCGTGGCTCTATCGCGGCAGCGACATACCGCACGATCCCGAATGGCATTTCGGTGAACTTGCTAACGGCCTGAAGTATGCCGTGCGCAAGAATGGCGTCCCGCCGGGGCAGGTCTCGATCCGCATCCGCGTGGACGCCGGCTCGCTCTACGAGAAGGATTCCGAGCGCGGCTACGCGCACCTCCTGGAGCACATGCTGTTCCGCCAGTCCAGGTACCTGCCCGAGGGTACGGCGATCGCCGCCTTCCAGCGCCTTGGCGCGACGTTCGGCAGCGATACCAACGCGGTGACCTCGACCACGCAGACCGTCTTCAAGCTCGACCTGCCCAACGCCACGCCGAGCTCCCTCGACGAGACGTTCAAGCTGATGAGCGGCATGGTCACCGCACCCACGCTGTCGGCCTCGAACCTCAAGTCCGACCTGCCGATCGTGCTGGCCGAGATGCGCGAGCGGGGCGGCGCTTCCAAGCGCGTGCAGGACGCGATGCAGAAAGTGCTCTACGCCGGGCAGCCACTGGCCAACCGCGAGCCGATCGGCACCGTGGAATCGCTGACCGGGGCGACCCCGGACAGCGTGCGGGCTTTCTATTCGCGCTGGTATCGCCCCGACAACGTCGCGGTGGTCGTCGCCGGCGACATGGACCCGGCCATGCTGGAATCCTACGTGAAGAAGTGGTTCACCGACTGGTCGGTGAAGGGCAAGCAGACCCCCGCGCCCAGCTTCGGCGACCCCGTGGCGCCTCCGGGTGCCGACCCCAAGAACCCGGTGGGCGAGACGCGAGTGCTGGTCGAACCGGACCTTCCGCCTTCGCTGATGTACGCCGTGCTGCGGCCGTGGCGACAGGTGACCGACAACATCGTCTACAACCAGGGCCTGATGACCGACGCGATCGCGCAGGCCATCATCAACCGTCGCCTCGAATCGAAGGCGCGGGCAGGCGGCAGCTTCCTCTCCGCATCGGTCAACCAGGACGACGTCTCGCGCTCCGCCGACGCCACGTTCGTCTCGGTCACGCCGCTCGGCGACGACTGGCAGGCCGCGCTGCGCGACGTGCGCTCGGTCATCGCCGACGCCCTGACCCGCGCGCCGACCCAGGCCGAGATCGACCGCGAGGCGGCCGAACTCGACGTCGCCTTCCAGGTGCCCGTGGAACAGCAGCGCATCCTGCCCGGATCGAAGCTCGCCGACGACCTCGTCAACGCGCTCGACATCCGCGAGACCGTGGCCGCGCCGAACGACGTGCTGCGCATCTTCCGCGAATCGCAGCCGCTGTTCACTCCGGACGCGGTGCTCAAGCACACCCGCGAACTGTTCACCGGCACGGTGACGCGCGGCCTGTTCACGGTGCAGGAAGAAGGCAAGGCGACGGACCGCCAGCTGCAACTGGCGCTGGCCGAACCGGTGAAGGCCGACGCCAGCGTGCGCGCCGCGCTCGCCCCCGTCTCGTTCGAGAAGCTGCCCGCCATCGGCAAGCCTGCCAAGGCCCTGTCCGACGCGCCGACCGGACTGCTCGAGATCGAGCAGCTGACGTTCGCCAACGGCGTCAAGGCGCTGCTCTGGCCCGTTGCCGAGGAGCCGGGCCGCGTCATGGTCAAGACCCGCTTCGGCGGCGGCTACCGTTCGGTCGATCCCAAGGATGCGGCCTACATCACGCTCGGCCAGTTCGCGCTCGTCGGCTCGGGCCTCGCCACGCTCGGCCAGGACGACCTCGACCGTATATCGACCGGCCGCAAGATGGGCTTCAACTTCGAGGTGCAGGACGCCGCCTTCGAGCTGTCCGCCGAGACGCGCCCGTCGGACCTTGCCGACCAGCTCTACCTCTTCGCCGCCAAGCTCGACCTGCCGCAGTGGGACGTGAACCCGTTCACGCGCGCCAAGGCCGCCGCGAAGATCCAGTACGCCACCTTCGCCACCTCGCCGCAGGGCGTCCTCAACCGCGACCTGCAGTTCTACCAGCGCGGCGAGGACCCGCGCTTCGCGACGCCGACCCCCGAGGAGATCGAGGCGACGACGCCGCAGGGCTTCAAGCGCGTGTGGAGCAAGGCGCTCAAGGAAGGCCCGGTCGAGGTCCAGATCTTCGGCGACTTCGACAAGACTGCCGCGATCGCCGCGCTGGAGAAGACCTTCGGCGCGCTCAAGGCCCGGCAGCCCTACGCGGCCGGCACCGCCTCTGCGCAAGTCGACGTGCCCAAGCCTTCAGACAAGCCGGTGACGCTGGTCCACCACGGCGATCCGGACCAGGCGGCGGCGGTCATCTCGTGGCCCACCGGCGGCGGCGTCATGGGCATCCGCGAATCGCGCCAGCTCGAGATCCTCACCCAGCTCTTCACCAACCGCCTGATGGACGCGGTTCGCGAGAAGCTGGGCGTTTCCTACGCGCCCTACGTCTACTCGACCTGGCCGGTGGACCTTGCCGCGGGCGGCTCGATCACGGCGATGGCGCAGCTCGATCCCAAGTCGGTCCCGGTCTTCTTCCAGACCGCCGACGAGATCGCCCAAGACCTCATCAACAACCCGCCGACGGCCGACGAACTCGCCCTCGTCGTCGAGCCGCTCCGCCAGCAGGTGACCCGTGCGGCTTCGAGCACCTCGTTCTTCATGAGCCAGCTCGAAGGCGCGACCAGCGACCCGTCCCGCATCGGCACCGTGCGCACGGTGCTGAGCGACTACACCGTCACCACCCCGCAGGCGATGCAGGCGCTCGCCGCGCGCTATCTGGGCAAGGACAGTTCCTGGCGGCTCGAAGTCATGCCGGAGGGCAAGGAATCCAAGGTGGCGAGCAAGTAATCGGCCGCTGCCGCGTGGTCGGGGGGGGCATGCGGAAACCCGATTACTCATATCGACATCCCGGCTTTGCAAAAATTGCCGGCAGGCGCTATGGGCGCGCACTTGTCCGCGACATGCGGCAAGGTCCGCGCATCGGGCGCCGGGCATCAGGAGTTAAGGCAAGTGGCTACCAACTGGACACCGGAGAGCTGGAAGACGCATGAGGCGCGCCACCTCCCGGTCTATGGCGATCAGGCGAAGCTCAGCGAGGTCGAGGCCACGCTTGCGAAGTTTCCCCCGCTCGTCTTTGCCGGTGAAGCCCGCGCCCTGAAGGCCGAGCTTGCCGAAGTCTCCGCCGGTCGCGGTTTCCTGCTCCAGGGCGGCGACTGTGCCGAGAGCTTCGCCGAGTTCAGCGCCGACAACATTCGCGACAGCTTCCGCGTGCTGCTGCAGATGGCGGTCGTGCTGACGTTCGCCAGCAAGCAGCCGGTGGTGAAGCTCGGCCGCATGGCGGGCCAGTTCGCCAAGCCGCGCTCGGCTCCGACCGAGATGGTCGACGGCGTCGAGATGCCCAGCTACTTCGGTGACATCATCAACGGCATCGAGGGCAACGCAGACTCGCGCCGCAACGATCCGGAGCGGATGCTGCGCG
>DATKFS010000115.1:0-11782 GCA_035511275.1 Novosphingobium sp.
GCTGGAGAGAGACGATGCCGATCGATCCGACCGCCGACCTCGAGATCACCGCCTTCGAGTGGGTCCCCTCCTTCGCGCAGGGGCAGGTCCGCGACCTGCGTCCGCGCTGGGCCTGCGAGGATTACGGCCTGCCCTACAAGGTGCGCCTGATCAGCGCGCTGGAGCGCCCCGCCTGGTACTTCGACGAGCAGCCCTGGGGCCAGGTCCCCTTCGTGCGCGACGGCGAGGTCGGCATCTTCGAGAGCGGCGCCACCCTCATCCACGTCGCCGAGAAGGCGGGCGCCCTGCCCCCGGTCGGCTCGCAGGAGCGCGCGCGGGTGCTGAGCTGGCTGCTCGCCGCGTTCAACTCGGTCGAGCCCTACGTGATGGAGATGGTCAACTGCACCGTCTTCTCCCGCAAGGAGGAATGGGCGCAGCTCCGCCGCCCCTCGCTGGTGGAGGCGCTGGACGGCAGGCTGGACCGCCTCGAATCCGCACTGGGCGACGACGAATGGCTGGCGGGAGAGTTCTCCATCGCCGACATCGCGATGACGACGATCCTGCGCGCCCAGCCCGATCCGGCGCTCATGGAAAGGCACCCCGTGCTCGCCGCCTACGTGGAGCGCGCAACCGCCCGCCCCGCGTTCCAGCGCGCGCTTGCCGCGCAGCTCGCGCCTTTCCCCGAACACGCACCAAGCAAGCAGAAGGAAGGAGCCTGAACCATGGCCTACATCGATGGTTTCGTGATCGCCGTCCCCAAGGCGAACAAGGACAAGTTCATCGAGCACGCGAAGCTGGGTGACCAGGTCTTCATGGAACACGGCGCCACCCGCATCCTCGAATGCTGGCAGGACGACGTGCCCGAAGGCAAGCAGACCGACTTCTTCCGCGCGGTCGCGTGCAAGGAGGACGAGGCGGTGGTCTTCAGCTGGATCGAATGGCCCGACAAGGCCACGCGCGACGCCAACATGGCCAAGATCATGGACGCCATGACCGCAGACCCTCGCCTCGACCCCGAGAAGAACCCCATGCCCTTCGACGGCGCGCGCATGATCTTCGGCGGGTTCACCCCCGTCGTCACCCTGGGAGAATGACCGTGGGCAACCCTGTCGGCAGCTTCATCTGGTACGAACTGATGACCAACGACCCCGACGCCGCCACCGCGTTCTACGGCAGCGTCGTCGGCTGGCGGATCGGTCCCAACGTCATGGGCGAAATGGCGCCGGGCACCGAAATGGACTACCGCATGATCGAGCGCCTGGACGGCGGCGGTGCCGGCTGCGGCTACACCGGCGGCGTCTTCACGCTCGACGCGGAGATGACCGCGCAGGGCGCCAGACCGGGGTGGACGGGCTACATCTACGTCCCCGACGTCGATGCCAAGGTCGCCGAGATCGTGGCCGAGGGCGGCAGCGTCCACGTCCCCGCCACCACCATGCCGGGCGTCGGCCGCTTCTCCATGGTCACCGACCCGCAGGGCGCGGCGTTCTACGTCATGACCCCCGAGCCCCCGGCCGACGACCCCGACGCCGCCAGCGACGTGTTCTCGGTCGACAAGCCGCAGACCATCCGCTGGAACGAACTCGTCACTCCCGACGACGAGGCCGCCGTCGCCTTCTATACGAAGCACTTCGGCTGGACGCAGGAAGGCGCCATGCCGATGGGGCCGCTGGGCGACTACCGCTTCATCCAGTCCGAAGGCGTCCAGATCGGCGCGATCATGAAGAAGGCCGACTTCATGCCGGTCGCGGGCTGGACCTACTACATCGGCGTCGACGACATCGACCGTGCCTTCGCCGCGGTGAAGGACGGCGGCGGCAAGCCCCAGGGCGAGCCGATGCAGATCCCCACCGGTGAATTCACCGTCCACGCCTTCGACCCGCAGGGCGGCTACTTCGGGCTGGTCGGCCCGCGCAAGGGCTGATCGCCGACGGGGCATCCGGGGCGGTTGACGCCGCCCCGATGTTCCATCAATGTTCCTCGCATTCACACCCACGAGGGAGAACGCCGATGGCCGACTACACCTTCTACACCAACCCGATGTCGCGCGGCCAGATCGCCCGCTGGGCGCTGCACGAGGCGGGGGCCGACTACGAGCAGGTCCTGGTCGACTGGAAGGACAAGCCCGAGGCTTTCCTCGCCGCCAACCCGATGGGCAAGGTGCCCACCATCGTCCACCATGCCGAAGGCGGCGACCGCGTGGTGACCGAGGCTGCGGCGATCTGCCTCTACCTCGCCGAGATGCACCCCGAGGCGGGGCTGCTGCCCAACGACGCGGAGATGGCCGACTACTACCGCTGGACCTTCTTCGCCGCCGGCCCGATCGAGCAGTCGATCACCTCGCGCGCGCTCAAGTTCGAGCCCAGGCCCGAGCAGGAAATGATGGCCGGGTGGGGCAGCTTCGAGCGCACCATCGACGCGATCGACCAGAAGCTCGACGGCGCCGTGTGGGTCTGCGGCGATCGCTTCACCATGGCCGACGTCTACGTCGGCAGCTCGATCGACTGGGGCATGACCTTCGGCATCATCCCGCCGCGCCCCTCTCTGGTCGCCTATGCCGAGCGCTGCCAGGCACGCCCCGGCTACAAGGCCGCCAAGGCGATCGACGGCAAGCTGATAGAGGAGATGAAGAAATGACCGAGCCCGCGAAGGCCCGCATCTGCCTGTGGTACAACGGCGACGCCGAGGATGCCGCGAACTTCTACGCCACGGTGTTCCCCGACACCGCCGTGACCTCGGTGCAGCGCTCGCCGTCCGACTATCCCGACGGGTCGCGGGGTGACGTGCTGGTGGTCGAATTCACGGTGATGGGGATCGAGTGCATCGGCCTCAACGGCGGCGACCAGTTCCCGCAGTCGGAATCCTTCTCGTTCCAGATCGCCACCGACAGCCAAGAGGAAACCGACCGCTACTGGAACGCCATCGTCGGCAACGGCGGCGCGGAAAGCCAGTGCGGCTGGTGCAAGGACAAGTGGGGCCTCAACTGGCAGATCACCCCGCGCGCCCTTACGAACGCGATGTCCAATCCCGACCGTGCGGCCGCCAGGCGCGCGATGGAGGCGATGATGACTATGCGCAAGATCGACATCGCCGCGATCGAGGCTGCGGAGGCGGGCGAAACCGCCTGACATCCGCCATGACCGTCGAACTCAACCACACCATCATCTGGTGCCGCGACCGGCATGTCTCGGCGGATTTCTTCGCCGAGATCTACGGCCTGCCAGAACCCGTAGACATGTGGCACTTCCGCGTGGTGAAGCTGGCGAACGGCGTTTCGCTCGACTTTGCCGAACGGGACAAGCCGATATCGCCGCAGCACTACGCGATGCTGGTCGACGAGCCGGCGTTCGACGGTATCCTCGAGCGGATCGAGGCGCGCGGCCTGACCTTCTGGGCCGACCCGGCCCGCACCCGCGCGGGCGAGATCAACCGCAACGACGGCGGCCGGGGCCTCTACTTCGAGGACCCCGACGGCCACATCCTCGAAGCGCTGACCGTGCCTTACGGCGGCTTCCCCGGAAAGAACGACGCATGACCCTGGCGCTCTATGGCCACCCCTTCTCCTCCTACACCTGGAAGGCGCAGATCGCCCTCCTCGCCGCCGGGCTCGAATACGAGTTCCACATCGTCGATCCCGACCATCCGGAGAACGCGGCAGTCGTCCAGACCGCCGGGCCGCAGGGCAAGTTCCCTGTCCTGCGCGACGGAGAGAACCTGCTGTTCGAGGCCAGTTCGATCATCGAATACCTCTCGCAGCACCATGTCGGCACCGACGTGCTGATGCCCTCCGATCCCGACGCCGCGATCGGCACCCGGATGCTCGACCGCGTCTTCGACAACTACGTCATGGCGCCGATGCAGGAGGTCGTGAACGAATACCTGCGCGATGCCGAGAACCCCGACATGGCCCGCGTCGAGGAAGCGCGGATGCGCCTGCTGCGGACTTACGCCTGGCTGGAAGGCTGGCTGCAGTTCTATCCCGTGCAGGGCCAGATCACCCTGATCGAATGCGCCGCCGCGCCCGCCTTGTTCTACGCCGACTGGGTCCATCCCATCCCCGAGGAACTGCCGCGCCTGCGTCACTGGCGCGCCCACCTCATCGCCCTGCCCCCCGTCGCCGCCTGCGTCGAGGCGGCCCGTCCCTACCGCGCCGGCTTCCCGCTCGGCGCTCCCGATCGCGACTGAAGGAGAAGCCCCCCGTGCCGAACGAACTGTCGATCACCCGCTATATCGCCGCTCCGCCCGCCAAGGTCTGGGAAGTCCTCGCCGAGCGGCAGAACGAATGGTGGTGCCCCACCCCCTGGCGCGCCGAAGTGGACGAGCAGGACCGGCGCCCCGGCGGCGTCTGCAAGATGACGATGTTCGGCCCGAACGGCGAAGTCATGCCCCAGAACGGCATATACCTCGCCTACGACGAAGGCCGCCGCTTCATCTCCACCGACGCGATCGTAGACGATTTCCAGCCCAACGGCCCGTTCATGATCGGCATCTGGGAAATCGCCCCCGAAGGCGAAGGCACCCGCTACACCGCCACCGCCCGCCACTGGACCGAGGAAACCTGCAGGCAGCACGAGGAAATGGGCTTTACCGAAGGCTGGGGTGCCTGCGCCGAACAGCTCGCCGCCATCTGCGAAAAGGAAGCCGGCTGACGCGCCGCGGACGCCTTTTTGTAGTATTTCGTTCGAGATACTGGAATCAAAAGGAATTCATCGAGGTGACTTAAGGGTATTTTCAAGTTGACTGAAAATACCCTACCAATGGTATATTGAACTCGAAAATCTTCGGGTCGACTCGAATTACGCGAAACGTGCGTTTGATAGGAGTTGACCATGAAGAAATTCGTTGCCGTCACATCGCTCAATTTCCGTTCCGCACCCCGGGTGGCGGCCGACACCCTTGTCGGCCCCATCTTCCTGGGCACTCCCGTCGAGGTGACCGGGGCCGCCGACGCCAAGGGCTTCATCGAGGCCGAGGCGGACGTCGATGGCACCAGGACGACCGGCTTCGTTGCCGAACGCTTCCTGCGCGGGATCGAAAGCGACGCCCGCGAAGACCTCGTCGCTGGAGCCGTGGCCGAATGGCTGCGCTTCGACCGGGGCCTGGGCAAGGAGCACATCGACCCGTTCTTCCGCCGGGTCGGGGAATACTGGGACAAGATCAACCTGAACCTCGACGGCAAGGACCGCGACGTGCCGTGGTCGGCCGCGTTCATCTCCTACGTCGTGCGCGATGCGGGGGCGCCTTACGCGGGCTTCAAGTTCGCCGCCGCCCACGCCCGGTACATCAACGATTCGATCCGCAGGCGCGGCAACGGCGGCACGCCGTTCTGGGGCTTCCGCCTGGGCGAGCGCAAGCCGAGGATCGGCGATCTCGTCTGCCGGTGGCGCGAAAGCCCGATCGACTTCGACACCGCCGCCGAGCGCGATTCCTTCAAAAGCCACTGCGACATCGTCGTCGCCATCGACAGCCTCGGCGACGAACTCCTCGCGATCGGTGGCAATGTGGCGCATTCGGTCTCGGTCACCCGCTACAAGCTGACGGCGGGAGACTTCCTCGCCGATGCGGACGGCGTGTTCGCGTTGCTGGCGAACGTCACGGACGACAGCTAGGGAGAGGCGATGCCACCGCGCCCGCCGTTCCCCGGACCGATCGCCCTCCTCGCCGCCGCCCTCGCGCCGGGATGCGCCGCCGAGCCCGTCTCCCCGGCGCCAACTTGCGCGGCGGAGGCCAGCCTGCTGGTGCAGCCGACGACGGTGCGCGCGCAGCCGCGCGCCTCGGCCGCCGCAGCGGCGAACCTTCCGGCCGGGACGCCGGTCTACACCTGCGACGCCGACGGTCCGTGGAGCCGCATCATGTACCCGCCCCCGGGCACTCCGGCAGACTGCTCGCAGCGCCCGGCGGCCTCGCGGTGCCCGACCGGCTGGATCGAAGGCGAGCCCGCCGCGCAAACGGCGGGCTGAGCCGGCTCGTCACGCGAAAGCGGCGGCTTTCTTCAGTATCTGGTAGGCCTCGACCACGCCCTGCAGCTTGGCCGCGTGACTGTGGTCCCCGCCGTTGTGGTCGGGATGGTACTGCCGCAGCAGCCGGGTGTAGCGCAGCCGCAAGGTCTTGCGGTCGATGTCCACGTCGAGCCCCAGCGCCTCGAGCGCGCGCCGCTCGCCGGGTGTGAAGCGCGCCACTTCGGGCTTCATCTCGGCGCGGCGGCGGGCGACGTGGGCGCGGGCGCGGGCCTGGATCGCCTCCAGCGGATCGGCGAAATCGGCCCAGCGCGGCACCCCGTCCACGCCTGCGTCCGGCCGGAAAGCGCGCGCCTGCGTCTCCCAGCCATGCAGCGGGGACTGCGCGCGCAGGATCTCCTCGGTGTCCATGCCTTCGAAGTAATCGTAACCCGAATTGAACGCGCGGACGTGGTCGAGGCAGAACCAGCGATAGTCGCCCGGCCCGTCGAAACCGGACGGCCGACCGCCCGGCGCGCGGAACTCGCCTGCCTCCTCACACCCCGGCCAGGTGCACTCGCGCCCGCCGGATTCGACCCTGCCATGAAATCTATGCTGTCTCACCGGCTTCCAGATGGGCGATCGAAGGCCTATTGTGAAGCCCATGACCGGACCACTTGCACTCGAAATGCGTCAATTGCTGACCGCCGCCTTCGCTCCGACCGCGCTCGACGTGGTCAACGATTCCGCCACCCACCGCGGCCACACCGGCGACGACGGCAGCGGCGAATCGCATTTCACCATCCTGATCGAGAGCCCGCAGTTCGCCGGCGTCTCGCGCCTCCAGCGCCAGCGCATGGTCAACGCCGCGCTCGGCGACATCCCCGGCAACCGGGTCCACGCGGTCGCGATCAAGGCCCGCGCTCCGGGGGAGTGATTTTTCAGGTTCGCGCAAAGGCGCTAAGGGGGCGTGCCGCGCCGCAGGCCATCTCATGATCCAGGGCCTCGGTTGAACGCGTTGGCTGAATGGGGATCGCGACTGCGCCGCAAGCGCGACCCCCTTGCGCCTTTGCGCGAACCCGCCTTGCCTTTCTGGTTCTTCTCCGCGCCTCCGCGTGAAACCGAAATCCCGCCCCGCCTTCGCCATTGCCCTTTGGCGCATCCGCGCCTAAACGCGCGCACCATGCCGACACCTCTGACTTTCGCCGTGCCCAAGGGCCGTATCCTCGACGAAGCGCTGCCCCTGATGGCGCGCGCCGGCGTGGTGCCCGAGGCGGAATTCCATGACAAGAAGTCGCGTGCCCTCTCCTTCGCCTGTGAAAACAGCGACATGCGCCTGATCCGCGTGCGCGCTTTCGACGTGGCGACTTTCGTCGCGCACGGCGCCGCGCAAGTCGGCATCGTCGGCTCCGACGTGGTCGAGGAATTCGCCTACCCGGACCTCTACGCGCCCGTGGACCTCGACATCGGCCACTGCCGCCTGTCGGTGGCCGAGCCCGTGGGCGAAACCGGCGGCGCGCTGCCCTCGCACCTCAGGATCGCCAGCAAGTACCCGAACCTCACCCGCCGCCACTTCGAGAAGCTGGGCGTGCAGGCCGAAGTGGTGAAGCTGAACGGCGCGATGGAACTGGCGCCCTCGCTCGGCCTGTCGAGCCGCATCGTCGATCTCGTCTCCACCGGCCGCACGCTCAAGGAAAACGGCCTCGTCGAGACGAGCCGCATCCTCGACATCTCCGCGCGCCTCATCGTCAACCGCGCCGCGCTCAAGACCGACGACCGCGTCGCCGCGCTGGTCGAGGCGTTCCGCGCGCTCGTCACGGAAGCGAAGGCGGCCTGATGCTGCGCCTGTCCAGCAGCGATCCCGGCTTCGCGGAGGCCTTTGCCCGCGTGGTGTCGGCCCGGCGCGAGAGCGCGGTGGACGTCGCCGCCGACGTCGCCGCGATCATCCAGACCGTGCGCACGCGCGGCGACGAGGCGCTCGCCGAATACACGTCGAGGTTCGACCACCACGACCTCGACGTCACCGGCTGGCAGGTCGGCGCAGAGGCGTGCAAGGCCGCCTTCGACGCGCTCGAACCCACCTTGCGCGAGGCCCTCGAACTCGCCGCCGCCCGCATCCGCGCCTACCACGAAGCCCAGCTTCCCGACGACCGCGACTACACCGACGACGCCGGCGTGCGGCTTGGCGCGACATGGAACGCGGTGGACGCCGCCGGGCTCTACGTTCCGGGTGGCCGCGCGGCCTATCCTTCCTCGCTGCTGATGAACGCGATCCCCGCCAGGGTCGCGGGCGTCGAGCGGCTCGTCGTCGTCACCCCGACCCCGAACGGCGAGGTCAATCCATTGGTCCTCGCCGCCGCGCACCTTGCCGGCGTGGACGAAGTGTGGCGCGTGGGCGGTGCCCATGCGGTGGCCGCGCTCGCCTACGGCACGGCCCGCATCGCTCCCGTCGATGTCGTCACCGGCCCCGGCAATGCCTGGGTCGCCGAGGCCAAGCGCCAGCTCTACGGTGTCGTCGGCATCGACATGGTCGCCGGGCCGAGCGAGATCCTCGTCATCGCCGACGCCGCGAACGAACCCCGCCGCATCGCCGCCGACCTCCTCAGCCAGGCCGAGCACGACCCGACCTCGCAGTCGATCCTCATCACCGACGACGCGGCCTTCGCCGATGCCGTCGCCGAGGCCGTGGAAATCGAACTCGCGGGCCTCTCCACGCAGGCGACCGCGCGCACCAGCTGGACCGACAACGGCGTCATCATCGCCGTCTCCAGCTTCGACGAGGCCCCCGCCCTCGCCAACGCGCTCGCCGCCGAGCACGTCGAGATCGCGACCGACGATCCCGAAGCGCTGATGCGCCGCATCCGCCACGCGGGCTCGGTGTTCCTCGGCCGCATGACCCCCGAGGCCGTTGGCGACTACGTCGCCGGCCCCAACCATGTCCTGCCCACCGGGCGCCGCGCGCGGTTCTCCTCGGGGCTTTCGGTCCTCGATTTCATGAAGCGCACCAGCTTCATCCAGCTCGATTCCGCGGCGCTGGAGGCCATCGGCCCCGCCGCCGTCGCCCTTGCCCACGCGGAAGGGCTTCCGGCGCACGCGCGCTCCATTTCCATAAGGCTCGCCCGATAATGTCCAGTTCCAAGCAAAAGCGGGCAGCCGCTCGTCTCGCCGCCGTCCAGGCGCTCTACCAGTTCGACATGGAGGGCACGCTGCTGCCGGTCCTGCTCGACGAGTTCCACCGCCACCGCCTCGGCATGGAGATCGACGACGCGCAGTTCGCGCAGGCCGAAGTCGCCTTCTTCGACGACGTGGTGAAGGGCGTGGTCGCCCGCCGCGACGAGATCGACGAGCTGCTGGCGTCCAAGCTGTCGGAAGGCTGGTCGCTCGCCCGCCTCGACAAGACGATGCTCCAGATCCTGCGCGCCGGCACCTACGAACTGATGGCCCGCGCCGACGTGCCGACCGGCGCCGCGATCAGCGAGTACCTCGACGTCTGCCACGCCTTCTTCGACCCGCGCGAGGCGAAGTTCCTCAACGGCGTGCTGGATTCGGTGGCGAAGTCGGTTCGCTGAGGCGGACTCGACTCGTGCGCAGGCTGACGGCATCACCGCGCGATGACCGGTGAACTTGCCTTCATTCAGGCCCTGCGCGCGATAGCGACCAGTCCCGGCGCGCGCGCGCTGGCGGACGATGCGGCCGTGCTCGCCATCGGCGGCGAGACGCTGGTGGTGACGCTGGATACCCTCGTCGAAGGTGTCCATTACCTTCCCGGCGACCCGGCGGGCGACGTGGCGTGGAAGCTCGTCGCGGTGAACGTCTCCGACCTGTCCGCCAAGGGCGCGACCCCGCTCGGCTGCCTCTACTCGCACGCGCTGGGCGAGGACGACTGGGACCGGGCGTTCCTGGCCGGCCTCGATGCGGCCTGCCGCCATTTCGCCATACCCCTCCTCGGCGGAGACACCGTGCGGATGCCCGAGGGCGCGCCGCCCAGCTTCTCGCTGACGGCGCTGGGAACGGGGCCGAAGGACGCTCCGGTGCCCTGCCGCACCGCCGCCCGCGCCGGGGACCGCGTGTGGGTGAGCGGGACCATCGGCGATGCCGGGCTCGGCCTCGCCGCCGCGTCCGGCACGCTCGGCGGCCCTGCCCCGCATGTCGCGGCGCTCGCCGCCCGCTACCGCCGCCCGATGCCCGAGCCGCGCCTCGGCGTCGCGCTCGCACCGCTGGTACACGCGATGATGGACGTGTCGGACGGCCTGCTGGTCGATGCCGACAGGATCGCCACGGCAAGCGGCGTCGCGGTGACGCTGAACGCCGAGGCCGTGCCGCTGTCCCCGGCCCTGCTCGCCGTCGCGGGAGATAGCCTGCAGGCGCGTCTCGCGGCGATGACGGCGGGCGACGACTACGAACTGCTTTTCACCGCGCCGTCCGGCCACACCGCGCGCATCCGCGAAGCCGCGAGCGCGCTCGGCCGCCAGGTCACCGCCATCGGCACCGTGGGCGAGGGCAGCGGGCTGTCGCTGCTCCATGACGGCCGCCCGATGCCGCTGCCGGAGCGGCTCGGCTACCAGCACTGACCCCCTCCCCGACTACCTGCGAGGCGCCGTCTCGGAAAACTCCAGCCGTCCCGGATCAATCCGGGGACGGCGGTGGTCGAGATGGCCGCTTGCCAGTACCCCGCCTTCACGATAGCCCTTGGCCTTCGAACGGGAAAAACCCGTCGAAATAACAAAAACCCATTGGGAAGGGGGCGTTCAGTGAACTTGATCACGATCGCAATTGTCTTGGGGCTTCTGGCCATCGTCTATGGCTTCGTCACCAGTCGCCAGGTCCTGAGTTCTCCGGCAGGCACCGAAAAGATGCAGGAGATCGCCGCCGCCATCCAGGAAGGCGCGCAAGCCTACCTCAAGCGGCAGTATTCCACCATCGCGATAGTCGGCGTGATCGTCGCGGTCATCCTCGGTGCGACGCTGGGACCGATCTCGGCGACCGGCTTCGTCATCGGCGCGATCCTCTCGGGGCTCGCGGGCTTCATCGGCATGAACATCTCGGTGCGCGCCAACGTGCGCACCGCCGCCGCCGCGCAGACGGGCCTGCAGGCCGGCCTGACGCTGGCGTTCCGCGCGGGCGCGATCACCGGTATGCTGGTGGCCGGCCTTGCCCTCCTCGCGATCTCGGTGTTCTTCTGGTATCTCACCGCGATCGCCGGACATACCGTGGGAGGCGAAGACCGTACCGTTGTCGAGGCGCTGACCGCCCTCGCCTTCGGCGCCTCGCTCATCTCGATCTTCGCGCGGCTGGGCGGCGGCATCTTCACCAAGGCGGCCGATGTCGGCGCCGATCTCGTCGGCAAGGTCGAGGCCGGGATTCCCGAGGACGACCCCCGCAACCCCGCCGTCATCGCCGACAACGTGGGCGACAACGTGGGCGACTGCGCCGGCATGGCGGCCGACCTGTTCGAGACCTACGTCGTCACCGTGGGCGCCACCATGGTGCTCACCGCCCTGCTGGTGAAGGGCCTCGGCACCTACCTGATGGCGCTCATGACGCTCCCGCTGCTGATCGGCGGCGTCTGCATCGTGACCTCGATCATCGGCACCTATTTCGTCCGTCTCGGCTCCTCCAACAACATCATGGGCGCCATGTACAAGGGCTTCCTGGTGACGGCGGTGCTGTCGATCCCGGCGATCTACGGGTGCATTTGGTTCGTCCAGCAGGGCGACATGGCGGCCCCCGTCGGTGACCTCGGCTTCGCCGGCATGGACCTGTTCTGGTGCGCGCTGCTGGGTCTCGTCATCACCGGCCTCATCATCTGGATCACCGAGTACTACACGGGCACGCAGTATCGACCGGTGCGCTCGATCGCCAAGGCT
>DATKFS010000116.1:0-2213 GCA_035511275.1 Novosphingobium sp.
ATCCACGTCAACGCGCTGAGCCCCGGCGCCTTTACCCGCATGGTCGCGGCCGCGATGGACGAGACCTCGCCGATGTACCGCCACGCGCAGGACCACCTTCCCGCGGAACTGTCCTCGCCCGCGCTCGCCTGGCTCTGCCACGATGCCTGCCCGGCCACCGGCGAATGCATCGACGCGGTCGGCGGGGCGGTCCAGCGGATGTTCATCTCGCAGACCCCCGGCATCCGCGACGAAGCGCTCACCATCGAAAGCGTCGCGGAGCACTGGGACGCGGTCATGTCGCCCCAGGGTGCGGTCACGGTCGGCCTCGGGATGCACGATACGTCGACCTGGAAGATCAAGCCCTACCGCGCGAACCGCACGAATGCGTGACGTGGCAACGCTCCTCCCCCTCGTCACCGGCGCGGAAACCCGGCTCGACCCCGCAATCCGCAATGCACCCTTCGCCTTCTACCGGGCCCTAAGGGAACAGCGGCCGGTCTACTATGACCCCGGCCTCGATGTCTGGCTGGTCACCCGATACGACGATGCCCGGACGGTGCTGGGAGACGCGACGACCTATTCGCTCGAACACGGCTACCAGGACCGCTTCGCGAACGGTCATGTCGATGAATTCGCTCGCATTCTCGAGGCCGAGGGCGGCGGTTTCATCCGCGACCTGGCGATCGATCCCCCCGCGCACACCCGCCTGCGCCGCCTGACCGAGAAGGCCTTCACCGCCCACCGCGTCAAGACGCTGGAGCCGCGCATCCGCAGCATCGCCATCGACCTGATCGAACCGCTGGCAGCGCGCGGCCATGGCGACGGTATCGGCGAGATCGGCGCGCCGCTCACCGCCCACCTCATCTGCGACCAGCTCGGCCTGGACTTCGCGAGCATCGGCACCGAACGCATCGCTTGGTGGACCACCGCCGTCCTCGCCCAGATCGGTCGGATGCAGAGCCGCGAGGAGATGCTGGTCAACGCCCGCACCATCTGCGACCTCCAGAACACGATCATCGCCGAAATCCGGGATCGCCAGCGCAGCCCGCGCGAGGATATGATCTCCGACCTCGTGACCGCGCGCCTAGACGACGAGGCCGAGCCGCAGCTCACCTTCCCCGAACTCGTCGCCACCGTCCGCGCCTTCCTCATCGCGGGGAACGACACCACGGCGGCGGGCATCGCCAATATCCTCCACGTCCTCGCCACCCATGCTGGGCTGGCCGACGAACTCCACGCCCATGTCGACGACGACCGCATGATGGCCCGCTTCGTCGAGGAAGTGATGCGCCTGCATCCGCCGGTCCACGGCCTCTTCCGCACCGCCATGCGCGAAGTGGAACTGGGCGGTGCGAGGATACCTGCGATGGCGCAAATCTGCGTGATGTACGCCTCTGCCAACCACGACGCGGCAGCCTTCGCCGACGCGGGGACGCTGGACATAGCCCGCCCCAATGTCGGGGCCAACCTCACCTTCGGAGCCGGAATCCACAAGTGCGTCGGTATCGCCCTAGCCCGGATGGAGATGAAGGTCGCAGCGCAGGAAATCGTCCGCCGCCTGACCGACATCCGCCTTGCCGTGCCGGAAAGCGAACTGACCTTCCTGCCCACCCTGGCGACCCATACCTTCACCGCTCTCCCTCTCACGTTCCGGCGGCGGACGTGACCTTGGGACGCATCCGCCCACCGTTCCAATCTTGCGGCCCGCGCCCGTCGCCGCGTCGTCCATGGCGGCATAGGGTGGTCGCATCATGGTGACCCTGACCAACGCACGCATCTTCGACGGCACCGCGCTGCTACCCGGCACGCGCACCGTAGTGCTCGAAGGCAACCGCATCACGTCGATCTCGCAGGCGCCCGCTGCGGCGGAGGCAAGCGCCATCGACCTTGGCGGCATGACGCTGATGCCCGGCCTCATAACCTGCCATTTCCATGCGGACTTCTACAAGTTCACGCTGGCACAGGGCCTTGCCGGCGATCCGCTGGGCAAGGAGTTTCCGCCCGGCGTGATGATGGCGATGGCGATCCGTAATGGGCGGGTGTTGCTCGAAAGCGGGTTCACCGGATACATCGGCGCCAGTTGCTCGAACGATGTCGACGCGCAGTACAAGATAGCCATCGCCGAGGGCATCGTGGAAGGCCCGCGCCTGCGCGCCTGTTCGCCGCACATCGGCACCACGGGCGACTTGAACGACAGCAAACTGTGGTGGCGCGAGCAGCAGACGCCCGGC
>DATKFS010000117.1:0-2488 GCA_035511275.1 Novosphingobium sp.
GCGGCAGGGTCGCGTTAGGCCATGGCGCGCGTGTCGTGCTGGTCGCGGCTGCCCTCGCCCGCCACCATGTAGGTGGCGACGGTCCAGGGCGATCCGGCAAATCCGAGCATCGTCTTGTCGGCAGCCAGTTCGCCGCGCACCTTGCGGACGGTGTCGTAGATCGGAGTCAGGCGTTCGGGCACCGCGGCGAGCACGTCGAGCGCATGGTCGACGAGGCGCGGCGACAGCTTCGGGCCCTCGCCCGCAAGGAACTGGAGATCCTGCCCCATCGCGTAGGGCACGATCAGGATGTCGGAAAACAGGATCGCGCCGTCGAATCCGAAGCGACGGATCGGCTGCAACGTAATCTCGGCAGCGGCGTTGGTATCGTAGACCAGCGCGAGGAATCCGCCCTTTTCGGCCCGCAGCGCGCGATATTCGGGCAGGTAGCGTCCGGCCTGTCGCATGAGCCAGATCGGGCGGCCTGATTCCGGCTCGCTGGGAAGGCCGCGCAAGGTGTCGAGAAGCAGGCCGGGCATCGCGTTTTCGTCCAATCCAAAAAAATATAGAGAATTTATATAAGGATGATGGAGTCTGTTGGTCCTGTGGATATCGGGGACGGCCGCGCATTGCCCGATTTGTACCCGGTTGAACAGACCCGAGGCCCCGATGCGACTCTGGCTGACTCATGAGTCAACGAAAGCTTGTCCCCCTTGTCCACAGGCTGTGGATCGACTCCCGCCGCCTGTCCAGAACCTGACTCGTTGAATCCCGTCAGCGGGCAGGAAACGACCCGGGCGAGTTGTCACCGGGGCAGTCCCGTGGTTTATGCCGGGACATATCCACAAGCGGCCCGGTGGCCGCCATAGGGGCCTCATGGCACGATTCCACCTTCACCTCCTCTCTGACTCCACCGGCGAGACGCTGGAGATGATCGCCAAGGCGGCGCTGGCCCAGTTCGACGATTCCGACGTCCTGCGGCACTTCTGGCCGATGGTCCGCTCGCAGCAGCATCTCGACCGCATCATGGGCGAGATCGCGGCGAATCCCGGGCTGGTGTTCTTCACGCTGGTGAACGAGGAGACGCGCGGTCGCCTGGAGGAGCGCTGCCAGACGCTGGGCCTGCCAGCGATCGCCGTGCTCGACGGCGTGACGGATGCGCTCGAGGCGCTGCTCGGCCAGGAAGCCAAGGGTCGCCCGGGTCGCCAGCACCGGCTCGACGACGCCTATTTCGCGCGCGTCGATGCCATCCAGTTCACCATTGCCCACGACGACGGCATCGCCTGGGAGGAATGGGAGGAGGCGGACATCGTGCTCGCCGGCGTCTCGCGCACGAGCAAGACGCCGACCTCGATCTATCTCGCCAATCGCGGGTACAAGTGCGCGAACATCCCGATCGTGGTGGAGAGCCCTCCCCCGCCCGCGCTGTTCGGGCTCAAGCGGCCGCTGGTCGTCGGCCTCACCACCGCGCCGGACCGGCTGATCCAGATCCGCCGGAACCGCCTGCTCTCGCTCAGCCAGTCGCCGGACACCGACTATGTGGACAACGACAAGGTGGACAGCGAGCTGAAATATGCCCGGCGGATGTTCGCCGACAATTCCTGGCCGGTGATCGACGTGACCCGCCGCTCGATCGAGGAGACTGCCGCTGCGGTCATCAACCTCTACAACGAGCGCAAGGCGGCGGGCGAGACCGGGCAGGTCGGTCCCAAGCCGATCTGAGAGAGAAGATGATCGTCCTCGCCTCCAAGAGCGCCTCGCGGCGCGCCATGCTCGAAGCCGCCGACATCGCGTTCGAATGCCGTCCCGCCGATGTCGACGAACGGGCACTGGAAGCGACGCTCGGTGCCGCCGCTCCCGCGGATGTCGCGCTCGCTCTTGCCGTTGCCAAGGCGGAGAGTGTTTCACGTGAAACACCGGGCGCGCTCGTGCTCGGCAGCGATTCGCTCGTCGTGTGTGACGGGCGCCGCTTCGACAAGCCGGGGAGCCGCGAGGATGCCGCCGCGCATCTTGCGTGGTTCTCCGGCAGGGTCATGGAATTGCACAGCGGGGCGGCGCTGGTGCGCGACGGCGAAGTGCTGTGGGCGCAAGGCACACGCGCCGACCTTCACGTCGCCGCGTTGTCCGGGGCCTTCATCGAACGCTACCTCGATGCCGAGTGGCCGGAGGTCGCCGGTTGCGTGGGTGTCTTCCGCATCGAGGCACGCGGGGTGCAGCTGTTCGAGCGGATCGAGGGGGACTACTTCACGATCCTGGGGATGCCGCTGCTCAAGGTGCAGGCGGCATTGCGCGAATTGGGAGTGATGGAGCAGTGAGCGTGCCTTATGCCGAAGTGATCGGCGATCCGATCGCCCAGTCCAAGTCGCCCGCGATCCACACCTTCTGGTTGTCCGAACTGGGGCTGGAGGGTCGCTACGACCACTGCCTCGTCAGGCTGGAGGATCTGGGCGGCTATCTGGCCAGGCGCCGGGCGGACGCCGACTGGCGCGGGTGCAACGTGACGATGCCG
>DATKFS010000118.1:0-3668 GCA_035511275.1 Novosphingobium sp.
GCAGACCAAGTCCTACGAGATCGGCACCAAGTGGTCGTTCATGGATGATGCCCTTGGCCTGAGCCTGGCGCTGTTCCGCACTGACACCAAGAATGCGCGCATCACCAATGGCACCGAAGTGGTGTTCCAGGGCGAGCGCAACATCAAGGGCGTGGAAGTCGGCTTCAACGGCAAGCCGTTGCCTTTCTGGAGCGTCTTCGGCGGATACACCTACATGGATTCGAAGATCGTCGACGGCGGCTACACCGTCGTCAATGGCGTCAACGTGCCGAGCGTGAACAACGGCAAGCCGTTCCCCAACACGCCCAAGCACAGCTTCACCACCTGGACCACGTTCGACATCGCCGACCGTTTCCAGATCGGCGGCGGCGCGATCTACAACTCCAAGCAGTATGGCAGCTTCGGCAATGTCGTCATCGCGGGCGCCAACAACACGATCGTCCGCTCGATCCCCGGCTACTGGCGCTTCGACGCGACGGCGTCGGCGGACATCACGGAAAACATCGCCTTGCGCGTCAATGTCCAAAATCTCGCGAACAAGAAGTACTACGACCGGACTTATTCGACCCACTTCGTGACGATCGCTCCGGGACGTTCGGCCTTTGCCACGCTCTCGCTGAAGTACTGATCAGAAACGCCGGCACCGGAGCGAACTCCGGTGCCGGCCGATCATGGTTGACCCATAACCAGCGATATCGGTCCGCCGTTCCCGGCCGGGGCGGCGGACCGATAAGGCCGCTCAGAAGTCGACGTTTGCCGACAGCCAGAGCCGGCGGCCCTCCTGGTTGATCGAATAGGCCGGCGTGTAGGCGGTCACCGCGCCGCTCGCGTAGGGAACGTAGACGGCGTAGTCGGTGTCCAGGATGTTGTAGACCGTTGCCGCGAGGCGGAACGCAGGGGTGAACTGGTACGATCCGCCGAGGTGGAACACCTCGTAGCTGCGGAAGTCGCCGACCGCGCTTTGCTGCGCGTTGTTGCCGCGCCAGCGGCTGGATCGGACTTCGGCGCGCGCCCAGAGGCTCGCCGCGTCGGTCACGTTCCAGCGCAGGTTGCCGTTGAACATGTGCTTGGGCACGCCGACCAGCGGCAGGCCCTCGTCCTCGCCGCTGAGCTGTTCGGAATCGGTGTAGGTGTAGTTGGCCGAAAGTGACAAGGTTGGCGTGAAGGCGAAGCGGGTCGCCACCTCGACGCCGCGCGTGCGGGCCTTGTCGATGTTGATGGACTGGCCGAACAGGTCGACCGCAGGGAAATTGCCTACGTCGAGGCATCCGGGACGGTTGGGATTGCCCGCGAACGAGCAGTTGGGGATACCCGGGCCCGTTGCGATCTTGTCGTCGAAATCGTTGTTGAACAGCGTCACGTTGCCGCTGAAGAAGCCATGGCTGTCGTAGTAGATGCCCGCTTCGTAGCTGGTGCTGGTCTCGGGCGTCAGGCCCGGCGTGCCGATCAAAGGCACGCGGCCCTGGCTGCCGAAGCCGATGATGCCGCTGGCGATCTGCTCGACGCGCGGGGTCTTGAAGCCCCTGCTGACGCCGCCTTTCAGCGTGAAGTCGTCGTTGACGTTCCACACCGCATAGGCGCGCGGCGACCACTTGGAACCGAAGGTCGAGTGATCGTCGTAGCGGGCGCCGCCGGTCAGGTTGAAGCCGTCGATAACGGTAAGCGTTGCCTCCGCGAACCCGGCCCACTGCCGGAACTTGAAGGGTGCTGGCGCCACGCCGTCAACCATGCGGGCCCACCAGTACTGGCCGCCAACGGTGAAGGCGACCGGCCCGGCCTTGCCGGCGAAGCGCGAGTCGATGATGTCGTTGCGCGCTTCCAGGTTGCGGGCGCTGCCGGGCGTCGCGCCGGGAGTGCCGTTGGGGATAAGGCGGCCGATCGTCTCGGTCTCGTTGCGTGTCAGCGTGGTGTCGAGCTGGCCGAAGTCGCCCATGCGCCAGGTATGCGCCGCGACGTAGTTGGTGCGGTCGAACTTCTGGGTCGGCGAGTATCCGCCCGACCCGAGGGTGCCGAGCTGGCCCTCGGTGTTGTCGTAAGTCTGCTCGTTGCGGTCGAACTCCAGCCACAGGTCGTGGTCGGCGTGGGGCGTGAAGCTCAGGCGGCCGCCGTAAGTGTAGATGTCGGAGCGGACCGGGTTGCGGCCCAGCGTCAGCGCCGGGTCGCCCGGGATCTCGATGTTCGAGCCCTCGCGGTGGAACACGCTCCCGCGCAAGGTGAGGCCGACGAGATCCTTGACCACCGGCCCCTGCGCGAAGCCGGTGACCGACTGGATGTTGCCGAAGCGATCGTCGCCCTGGATGGTGCTCTCGGCCGAGGCGCTGCCCACCCAGCGATTGCCGACCTTGCGGGTGATGATGTTGACGACGCCGCCCATGGCGTCCGATCCGTAGAGCGTGGACATCGGGCCGCGCACCACTTCGATCTGCTGGATCGCGGCAAAAGGCGGCATGAAGCTGGTCGACGTTTCGCCAAAGCCATTGGGGGTGACGCCGCCGGGTGCATTCTGGCGGCGCCCGTCGATGAGCACCAGCGTGTACTCGCTCGGCATGCCGCGGATCGAGATGTTGAGGCCACCGGTCTTGCCCGCCTCGCCGCCGACGTCGACGCCCTGAACGTCCTGCAATGCCTCGGCCAAGCTGACGAAACGCTTGTCCTGAAGGTCGGCGCGATCGATCACGGTGATGCTGGCGGGGGCCTGGGTGATGTCCTGCGCATAGCCGGCGGCAGTGACGACGATCGGCGAGCCGGTTTCCTCTTCCGCTTCCTCGGCAAATACGCCCTGCGCGGCGAATGCGGACAAGGCGATCAGGCTGGCACCGGCCATGCGGCGGGTGTGACGGCGTGTGATTCTGGACAAACTGGTATCCCCCGGTTGAGCTATATGCGAGTGACTCGCATTCGCACGGGGCGCGGTGAGGTCGGGTGGAGCGGCTGTCAATTGCGCGAGGTCGAAGAAAATCGCGTGGAAATATCATCTTACTTTAAGACACGCCGCCGCTTCCCCGCCGAAATGAGGTGGAAACAAAAGCTGCTTTCCGCAGGCGTTACATCGTCACGACGGGGCCGGTATTTCCAACCACCACACCCTTTCGGCTGGGCACGACGGACACGCGCGGGCCCGAACCCGGCGCGCAGGTCGTGACGGTGCGCGCGGCCGAACCGCACCGCACCTTGCGATCGAGGGCGCCCCGCAGTTGCTCGGCCAGGTCGTGGCCAACCTGCTCGACAAGAGCTTGAGTCACAGGCCGCCGGGCACGAGCGTCGAACTGACGGCGCGGACCTTGCCGGGCGAGGTGACGATCGTGATCGGGGACGACGGTCCCGGCGCCGTTCCGGAGGACAGGGAGCGGCTGTTCAACCGTTTCTCGCGCGGCGAGCGGGCGCGCTCCACCGCCAGGCATGGTCTGGGCCTGAGCATGGTCAAGGCGATCGCGGCGGCCCATGGGGGAACTGCGGCGACCCTCGAGCGCCCCGGCTTCGCGCTCGAACTCAGGCTGCCTCTTGAGGGCATAGGCACATCTCGGAGCGCGCAGTTCGCGACCGATGATTGTGGCGAGGGCGGCAATGGCTGCTTGGCCACCAATCCCCGATCAATTACGCTGCGGCCAACGGCCGGGGACTGTCGATGATAACAGGCGAGGTGGAAAAGGCGGCTGCTGCGTTCGGGT
>DATKFS010000119.1:0-3310 GCA_035511275.1 Novosphingobium sp.
CATGCCCTGCATGCGGATGTTCGACGATCCGAGCGCCGGGGATGTCATCTGCACGCGCACGCCCGGCGTTTCTGCAACGAGCATCGAGACATTGCCCGGTGTCATCAGCAGCTTTTCTTCGATTTCTTCGCGACCGATCACTTCGACGCGGATCGCCTCGTCCTGCACGCGGCGGCCCGAGCGCGTCGCCTGCACCACGATAGCCTCCTCGCCTTCCTCGGCATCGCCATGATCGGCTTCGTCGTGATGATCCTGAGCATGGACCGCAGGCGCCCAAAGAGGAAGGCTGGATGCCGTCGCCATCGCGGCGGCAAAAAGGGCGGTGGACTTCACGTATGGGTCTCCGGCTGGATGTGGTTCGGCCGCGTTTGAGCGGTTAGCCGGCGGCGCCATAAAGGTTGAAGTCACTACAAGGTCAAGCTCCGTCTTCTTTTCATGTTTCCAGGATCGAAGCGGACAGTCTGCAAACGTTGAGAGTTTCGGACGCCGCGAGGCGTCGGAAAGTCTTCGATGCCCGAACCGCGGTGGTCATGGGCCGAGCTATGGGGAAAGCTGTTTTGCGCTGATGATGGGGTAGCCAGATGCTGCCCAAAAGCAGACGCATCTGACAACGGACCGTCTGGATATGGGTCGCGAAAGCGGACGCTGAAAGTCGGGCCGTCCGATTTTGGGCGTGCGATGTCCGCTTATGGGCAGCACCGGCGTGAGCGGGTCCGCTTCCAGGTGCGGGAGTGCGCTGGATCGTGTCGGTGCCAGGCCGTGCCGGGTCACGGCGCAGGTATCCCGGATGAGAATACGGACGGTGGCGGTGCGCGAGGCTGATAGCGGCGCTCGAAGACCTCGATGATGATCATGATGCCGCCGCAGCACGGGCAGGTCGGCCGGACCTCGGGCTCGACGGGTGGATCGTCTGGCGGTGCGGGGGCGACATCGAGCAGACGTCGCGCGCGTTCGAGATGATCCTTGCGGCGTGCGCTGGCGAGGAGGCCATAGTGGCGGATACGGTGGAACCCGCGCGGCAGGGCGTGGAGGAGGAAACGGCGGATGAACTCGTCGGCCCCAAGGGTCATGACCTGCTGCCGTCCGGGGCCGGCCTTGCGGTAGTCCTTGTAGCGGAAGGTGACCCCGGCCTCGTCGAAGCGGAGGAGGCGGCTGTTCGATATCGCAACGCGGTGCGTGTAGCGTGACAGATAGGCGAGCACTGCCTCGGGCCCGGCGAATGGAGGCTTGGCATAGACCACCCAGCGCTTCTTCCGAACCGGCGACAGGTGCCGCAGGAACGCGCGCCGCTCGGCGAGATGCGTGAGGCTGCCAAAGAAAGCGAGCTTGCCAGCGTCGTGCAGCACGCGCAGCCGGGTCAGGAACAGGCGGCGGAACAGGGCGCCGAGCACGCGGACCGGCAGCAGGAAGGCCGGGCGTGCTGATATCCAGCGTGTCCCATCGCGCGAGATGCCGCCGCCGGGCACGATCATGTGGATGTGCGGATGATGGGTCAGCGCCGAGCCCCAGGTGTGGAGGACGGCGGTGATGCCGATCCGGGCGCCGAGGTGCTTCGGGTCGGCGGCGATGGTCAGCATCGTATCGGCCGCCGCCTTGAACAAGAGGTCATAGACCAGCGCCTTGTTGTGGAAGGCAATCGCGGCGACCTCGGCAGGCAGGGTGAAGACGACGTGGAAGTAGCCGACCGGGAGCAGGTCGGCCTCGCGGGCCTCGAGCCAGCTGCGCGCCGCGGCGCCCTGGCACCTCGGGCAATGCCGGTTGCGGCAGCTGTTGTAAGCGACCCGCCAGTGGCCGCAGTCGGTGCAGGCCTCGACGTGGCCACCTAGGGCGGCGGTGCGGCAATGCTCGATCGCCGACATGATCTTGAGCTGATGCAGGCTGAGGTGCCCGGCATGGGCCATGCGATAGGCGGGGCCAGCAGCACGGAAGATGTCGGCGACCTCGAGTGAGGCGCGCATCGGCCTCAGCCGTCGGGTGCCTCCTCGCGCGGCGGAGCGAGCGCGAGCCTGTCGAGCGGGCTGACGATCGACCGAACGGTCCTGGTGGCAACCTGGGTGTAGAAGGCGGTGGTGTTTAGCTTGGCATGGCCGAGCAATGCCTGGATGACGCGGATATCGACGCCGTCCTCGAGCAGATGGGTGGCGAAGCTGTGGCGCAGGGTATGCGGTCCGACGCGCTTGTCGATGTCCGCCGCCTCTGCGGCTTCGACGACGACGCGGTAGAGCTGGCGCGTGCTGATCGGCGCCGCGGCGCTCTGTCCGGGGAAAAGCCAGCCATCGGGAACGAGGATGCCCTGTTGCCGCCCCGCGCGCCACCAGTCGCGCAGGAGCAGGAGCAGGCCTTCGGGCAGCATGGCGTTGCGGTAGCGACCGCCTTTGCCGCGTTCGATCCGCAGCAGCATGCGCTTGCTGTCGATATCGGTCACCTTCAGCGCCGACACCTCGGCAACCCGCAGCCCCGCGCCATAGGCGACCGACAGCGCGGCCTGGTGCTTGAGGCTGCGGGTCGCATCGAGCAGCCGCTTCACCTCGGCCATGGTCAGCACGACCGGGATCTTGCGAACCTGCCTGGTGCGGACCAGCTTGCGCGCGAGGTCGGGGCGGTCGAGCGTGTGCGTGAAGAAGAACCTCAACGCGCCGACGATGCTGTTCATGGTCGGCGCCGGGACGCCCGCCTGTTGCTGCTCGATCTGGAACTGCCGGACATCCTCTGCGCTTGCGGTATGCGGCGAGCGCCCGAGCCAGGTCGCGAACCGCCCGACGTCGCGCAGATAGTTACGCTGCGTCTCCTTCGAGAAGCGGCGCATGGTCATGTCGTCGATCAGCCGCTGGCGCAGCGGGCTGATCGGGCCAATCTGGATAAGCTCGTTCATCGTTCGACTCCTCAGGTAAAGGAGTCGAAAGGGTCTGCCTGTGGCCGCCGGCGTTCAATCAGGCGCGGCGATCGCTGGGCCGCTTTACATCGAGGCTAGCACCAATCCGCGCAGCGGTTCGTGCATCGGCCAAAACCCGATTATCGAGTGCCGGGCACCAGTTCGGCCGGCGTAACCACGGGCTCGGTCCGATCCTTGCGTTCCGAATAGCGGTCGACGAGCTGGTCGGAATGGCCGCGCGTCAGCACGGTAAAGCGTATCAGTTCCTCGGCGACGTCGATGATCCGGTCATAATAGCTCGAAGGCAGCATACGGCCCGCCTCGTCGAACTCCTGATAGGCCTTGGCGACGCTGGACTGGTTGGGGATAGTGATCATCCGCATCCAGCGGCCGAGGATGCGCAGCGTGTTGACGCTGTTGAAGGATTGCGATCCTGCC
>DATKFS010000120.1:0-18155 GCA_035511275.1 Novosphingobium sp.
GCCGGTGCGGCGCCCGAAGTCGAACAGCGGCAGGCCGACCGAGGGCGCGACGTTGTAGTTGTAGCTGCCGTCCTTGAAGAGGCCGGAAAGCGCCGTGCTCAGCGTCCCCAGCGTCGCGGTGAGCGAGATCGTCGGGAAGAAGGCGGCCCGAGCCGCACCGATGTTGGCGTTCTCGGCGATGAGCTGGTGCTCGGCCTGCAGCACGTCCGGACGGCGCAGCAGCACGTCGGAAGACACGTCCGCCGGCAGCGCGTCGCGCGTCGCGGCCTCGGCGCCGAGGCCGGTCGGCAACTGGTCCTGCGGGACGGTGGTGCCCGCCAGCAGGTTGAGCGCGTTCTGGTCCCGGGCGACCGTCGTCTCGAGCGCGGCGATGTCGCTGACGGCACCCTGGTAGCTGGTCTCCGCCTGCCGTACTTCCAGTTCCGAGCCGATGCCGACGCGGAACTGCTCGCGGGTGAGGCGAAGGGTCTCCTCGAAGGTCCCGAGCGTCTCGCGCGACAGGCGAAGCTGCTCCTGGTCGGACGCCATCGTCAGCCAGGCGCTGGCGATCTCGGCGATCAGGCTGATCCGGGCGGAGCGCTGGGCCTCCTCGCTCGCGAAGTACTGCTCCTGCGCCGCTCGGGAGAGGTTGCGGACGCGTCCGAAGAGGTCGAGTTCGAACGCCGAGAGGCCAACGGTCGCCTGGTAGACTTCGATGTCGGTCGAAGAGGAACCCGGGCTGGCGTTGAGCCCGCCACCGGCAGCCTGTCCGGCGCCGAAGGCATTGTTCGTGTAGGTCGCGGTGCCGTTAGCGTTGATCGTAGGTAGCAGGTCGGAGCGCTGTACGCGGTACTGCGCACGGGCCTGCAAGACGTTGCCCGCCGCGATTCGAAGGTCCCGGTTGTTGGCAAGCCCCGTCTCGATCACCTGCCGCAGCCGGGGATCGAGGAAGAAGTCTTTCCACCCGATGCGCGAGACGTCGACCGCATCGGTCGGCGCGGCAGGGTAGACCCCGCCCTGCGGCAGGGCTGCGGGGATGGCGCCCGCCGGGCGTTCGTACTTCGGCGCCATGTTGCACCCTGCGAGCATGGCGGTGCCCAGGAGCAGGGAAAGGAGCGACTTTGTCATGTTCAGGTTCCCTGCGGCGCCGGGCCGTCCTCGGAATGGCGGTGGGCGTCGTCGCGGCGTTCGGCCCTGTCGGAGCCCTCCGCGCCGTCGGTCTGGCCGTGCTTGAACAGGCGGCTGATGACGACGAAGAACATCGGCACGAAGAAGATCGCGAAGATCGTGGCGGAAAGCATGCCGCCCACCACCGCGCGACCGATCGCGTTCTGCCCGCCCGCGCCCGCGCCCGACGAGACCGCCAGCGGCAGCACGCCGAACACGAAGGCGAGCGAGGTCATGAGGATCGGCCTGAGGCGCAGCTTCGCCGCCTCGATCGCCGCGTCGAAGGCGTTCATGCCCGCCTGCACGCGCTCCTCGGCGAACTCGACGATGAGGATAGCGTTCTTGGCGGAGACGCCGATCGTGGTGATCAGGCCCACCTGCAGGTAGATGTCGTTGTTGAGCCCGGTGAGCCACGCGGCGAAGACCGCGCCGATCACGCCCAGCGGCACCACCAGCAGCACCGATACCGGCACCGACCAGCTTTCGTAGAGCGCGGCAAGGCACAGGAACACAACGAAGAGCGACAGGGCATAGAGCGCGGGCGCCTGGCCGCCGCTCAGGCGTTCCTCGTAGGACAGGCCGGTCCATTCGAGGCCGGTGCCCGGCGGCAGCTTCTCGTGCATCTCGGTGATCGCCTCCATGGCGCCGCCGGTGCTCAGGCCCTGGCCCGGCGCACCCTGAAGCTGGACGGCGGGACGACCGTTGTAGCGCGTCAGGATGACCGGCGCGTTCTTCCACGAGAGGGAAGAGAACGCCCCGAACGGTGCCATCTCGCCGCTGGTGCTGCGCACGTAGAAGTTCTCGATGTCCTCCGGCACCTGGCGGTACGGCTCGTCCGCCTGCAGGTAGACGCGCTTGGTGCGGCCACGGTCGAGGAAGTCGTTGACGTAGGCGCCGCCCCAGGCCGCCGAAATCTCGGTGTTGATGGCACTGAGGTCGAGGCCGAGCGCGCTGGCCTTGTCCTGGTCGATCTTGATGTCGAGCTGCGGTGCATCCTCGAGGCTGACCGGGCGAACCTGGGCGACGCGGCTGTCGCCGCCCGCCATGCCGAGCAACTGGTTGCGCGCGGCGATCAGCTTCTCGTGACCCATGTTGGTCTCGTCCACGAGCCACAGGTCGAACCCGGTCGCGTTGCCCAGTTCCTGGACCGCCGGGGGAACGAGCGCGAAGATCATCGCGTCGCGGTACTTGGAGAACACGCCCATCGAGCGGCCCACGATCGCATCGGCGCGGTTTTCCGCTCCGCCGCGATCGGCCCAGTCACGCAACTTGATGAAAGCCATGCCGGCGCTCTGGCCCTGGCCGTTGAACGAGAAGCCATTGATCGTGAAGACGGACTCGACGTTCGCCTTCTCGGTCTTGAGGAAGTGGTCGCGGACCACGTCGAGACCCTTCTGGGTGCGGGGCAGGGTGCTGCCGGACGGGCCCTGGACGATGGCGAACATCGTTCCCTGGTCTTCCTCGGGCAGGAAGCCGCCGGGCAGGCGAACGAACAGCAGGCCCATGATCGCGACGATCACGAGGTAGACGAGGCCCGAGCGCTTCCAGCTGCGCGCGGTGGTCCGCACGCCCTTCTCGTACTTCTGGGTGCCGCGGTCGAACTTGTCGTTGAACCAGCGGAAGAAGCGGGCGAGCAGGCCGTTGCCCTGGTCCTCGCCTTCCTTGTGGGGCTTGAGGATGGTGGCGCACAGTGCCGGCGTCAGGATCAGCGCGACGAGGACCGAGAGGGCCATCGACGAGACGATCGTGATCGAGAACTGGCGATAGATCACGCCCGTGGAGCCGCCGAAGAAGGCCATCGGCAGGAACACCGCCGAAAGCACCATGCCGATGCCGATCAGCGCCCCGCTGATCTCGTCCATCGATTTTCGCGCCGCTTCCTTGGGCGAAAGATGCTCGGTCTGGATGAGACGCTCGACGTTCTCCACCACGACGATCGCGTCGTCGACCAGTAGGCCGATGGCCAGCACCATGCCGAACAAGGTCAGCGTGTTGATCGAATATCCTAGCATCGACATGACGCCGAACGTGCCGAGCAGCACGACCGGGACGGCGATGGTCGGGATGATCGTCGCGCGCCAGTTCTGGAGGAACAGGAACATGACGAGGAACACCAGCACCACCGCCTCGACGAGGGTGTGGATGACCTGCTCGACCGAGAGGCGGACGAACGGCGTGGAATCGTAGGGGAACGAAACCTTGACGTCCGAGGGGAAGTTCTTGGCGATCTGCTGGACTTCGGCCTTCACCGCATCGACGGTGTCGAGCGCATTGGCGCCCGATGCCAGCCTCACGCCGAAGCCCGATGCGGGCTTGCCGTTGTACTGCGTCTCGAAGCCGTAGATCTCGGCGCCCAGTTCCACCCGCGCCACGTCGCGCAGGCGCACGACGGCGCCTCCGGTGCCGGTGCGCAGGCGGATGTTGCCGAACTCCTCGGGCGTCTGGAGGCGCGACTGGACCGAGACGGTGACGTTGAGCTGCTGCTCCTTGGAAGCGGGCAACTGGCCGAGCTGGCCGGCCGACACCTGTGCGTTCTGCGCGGAGACTGCCGTGCTGATGTCGGCGATCGTTAGGTTGTAGCTGCGCAGCTTGAGCGGATCGACCCAGATGCGCATCGCGTACTGGGTGCCGAAGATCTGCAGTTCGCCCACGCCGTTGATGCGGCTGACGGGGTCCTGCACCTGGCTGACGATGTAGTCCGACAGATCGGTGGCGGAATGGCTTCCGTCCTCCGAGTAGATCGCGGTGACCAGTAGGAAGCTCGCCGCCGACTTGGCGACGGTCACGCCCTGGCGCTGGACTTCCTGCGGCAGCAGCGAAGTCGCCGCCTGCAGCTTGTTCTGGACCTGGACCTGCGCGATGTCGGGATCCGTTCCCTGCTCGAAGGTCAGGGTGATGGTGACGTTACCCGCCGACGAGGACGACGACGAGAAGTAGCGAAGGTTGTCGATGCCCTTGAGCTGCTGCTCGATGATCTGCGTGGTCGTCCGCTCGAGCGTCTCGGCATCCGCGCCCGGATAGGTGGCGCTGATGGTGACGGTGGGCGGCGCGATCTCCGGGAACTGGGAGATCGGCAGGCTGCGGATGGCGATGGCGCCGGCCATCATCAGGACGATCGCGATGACCCATGCGAAGATGGGTCGGTCGATGAAATAGCGTGCCATGTCCGGTTACTGCCCCTGGGCCTGGCCCTGAGGCTGTGCTCCGGGAGCGCCGCCCTGTGCCGGGGCGCTCGCCTTGGCCTGCACCGGTACGGGCTTCACGGCGGCGCCGGGGCGCAGGTTCTGCGCGCCCTCGACGATCACCTTGTCGCCCGGCTTCAACCCTGCCGTGACCAGCCAGTTGGTGCCGATCGTGCGCGGGGCGGTGAGCTTGCGCATTTCCACCTTGCCCTGCGCGCCCGCGACCATGACCGTGGGATTGCCCTTTTCGTCGCGCGTCACCGCGCTTTGCGGGACGAGGATGCCGTTGCTGCGGGTGCCTTCTACCATTTCTGCCCGCACGTACATGCCGGGAAGCAGGAGGCCCTTGGTGTTCGGGAACTGAACGCGCACGACCTGGCTGCCGGTGGCGGGATCGACCGTCACGTCGGTGAACTTGAGCACGCCCTCTTCGGGATAAGTGGTGCCGTCCTCGAGCTTCAGCCGGACCCGTGCCGCGCCGCCTTCGCGCGAAAGCTCGCCGGAGAGCAGTTGCTGGCGCAGGCGCAGGACGTCGGCGCTGGACTGCTGGATGTCGACGAAGATCGGGTCAAGCCGCTGGATGGTGGTCAGCGGGTCGGCCTGCGATGCGGAGACGAGTGCGCCGGTTGTGAAAGTGGAGCGTCCGATGCGACCCGAGATCGGCGCGCGGATGGTGGTGCGGGCAAGGTCGATCTGGGCGGACCGCAGCGCAGCTTCCTGTGCCTGCACGTCGGCACGGGCCTGCTGGGCGCCGACCGTGGCGTTCTCCGCTTCCTGGCGCGAGATCGCGTTGATCTTGACGAGTTCGTTGTAGCGGCGGGCCAGCGCCGAGGTCGAGGCGATCGCCGAGCGGGCGCGGGCGAGCGCGGCGCGGGCGCTCGCGACCTGCGCCTGGTAGGGCGCGGGATCGACGCGGTAGAGCGCCTGGCCGGCCTTCACCTGGTCGCCTTCGGTGAACAGTCGCTCGAGGATGAGGCCATTGACCTGCGGGCGCACGTCGGACGCTTCGTAGGCGCTGGTGCGGCCGGGAAGCTCGGTGCTGAGGACCACCGCTTCCTCGCGGACGGTGACGACCCCGACCTCGGGAGGCCCGGCAGGCGCGGCTTGCTGCCCTCCTCCACCGCAAGCGGACAAAAGCAGCACCAGGGCCGGGGTGATCTTTTTCATGGAGTATGTCCGCCGAAAGAGTTAAAACGTGAGTGAGTGTTCACTCATGATTCGAGCGCTCTTTATTGCGTTGCAGCATCGAACGCAAGCCGGAAGGGAGGCTGGAGGGGCAGTGGCCATCGAAGGAACAATGAAAAGACGGCGCGCGGTCAGGTCTGCAGCGCGGCGAAGACACCTCCTCGAAACAGCACGAACGCTTTTCGTCGAAAAAGGTTTCCACCAGACGGGAATGGCGCAGATCGCGAATGCGTCCGGCATTGCCGTTGGCCAGATCTATCGCGATTTCGCCAACAAGGAGGCGATCATCGCGGCGATCTGCGAGGCCGACCTTGCCGGGTGGCTCGAGGAGGAAAAGCTCGAGGAAGCGGTCGTCGCCGGGGACCGGCAGGCGATTCTCGACTGGATCGAGAAGATCGCGATCGACGAGCCCGCCAAGGAAGACCGCCGGATGATGTGCGACCTTCTGGCGGAAGTCGGGCGCAATCCCATCATTGCCGACATAAATCGCAAGGTCGACTCGCGCCTGCGCAGCAGCCTCGGTGCTGCGCTCGCCTCCCTCGCGCCCGGCGCCGCGCCGCAACGGCGCGCGACGATGATGGACTTCATCATCTCCATCTCCTGGGGAATGGTGGCCGGAATGGAGCTGTTTCCCTACCGGGAGCACGATGCCCTGCGCACTTATGTCGCCGGACTCCTCGGGCGGGAGGTTGCCGCGCTGGACGCTTAGTTCACTTCCACACGCTACTGACCATTTTCGGTTTTCGGTTCTGTGAACCGGCCCGCAACGGCGTTGCAGGGCCGTTTCTGGCGCTGGACATTCGTTTGCGGTTGTATCATCCTGCCGTCAGAATAGACCGAGCATACGGTCGTTACAGAGGATGGCATGATGATCGATAACAGCGATGTGGATCCGGGCGACAAGGCAATGATCCTTCTGCAGAGCCTGATCTGCTATCTGCGCGAAAAGAACCTGCTGTCGCGCGCCGACATCGAAGAACTGCGCGACCGCGTCGAAGCGCGCATGGCAGCTTCCGAGCCCAGCCTGCCTTGCGCCTCCGCACTGGCTGCCGCTGCCGCGAACGAAATGCGCAACCTCGACGACTATTGCGGCAAGAAGTACGGTGGCAAGCACCGGCGCCGGGTGAACTGAGCGCTGCGCCGGCCTCTCAGCGGGGGTGCCGGGCTGCCAGGGCGATGCCGGCCAGATTCTGCTCCCGCTTGATCCAGCGAACGCGCCCCGGCGGCGTTTCGGTCGCCAGTTCCAGGAAGCGCCTTGCGTGAATTCCGGATGCTCGCCCGGTACGCAAGGTATCGACGGCATTGCCGATGATTTCCCGGGCGTCGCCGATCAGTTCCACGTCGTGTTCGCCTTGCGCCTGCGCCACTTCCAGTGCGCGAATCAGGGCGAGCCACTCGGCGTCGCTGTTTGAACCGGCGCCAAGATCGTCGAACAGGTGGACGACGCCTCGCGTGACCACAGCGACTTCGATCGGGCCGGGATTCGGGCGACAACCACCATCGAAGAAGACTTTCAGCCTGCGGCGCGTCACTGCCATCCCCTCAGTTTCCCCCGCCGTTGGCTCCTTCGCGGGCAAAAATGCAAGAAGTTAACCCGATTTTCCGCAAAGAATCCTAGCCGTAGGGCGTTTGAGCGGCTTTATCTGTCCTTCGGCCTTGCCATCGCCGCGGCGTGACCGCCAATTGTCGTTGGGGTCGTGACGTAGGCGCCAGATATGGCTAGGACCGGTTCCCCATAACTTCAATTCGACAGGAAGAATGATCATGAACAACAGCGATCTCGCCGATGCTGTGGCCGCCAGCAGCGGCATTGCCAAGACCGATGCCCGCAAGCTGGTAGACGCGGTCTTCGAGGCGATCGGCAACGCGGCGGCCAAGGGCGAGGAAGTTTCGCTCAACGGTTTCGGCAAGTTCAAGGTCAAGGACAGCCCGGAGCGCGAAGGCCGTAATCCCGCGACCGGCGAGGCGATGACCATCAAGGCGTCGAAGAAGCTCGCCTTCGCACCGGCGAAGGGCATCAAGGACAAGCTGAACGGCTGACCTGTGCGCATGGAACTGGCGCTTCGCGATCAGCGGGGCACCAGTTCCATCGACGCGTGCCTGATACCGAAAGGTGGCAAGACTCAAGACAGTCCTCCAATGGCTGCTGCGCCGCGCTCTGCTGTATCTGGCGCTGGTGCTGGCTTTCGCCGCCGCGCCGTTCGTCGCGCAGGCATGGAAGCAGGCCGGCGAGCTTGAAAGCGCGTATCGCGACCTCGCACAGTCAGAGGCCCGGCTTCGCGGCGAATACGCAGGCCTCGAACGCCAGTTCGCTCTGGCGACGACCGGGCTGGAAAGCTCCAGCCTTGCTGAACTTGACCACCGCATTGCGGCAACCCGCAGACAGCGCGACGCCGAACAACGCGGGTTGCGCCAAAATTCCGGCATATTCGCGCTATACCGTGAAGGCCCAGGCGCATTACTCGTCAACGAGCAGCGCAAGCTGCGGATCGCCGTTCTCGAGCGGCAGTTGCGCAGCCTTGAGGCAGCGCGCCATCTGGTCGACCGCCGCGCCGCGCAGGCTGCCCAGTCGGTGGCACGGGACCGTCTCGGACGAGCACAGCGCGATTGCGAGGAAGCCACCCTTCGCCAGCGTGAGTTGGAGGCGAGATGGGCTTACCGCCTCCGCAGCTGGATCGAAAGCGCCGAACACAGGGAAATCGCGACCCGGCGCGCCAACGCCTGCGAAGAGCGGGATCGTGCCCGTTCCACCCTTGCGGACATCGCGTACCTTGAAGGCAGTACGGACCGCGCACAAGAGGCGCTCGACGCATCTCGGCGAGACCTGACGCGATCGCTTGACGAAGCGCTCGCCGCCCTGTCACGGGAAAGGGCGGAAGCCGAAACGCGCTGGAAAGGCACTTACGTCCAGAAGCTGAAGCTCCTCGCGCAGGAGTGGCATCTTGAAAGCCTGCTCGTGAAGGCGTTCTGGGCGCTCCTCCTCATCCTCGCGGCCCCCTTCCTCGTCCGTGTCCTGTTCTGGACGGTATTCGCGCCGCTTGCAGAACGGCGGCCGGCGATACGGCTTCGCGTGCCCGGCGGGCGTGGCCTCGCCATCGCACCCTCCGAGCGGAGCGCACCCTCCGTCCCGGTGCGGCTTGGACCAGGTGACGAACTTCTGGTCCGTCAGTCCTACCTCCAGACGACCTCGCAGGCGGGTGCCAAGGCGACGCGATGGCTGCTCGACTGGCGTCACCCGCTGGCTAGCTTCGTCAGTGGCCTGACCTTCCTGACCCGCATCCGCGGCGAGGGCGAGGTGACGACGGTCTCGGCGGTTCGCGATCCTTTCTCCGAGGTCACGTCCCTCGTCATACCCGAAGGCACATCGTGCGTGCTGCAACCCCGTGCGCTGGCGGCGGTGGTCCAACCCATCGACAGGCCCTTGCGCATCACCGCGCACTGGCGCCTGGGTTCGCTCAACGCATGGCTGACGATGCAACTGCGCTTTCTCGTGTTCCACGGACCGTGCCGCCTCGTCGTGAAGGGCGGCCGCGGAGTGCGGGTCGAACGCGCGGAACGCGGACGGATTTTCGGCCAGGCGCAACTCGTCGGTTTTTCGGCCGACCTCGCTTACTCCGTCAGTCGCACGGAGACGTTCTGGCCCTACTTCTTCGGCTACGAGCAGCTCTTCAAAGACAAGGTGGAGGCGGGCGAGGGCGTGCTGGTGATCGAGGAGGCGCCCATGGCTGGCCGGCGGGGAACGACGCGCCACGGTCTTGAAGGCGCGTTCGACGTGATGACCAAGGCCTTCGGCATCTAGTTCGGGCCGGACTTTATTTTTCCGCAGAGGCAGCAAAAGTACGGTGGCGGAACTTGGTATATCCGGACAAATCCTTAACACTTAGATGTCAGTGTGAGCGACCTGTGGTCAGCACAGCAAGGTGGCGATGATCGAGCTGCAGAACACCATCCTGGAGATGATCGCGAAAGGCGATTCGCTGGTCGACACGGCGTCGAAGCTGTGCCTGGAAGTCGAGCGCGTATTTCCGGAAGTCACCTGCTCGATCCTCACCATCGACCCGATCGGCCGCATCCGATCCCTCGCCGCGCCGAGCCTTCCCGCCTCGTATTCATCCGCCATCGACGGCGTGTCCGTCGGCCCCCATGCAGGCACTTGCGGCACTGCCGCCTACCTTGGCGAGGAGGTGGCCACCCAGGACATCGCAACAGATCCGCGTTGGGAGTCCTACCGAGGTCTCGTATTGCCGTTGGGCCTGAAGGCTTGCTGGTCTCGGCCGATCTTCGGTTCGCAGCGCACGCCGATCGCCACTTTCGCCCTCTACTATCGCGAGAGCCGGTGCCCTACCCGGTTCGAGCGGGAAATCGTGGATCGTTGCATCCATCTTTGCGCGATCGCGCTGGACCGCCATCGCCGCGTGGTGGAGTATGAGCGTCGCGCCAATACTGATGCGCTGACCGGCCTTGCGAACCGCGCGGCGTTCAACGCCGCATTGTCGGACCTCGACTGCAGCAAGCCGGGCAGTTGGGCGCCGTGCCTGCTCGACCTCGACAATCTCAAGGTCGTGAACGACACCTTCGGGCATCATGCGGGCGACGTGCTGCTCAAGCAGGTCGCCGACCGGCTGACCATCGCGGCCTTTCCCGAGCGGGCCTTCCGCATCGGCGGCGACGAGTTCGCGATCATCGTGCGGACCGAACGGGCGTTGCAGACGCTGGAGAAGACCGCGGCGGGATATCTGCAGGAACTCGGGGTGCCGGCCGATTGCGGTGGCAACGTGGTCGTGCCGCGCGCGACGATGGGCGTGGCCGTAATGGCGATGGACGATGTCACGGCCGAGCGGGTCCGTCAGAATGCCGACTTCGCCCTCTATCATGCGAAAGAGACCGGGCGAGGGGGGCATGTCCTCTACTGGCCCGGGATCGGCTCGCGCATGACGCGCCGCCTGACCGCGATCCGCGACGTGGACGTGGCCTTGCGGGAGGATCGGATCGAGGCGCACTACCAGCCCGTGGTCCGGCTCGAGACCGGTGAGATCGTAGGGCTGGAAGCCCTCTGCCGCATGCGGGTGGGCGACCGCCTCGTCTCCGCAGCCGCCTTCCACGAGGCGACGACGGATGCCCACATCGCGAGTGCCCTCACGGCGCGGATGATGGCAAGGGTCGCGCGCGATGCGCGCACGTGGCTCGATGCGGATATTCCCCTCCAGCACGTCAGCATCAACGTATCGTCCGCCGATTTCCACGGCGCGTCGATCCATGCCGCCCTCGCGGCGACGTTCGAGCGCGAGGGGGTGCCCCTGGAGCACCTCATCCTCGAGGTGACGGAATCGGTGTACATGGACGACGACGCCGGTGTGGTGCGGCAGTCCGTGGAAGAAATCCGCTCGCGAGGGCTGGGAGTAGCGCTCGACGACTTCGGGACGGGATACGCCTCGCTCACCCATCTGATGACCGTGCCGGCCGACTACATCAAGATCGACAAGTCCTTCGTGGATCGGATCGTCACCCACGCCCCGAGCCAGGCGATCGTCGGCGGTGTCATCGGGATTGCCGCAAAGCTGGGCATAGGCGTCGTTGCCGAGGGGATCGAGACGGTCGACCAGGCGCTGCAACTGCTCGAACTGGGCTGCACCATGGGGCAGGGCTATCTCTATTCCCCCGCCGTCAGCGGATGCGAGGCCGGGGCGATGATGATGTCCCAGACCGATGGCCCCGCCTTCAGGGCCGCGAACGAGCTTACCGGCTGATCGGAACGCCGGGATCGAGCGTGCAAATGGCTCGCCGCATCGCTCCGGCGAAGTTCTACGGGCTTTTGACACCGAGGCGCGGACGGAATCCTAAGCCGTTCTGCCGCGAATTCGGAAGGTATTTCAGGGATCTGCATGTCATTTGAACGGCCGGGAAAGCTGCGCCTCGCAACACTGCAGAAAAACTTCCATTGACCGAATTAATCTCAATCAAATAAGTAGACATAGAGCAAGGCGGAGGTCAGCCGCGTTGCAAGTAGAATCACTGACCCGCGGCATTTGATCGGGAAGCAGCTTGCTCCGCGTAAACAACCGCTAAAGCGCGCGATGCTCAGGCGACAGCGCCAGGCTTCGTGTTCCCCTCTCGCAAGGATGAGGTGAAACGATGCGCATACTTTCGAAACGATGACCTGATCGCCGCAGGGTGGGCGAGCCGGACCTGACACGCAGGCCGCCTCCGTTCCGCCATGACGCGACGATGCGCCGGCCGATAGCCGGCCCTCACACCTGAAACACACCAACCGCGCCAGCGGTGCCGGAGGCGTTCGTCCGCGTCGCCTGCGGTCCTTGTACAAGCCCTTATTCTGGAGGCGTTACCATGACCACGCTTATCGACCGCTATCCCAATGCCAAGGACCCTGCCTCGCCGCTCGACATCGCTCCGGTCGGCGGGCGGATCGGCGCCGAAATCCGCGGTGTGCGGCTTTCCGGCGATCTCGACGCGGAGACGGTTGCCGCAATCGACGCCGCGCTCGTCCGGCACAAGGTCGTCTTCTTCCGTGGCCAGGACCACCTCGACAACCAGGAACACGAGGCCTTCGCCGCGCTGTTCGGCGATCCGGTCGCCCATCCCACCGTGCCGGTGGCCGAAGGATCACGCACGCTCCTCGAACTCGACAGCAAGGAAGGCTACGCGGCTTCGAGCTGGCACACCGACGTGACGTTCGTGGATGCCTATCCCAAAGGCTCGATCCTGCGCGCGCTGACGGTGCCGGAGGCGGGCGGCGACACCGTCTGGGCCAACACCGTCACGGCTTACGAGGGCCTGCCCGAAGCCTTGCGCCAGCTCGCCAACACGCTCTGGGCCACGCATACCAACAACTACGACTACGCAGCGCGCTTCGGCATCACGCAGGACAGTTCGGCGGCCCAGAAGGAGCGGGCCAGCTATCAGAAGAATGTCTTCGCCTCGACCATCTACGAGACGGAACATCCGGTGGTGCGCGTCCATCCGGTGTCGGGTGAACGCAGCCTGCTGCTTGGACATTTCGTGCGCGATTTCGTCGGTCTGAGCCAGAAGGATTCCGCGCGGATCTTCGACATCCTGCAGGAACACGTGACCCGTGAGGAGAACGTGGTGCGGTGGCGCTGGCAGCCCGGCGACGTGGCATTCTGGGACAACCGCGCGACGCAGCACCGTGCCGTCGCCGACTTCGCGCTGCAGCGCCGCACGCTGCGCCGCGCAACGGTCCACGGAGACGTCCCCGTCGGCATCGACGGGCGGACCAGTACCACGGTGCGCCGGGAGCAGGCCGTGGATCACGCCTCGGCCTGACACGGTTCCCAATCGCGACGGGTCTCCTGCCGAGAGGCAGCGGCCCGTCGCTCCCTGCAGCTTCGGGAGTCCGCCATGGCCACCAGCTTCGCACCTACACTGCTAGACCCCTTGCCGCAGGCCAGTCAGCGGCGAACGGGTATCGCTTTCACCCGCCTCGCCGCATTCTCCACACTGGCGGCTCCGGTGGCGGCGGCGCAAGTGCCGATCGCCAACTTCCTGCCGTCGATCTACGCGCAGCGATTCCATATCTCGCTGGCGGTCATCGGCACGATCTTCCTGGCGGAACGGCTCTGGGGCGCGTTTGCCGATCCTCTCGTCGGCGCGCTGAGCGACCGCACGAACAGCCGCTTCGGCCGCCGCCGGCCGTGGATCGCAGGCGGGATCGCCGTCTATGCGCTTGCCACCGTAGCACTGTTCTTCCCGCCCGCCGCGATCGGCCCGCTGTACCTCGGCGTAGCGCTCTTCGCGTTCTACCTGGGCTGGGCGATGATCCAGATTCCGTACCTTGCCTGGTCCGGTGAGATATCCAGCGAGTATCATGAGCGTACCCGCATCGCGACCTTCGTGACGGTCGCGAGTTCGAGCGCGTTGCTGCTGGTGATGGTGCTTCCGGCGCTGGTCGACCAGTTGCGCCCCGGCGACGATCGCCTTCGCCTTGCGGCGATGGGCGGGGTCATCCTGGTGACGCTGGTGCCCGCCGCTTTCCTGACCCTGCGCGCATTTCCCGACGAGCCCGCCAAGTCCCTGCCGCCCAGGCGGGAGCGTGCTCGCATTGGCGCCACTCTGCGTCTCGTGCTCGGCGAAAAGCTGCTGCTTCGGGTCGTGCTGTCGGATCTTGCGGTGACGTTCGGGCAGGGCGTGCGTGGCAGCCTGTTCCTGTTCGTCGTCACTTTCTACATGGGCCTGCCGCAACTGGGCAGCGTGCTGCTGCTCTCGCAGTTCGTGTTCGGCATCATGGCCGGGCCGATCTGGATGCATATCGCCGGTCGCATCGGCAAGCACCGCACCGCGATCACGGGGGAGCTGGTGCAGGTGGCGATCAACCTTTCGCTGCTGCTGGTGACGCCGGACGCTCTTTCCCTGCTGATCGGCCTGACGATCGCGCAGGGCCTCGCGCAGGGATCGGGCAACCTGATGCTGCGCGCCATGGTAGCCGACGTCGCCGACCATCACCGCCTTCGTACCGGACAGGACCGCACCGCGCTGTTCTTCTCCACATTCTCCATCTCGATGAAGGCCGGCATGGCGCTCGCCGTCGGTGTGGCGTTTCCGCTGGTCGCCCTGGCCGGTTTCGATCCGGCCGCCGGCAGCCAGAGCCCGGACGCACTGCGCGCCCTGCTGGTGATCTTCGCGATGGGCCCCGCCCTTGCCCACCTCTGCTCCGCACTCCTGCTGCGCGGCTTCCCGCTCGACGAGAAGGCCCACGCCGCCGTGCGCCGGGAACTCGACCGGCAAGCCGCAACCGCATCTTGAGCTTCGGCTCCCAGACCGTTGAAAGGAATGGATATCATGAACGCGATAACGACGCTCAAAGCCGCTGAAAACCACGGTGGAAGTACCGTCGAAGTCCTCCGCGTCGAGGCCAATCTCGGCGCCGAGATACGCGGCATCGACCTTGCTGCCCCGCTCACGGAGACCACCGCCGCGCTCCTGCGCTCGCTGCTCTGGGAGCATCAGGTGCTGTTCTTCCGCGATACCGGGATCGACAATGCCCAGCAGGCCGCGATCGGCCGTGTATTCGGGCCTCCCGTCGCCGACAGCATCGCCAAGCGCCGGGGCGTTCGGGACGAGGACATCCAGCCGATGAACACCGGTCCTTACGCCAATGCCTATTACGGAACCCCGTGGCACGCCGACGCCACCTATCTCGAAAAGCCCTACCTCGTCTCGGTCCTGCGCAGCGTGATCGCGCCCGACATTGGCGGCGACACGGTGTGGTCGAGCGGCATCTCGGCCTACGAGGGGCTCTCGCCGGATGTGAAGGACCGCATCGATACGCTGACGGCGATCCATCGGCCCAACAGCAAGGCCTATAAGCTGATCGAGGACAAGGCCGAGCTAGACGAATACCTCGGCCGGTACAGCGGCGTGCAGCATCCCGTGGTGATCACGCATCCCCACAACGGTCGCAAGGTGCTCTACGTGAACGAGGGCTTCTCCGAGGAGCTTGTCGGCGTGCCCGAAACGGAGGGCCGCGAACTGCTCGACTACCTCAAGCAGCGCTTCGCCCAGCCCGAACACCAGGTGCGCCTCAAGTGGCGGCCGGGTACGGTCGCGATCTGGGACAATCGCGCCGTGCAGCACAAGGGCGTGGCGGACTACGGCAACGCCCAGCGCCAGCTCGTGCGCGTGGTCGCAGCGGGCGAGCGTCCTTCGCGCTGATCGCCGGGCGGCGGTCTGCCGCCCGGCCCCTTCTTCAACCGGACACCAGACTGGGAGCGGCTCGACACCGCCTCCCGCAATGCATGCGCGCGCGTGGACGACGCCGATCCCGCGCCGGAAAACAGGAAAACAGGGAACCATCATGAAAGCAATCGAACCCGCCCACAAACGCCGCGCACTGCTGCATCTCGGCGTGGGCGTGCTGGCGCTCGTCACCGCGACCCCGGTGCTCGCGGCGGAAACCGAGGCGAGCGCGGCCGATGTTGTCGCCGACGATGCGGATGCGGGCTATGGGCAGCCCATCCTCGTCACCGCCCGTCGCCGCGAGGAGAATACCCAGGACGTGCCGGTGGCGATCAGCGTCATCGGCGGCGACCAGCTCGAGAACACCGGGAACTTCACGCTCAACCAGATACAGCAGCTGGTGCCGAGCCTGCAGATCGCCAGCTTCAATCCGCGCAACAGCAACATCAACATCCGTGGGCTCGGTGCCAACTCCTCGCTGGCGGTGGACGGGCTGGAATACGGGGTCGGCTTCTATCTCGACGGGGTCTACTACGGACGGCCCGGGCAGTCGCAGTTCGACCTTGTCGACCTGGCGCAAGTCGAGGTCCTGCGCGGACCGCAAGGCACCCTGTTCGGCAAGAACACCACGGCCGGCGCGATCAACGTCACCTCGCGCGAGCCGAGCTTCGATCCGGAGCTGACCGCCGAGGCGACGCTGGGAGACTACGGCTACCACCAGATCCGCGCCTCGGGCTCCGCGCCGATCATCGCGGACAAGGTCGCCGTCCGCCTGAGCATGGCCGACACGCACCGCGACGGCTTCCTGCTCAACCGCTACGATCTCAGCAAGGCGCAGGACTACGACAACTTCACGGTACGCGGGCAATTGCTGGTCAAGCCGACCGAGGACGTCAAGATCCGCGTGATCGGGGACTATTCCAAGCAGAAGCAGCACTTCTCGCTCACCCTGATCGACGGTTACTTCTCGACTTACGCGAACGGCGCGAGGATCCAGAACAACATCTTCGACCGCGCCGCGCGGACCGGGTACACTCTGCCCGAGCCTGACGCGTTCCAGCGCGTGGGCAATGCTGACGCCCCGTTCCAGGCGAACATGGAAAGCTACGGCGTGTCCGGGCAGGTGGATTGGGACCTCGGCCCGGCAACGTTGACTTCGGTCACCGCCTATCGCTGGTGGGACTGGTATCCCGCAAACGACACCGACAGCACCTCGCTCTCGATCAACATCAAGGGGCAGCAGGAGAACTTCCAGCGCCAGTTCAGCCAGGAACTGCGCATCGCCTCCAACGGCGAGAACAAGGTCGATTACGTCGCCGGCCTGTTCTACTTCTGGCAGGTCATTCGCGGTTACGGAGCCACGCAGTACGGCGCGGATTTCGCCGCATGGAACCTCAACCCGGCAACCGTTCCCGCCCAGACCATCGCCAACACGGCGCTGGCCCTGACCGGGTTCGAGGCCGACAGCTATTCCGATCCCCGCACCAAGAGCTATGCCGCATTCGGCCAGATCGACTGGCACGTCACCGACGAACTGACGCTGACCGGCGGCCTGCGCTACACCCACGAGGACAAGGACGGGTCGTTCACCCGCTTCCAGGTCGCGAGCAGCGGGGTGGACCTCTCGACGCTCACGCCCGCGCAGGTCGCCGCCGTCACCGCGATCCGCAACGCGCCGGCCAACCAGCTCAGCAACCTGTCCTTCGATGCGGCGCTCAAGGACGACGCAGTCTCCGGCCTGCTCACGCTCGGTTACAAGGTCAGGCCCGACGCGCTGGTCTATGCCAGCTACTCGCGCGGGAGCAAGTCCGGCGGCCTGAACGTCACGGCAGGCGGTGCGAGCCGGCCGACGGTGGACCCCGAGACGGTGGATGCCTACGAGATTGGCCTGAAGTCGCAGTTGTTCGACCGCCGGGTGACGTTCAACGCCGCGGCGTTCCTGACCGAGATCAGGGACTACCAGGCCAACGTGTCCGAGCAGATCCCCGGCACCACCACGACCAACCAGTACATCGCCAATATCCCCAAGGTCCGCTCCAAGGGCATCGAGGCCGACCTTGGCTGGTCCCCCAGCCGGTGGATCAACCTGACGGCATCGGCGGCCTATACCGATGCCAAGTACGTCAGCTACGCCAATGCGCCGCAGCGGCCCGAACTGGCGATCCCGGGAACGGTGCAGGTCCAGGACCTGTCCGGCGTGAGGCTGCCCGGCGTCTCGAAGTTCGCCTACTCGCTCGGCGCCGACGTGGCGCAGCCGCTGGACGAGACCTTCGAGGTCTACGCCCACGCCGACTATCTCCACCGCTCGTCGTTCAACGCAACGCCGACCAACAGCATCTACGGCGAGGTGCCCGCATACGGCCTGCTTAACGCCCGCATCGGTTTGAGGACGGCGGACGGCGTCTACGACTTCGCCTTCTGGGCCCGCAACCTGACGAACGAGGACTATTACATATCCCGGTCGCCCGGGACGTTCGGCGTGATCGCAGGGTCGGTGGGCGACCCGCGCACCGTAGGCGCGACGCTCAGGGTCCGGTGGTGAGCGCGCGGGTCAAGACATTGCAAGGGAGAGCGACATGATACGCAAATTTACTTGGCTGGTAGCGGGCGCCACGCTCGCCGCCGGGGTGCCCGCGGCGGCACAGGACCAGCAGGCGAAACGGCCCAATTTCCTCGTGATCGTCGCCGACGACCTCGGCTATTCGGATATCGGCGCCTTCGGTGGCGAGATCGAAACACCCAACCTCGATGCACTCGCCGCGCGTGGGCTCAAGCTGACCGGCTTCCACACCGCGCCGACCTGCTCGCCCACCCGCTCGATGCTGCTCACCGGGCTCGATCACCACGAGGCGGGGCTCGGCAACATGGCCGAAGTGATCGCGCCCAACCAGGTCGGCAAGCCGGGGCACGAGGGTTACCTGAGGGCGGATA